>CAYGWP010000260.1:0-2171 GCA_964353455.1 uncultured Anaerolineales bacterium
CCGTCGGTGAGCCGCCGGTGTTGGATGCGGGTCCGGGCATTCCGGCAGCCTCCTTACGTTCAGCGGCGGACGAGCGGCCGCTGGCACCAAGACCGAGCCCGGCTGCCGCCAGTAAGGCTGAGAACGTCTGAAGGAACTCACGACGCGGTAGCGGTGGGTTCATGGCACCTGCCTCCCTTTCAGCCTCGCGTGGTACTCCTGCCACGCGGCCCACGCCGTCTTCTGAAGGTACGCGGCCACGTCGGCATCGAGTTTGGCAGGCTCGGCCATGACGGTGTTCGTCTTCATCCATCCCGGAAGTGCGGACTCGTACTCGTCGAACTTCGCCGTCGCTACTTTCTCCTTGGCCTCCGCCTTCTGCTCGTCCGTGAGGCGCCGCCAGACCTTGAACTCCGCCAGCATGCCGGCCGGCGGCTTCCCTGTGAACGTCGAGTAGAGGCAGCACATGTTGAGGTATAGGCCAAGCGTCCCCGGGTGAGTCTTGTCCGGGGGATTATGGAGTTCCAGGTCGGGCCGCTCCTTGCGGACGCGCACCCAGGCGCTCGAACACGGGGCCACCAGCGCCACCTTGTTTCGCACCGTGGCGTCGAAGATCCTCTGCCGGCCGACATCGGCCTTCTCATCGGTGCCCCAGCCCATCTCGTAGAAGACCGGTTCGCCGCCCGCCTCGCGGATCGCCCTACAATACACGTCGAGCGACTTGTCGTGCTCCTCGCCCTCCGGCCCGTTGATGAACTCGGCGGGGACCTGAAGCACAACGTAGTCGTACTTCCCCTGGCGGATCTTGTCGAGCACATTCTGCCCGGCCGCCAGGCCGTACTCCGCCTTAAAGTCCGGCCTCAGGTACACGTGCACGCCGGTGCCGCTCCTGCCCACCAGGTCGGTCTTGATGGCCGGCCCTTTCTCAATCGCCATGAGCCGCTGGCCGAGGACGTCGGGCATGTTATGGAAGTAGAGGCTGCTGGAGCCGGCCCAGAGAATGCGGACCTCGGCCTTGCCCTTCTTCGTGTCGAGTGTAGGCCCGGCGTCGGCCGCCGCCCATGCAAGCCCAGTCAGCCCAAGCACCGCCATCGCCATGCCTACCACTCGCTCGGTCATCCTGAGTGACCTTTCAGTTCACGGCACAGGAACTCTACACGATAAACTGCCGCCATGCCTTGACTAAAGTCCACTCGTTTAGCACAATACTCCAGTTCCTCCAGGCGGGAGACGTGGCCTGTGAAGCCCAGGATACACGGACGATTCGCCGATGTCGGCATCCCGATCCGCGTGAGGCTGCTCAGAGGCTCGGGCGTACCGGCAGGCATCGGCGGCCGCGACCACAGCCACGACTTCACCGAACTCCTCGTCTTTCACGGCGGCCGGGGCGTCCACCGTGTCGAGCAGCACGATTATCCGGTGACCGCCGGCGACATCTTCGTGGTCACGGGAGATCAGACGCACGCCATCATCGGGCGAGAGGACCTTCAGCACACGGAGGTGCACTTCAGCCCCGCGAGGCTGCGGCTGCCAGATGCGCAACTGAGGAAACTGCCCGGCTACCACGCCCTGTTCGTGCTCGAGCCTCGGCGGCGACGCCGCGGCAGGTTCGTGGGCCATCTCCATCTCGGGCCGACCCGCCTCGCCGAGACCATGCAGATCGTCCACGGCATGCAGCGGGAATACGAGGGGCGGGCCGCCGGCTACGAGGCCCTCCTGCTGGGGCGGCTCATCGAACTCATCGTGTTCCTGTCGCGCGAGTACTCGCGGGCCACGAGCGGCGACGCGCAGGCCCTCCTTCGCCTCGGCGAGGTCATCAGCGTCCTGGAACGCGAGTACCGCCGGACCTGGCGCCTGGCCGACCTTGCCGCCATCGCACGCATGTCGCGCAGCAACCTGGCGGTCGTCTTCCGCGAGGCCACCGGCCTTACGCCCATCCAGTACCTGATACACGTCCGCCTGCGCGTGGCGATGTACCTGCTGCGCGGCACGGACCGCAGCGTCACCGACATCGCCTACGACGTAGGCTTCTCTGACTCCAACTACCTTGCCCGCCAGTTCCAGAAGGCCATGGGAACCACCCCGACGGCCTATCGGCGCGCCGACATCCACCCCGACGCCCGCTGACGGCGTCCCGAACACATAGATGCCGCGCGGCGGCTGGTCGCTCAAACCGGAGAGCATCCGAGCAC
>CAYGWP010000261.1:0-3056 GCA_964353455.1 uncultured Anaerolineales bacterium
AAGGTGCGTTGTCGCGTATGGCGCGGTGGGTACGGAGACCCACCGCGCAATGCCTTCAATGAACGGAGACTCTTGCGGTTCTACTTAGAGAACGGAAGTCAGGGTCTTTCCGGAGGTTTTCCGGTACGGCGCAGCGCAGCAGGGGTTCAAACGTGGAACCCCGGTTGACTGGTCCTCGCGGAGATGCGATGAGAACGGCCGCACGGTGCTTCCTGGTCCTGGCCTGGCTTCTTGCGGCGACGGGGTTTGCCGCCGCCGAGGTCAGGCTTCCTCGCCTCTTCGGCGACCACATGGTGCTCCAGCGCGAGAAGCCAGTCCGCATCTGGGGCTGGGCCGACAAGGGCGAGAAGGTCGCGGTGAGTTTCGCCGGGCAGGAGAAGGCGGCCACCGCCGGCGATGATGGCAAGTGGCTGGTTCAACTCGACCCGATGAAGGCCGCCGCAGAGGCGCGGGACCTCGCCGTCAAGGGCGCGACGAACACGGCGACTCTTAAGGACGTCCTTGTCGGCGAGGTCTGGCTCTGCGGCGGGCAGAGCAACATGGAGACGCCGCTCTCGGGGAGCCTCGGCGGGGCGGAGGCGGTTGCGGCGGCCAATCTGCCCGCCATACGTTTCCTGGAACTCCCCACCGGCTCGCGGGCCGCGCCGCAAGATGACCTGCCGCCCGAAGGCAAACGGCAGAACGGCACCATCAAGACCGCCTGGGCGGTGGCCGGCCCCGAGACGGCGGGCAAGTTCGGAGCGGTCGCGTTCTACTTCGCTGCCAAACTCCACCAGGAATTGAAAGTCCCGGTCGGCATCATCAACAACTCCTGGGGCGGCACGATCGCCGCAACATGGACCTCACGCAAGGCGCTCGAAGCCATCCCCGAGGCCAAGCCGATGCTCGACTCCTGGGACCGGCAGGTTGCGGAGTGGTCAGAGGAGAAGGCCAAGGCCGATCACGAGGCCGCCCTCAAGGACTGGGAGCAGCGGGCGGCCGCGGCCAAGGCCAAGGGCGACAAGAAGATGCCCGGCAAACCGGCGATGAAAGAGCACCCATCGACCGAGCGCTATTACCCCGGCGGCGGGTACAACGCCACCGTGGCGCCGATCGAAAGGTTCGCCGTCCGCGGGGCGCTCTTCTACCAGGGCGAGAACGAAAACTTCCCGCCCAGAACGTATCTCTATACGAAAACGTATCCGGCCGTCATCGCCGACTGGCGCAGGGCCTTCGCTGACCCGAACCTCCCGTTCTGCATCATCCAGATCGCAGGATGGGGCCAGCCCGAGACCGATGAGAACATCGAGGTCCGGTACCTGCCGAACCGCGACCGCGTGGCGCACATCCGCGAAACGCACCTCATGACCCACCTGGCCACGCCGAACACGGGCTTTGTCGTCGCCCTGGAAATCTCCGCTGTGAGCATGCACCCGCCCAACAAGCGGCCCGTGGGCGAACGCGCCGCCGCTTGGGCGCTGGCCACACAGTACGGACGCACCGGCCTCGACTGGTGCGGGCCGCTCTATAAGTCCATGGAAAAGAAGGGCGGTGGCATCGTCATCCACTTCGTCCCCGAAGGCCTGAGAAAACTGCACCCGGCCGACGGCGACAGCCTCACGGGCTTCATCATCGCCGGCCAGGACCAGGTGTTCTTCCCGGCCGATGCGCAAATTGTCGGCAAGACCGTGGAGGTGTCGAGCAAGTTTGTGCCCGACCCTGCCGCCGTCCGCTACCGCTGGGGAACCCAGCCGGCCGGGAACCTCTGCGGCGACGGACTGCCCGCCAGCCCGTTCCGCACCGACGAGTGGTCCCTCGGCACGGACCCGCCGTTTGAGCGCAGGGGGGCGGACGAGATGAAAGAGTGGGAATCGATGACATGGAAGCGGGCCCAGGAACTCAAGGCCCGACGCGACCTGGCGAAAGAGAAAATGAAGTCCGCGGAGGGCCCGGCCCGATGAAACTCATCCGATTGTCCTCTGCCGCCGGGTTGATCTGTCTTGCGGCGACGGCCTCGGCGCTCCTGGCCCAGGCCAACGCCCCCGAAATCCCGGCCGAGGAAATGGCGGCGAAGAAGGCCGAGGAACTCCCCGCATACTTCAACCACTGGTCGCCCATCACGCGGCACCGCGCTGCGGAGGAACTGGCGGGCCGCGGCGAGGCCGCCGTCAAGCCCGCCATCGCGGCGATGGGAAGCGCCAGCCCGGACGTCCGCCGCGCAGCCTGCGATGTCATCGCCAGGATGTGCAACGACCGTTTCGCCGGGCGGACGCGCGGCAAGGGGCCGAAGGAGTCGCAGGAGGAGGCCCGCCGCGAGGCCGCGCCCGCCGTCGCGCCGCTCGCGCGGCTTCTTGCGGACGCCGACCAGTGGGTGCGGTATGGCGCGGCCGAGGCGCTTGCCGCCGTGGGTCCGGCCGCGCGGCCGGCCGCCGCCGTGCTCTTTAAGGCGCTGGCCGACCCGGATGAGGGCGTCGTAGAGCAGGCCGCCCAGGCGCTGGCCGCCGCAGGCGCAGATGATATTGATAAGCGTCAACTCTATCCCGTCCTGGTGAAACTGCTTCAGCACCGCCGGGCACGGGCGCGGACCGCCGCCGTCCAGATGCTCGACAAGATGGGCGATGCCGGCCGCCCGGCTATCCCCGCGCTGCTTGTATCCGTGCGGGAGCGATCCCCGGATTCGATGTTCGGCGACGGGCCGCGTGTCGAGGCCGCCAAACTCCTGGCCAAGTGGAAGGCGCCCGAGGCCGTTGACGCCTGCATCGTGCTCCTCGATGAGAAGCGGTGGGGGGCGCAGCACCGCATCGAGCAGGCGCTGAGGATCGTCGCCGGCATCGGCCCCGCCGCGAAGGCCGCTATCCCCGCCATTGAGCGTGCCGCCGCCGCGAAGCCCGAGCCGCCCGTGCCGGCCCTCGCCGAGAAGGCCCTTGCGGCCGTCAAGGGGGCCGCGAAATGACCGGACGCCTGCGGCAATTCCGGCTCTCGCTTGCCTGTGCCGGCTGCGTGCTGGCCCTCGCGCTGCGGGCCGAGTCGGCCCCGCGCGACGACTCCGCCATCCCGGACCTGACCAAACTCCCGAT
>CAYGWP010000262.1:0-8076 GCA_964353455.1 uncultured Anaerolineales bacterium
CAGGCCGTCGCCGTTTACGTCGGCCACGATGACCGGGACCGACGCCGAGCCGAGGTCGAACTCATCGTGAAATGTCCATTTCTCTCCGCCGAGGGGATTCTTGGGCGCCTCGAGCCAGCCCTTTGCGAGGATGATTTCGGGCCGGCCGTCGCCGTTCACGTCGCCGCAGCCCAGGCCGTGGCCCGAGGACTTCATATCGCCGACGATGAATTCCTGGAACTTGCCCGTGCCCTTGCCGGCGGCGTCGGTGACGAGTTTGAAGACCCGCTGCGGGCCGCCGGGCGTATTGGGGAGGATTTCGGGCCGGCCGTCGCCGTCAACGTCGGCGGCCATGACGCACTCGACGCTGCCGACCTCGGCGATGAGGTGCTCGGGCCACTCCTTCGCCGGGTCGCCCTTGGGGTTCTCGCGCCACCTGAGGTTCTTGCCGAACCAGCCGCCGGTCACGAAGTCGGTGTAGCCGTCGCCGCTGACGTCCATCGGGATGACGGCGAAGTCGTCGAAGTAGTCGCCGTATGGCTTGAGTGTCCCGACGGGGCACTTCTTGTCGAACTTCGGGCCGGGATACCACCACGCGCCGCAGACGATGTCCAGGTGGCCGTCGTTATTGACGTCGAAGGCGGCGGCGGCCTCGTACGGGTCGTCGGAGATCTTGATTTTCTGGAACGCAAGGACGCGTTGCATGGAGGTCGCTCCTTTAGATGGCGCCGGCGGCGGCGCGGCGGCCGAGATTCGCGGTGCAACCGCGGCTGCCGCAAGCCCGCAGCCCATGATAAGCACATCGCGTCGGGTTGTCATTGTTCACCTTTCACGTAGGGCCGGGGCGCGCCCCGGCCTACTTCTTCGGCGGCTCGGCGAAGCCGAGGTTCCTGTAAAGGACGAGGCCGTCCTTGCCGGGGCAGATTACGTCGGGGCGGCCGTCCTTGTCGATGTCGGCGACGTCGAAGTATATGCCGCAGCCCTTGCCGGCCGCTCCGAGGCCGTAATCTATGACCTGCTTGGCGAAGCCTTCACCGGTCCACTTGAAGTAATATACGCCCGCCGGGTCGGCGTCGCCGGGGTCCCTGTCGCGGTGTGCGTGTCGGCGTTTGCCCGTGACGAGTTCCGGCTTTCCATCGCCGTCGATGTCGGTCCAGATGAGGGCGTGGTACTGGCTGCTATAGGGGTCGATGGGGTGCTTGATCCAGTTGCGCTTGTCGCCGTCCTTCTTCTGCTCCCACCAGTCGAGGCCGTAGCCGTGGCCGTGGCCGACGATGAGGTCGGCGAGGCCGTCGCCGTTGACGTCGGCCACGATGATCGGGATCGACGCGGACCCCAGGTCGAACTCCTCGTGCAGGGTCCACTTTTCACCGCCGAGGGGGTTCTTGGGTGCCTCGAGCCACCCCTTTACAAGGATGATGTCGGGCCGGCCGTCGCCGTTCACGTCGCCGCAGCCCATGCCGTGGCCTGTCCTCTTGCCCTCGGCGACCACGAACTCCTGGAACTTGCCCGTGCCCTTGCCGGCGGCGTCGGTGACGAGTTTGAAGACCCGCTGCGGGTCGTTGGGCGTGTTCGGGAGGATTTCGGGCCGGCCGTCGCCGTCAACGTCTGCAGCCAAGATGCACTCGACGTTGCCGATCTCGGCGATGAGGTGCTCGGGCCACTCCTTCGCCGGGTCGCCCTTGGGGTTCTCGCGCCAACGCAGGGTCTTGCCGAACCAGCCGCTGGTCACGAAATCGACGTAGCCGTCGCCATTGATGTCCATCGGGACCACGGCCATGTCGTCGAAGTTATCGCCGTAGGGCTTGATGGTGCCGACGGGGCACTTCCTGTCGAACTTCGGGCCGGGATACCACCACGCGCCGCAGACGATGTCCAGGTGGCCGTCGTTGTTGACGTCGAAGGCGGCGGCGGCCTCGTACGACTCGTCGGAGATTTCGATCTTCTGGAACGCCAGGACGCGTTGCACGGAGGCCGCTCCTTTGGCTGGTGCCGGCGGCGGCGCGGCGGCCGAGATTCGCGGGGCAATCGCGGTGGCCGCAAGCCCACAGCCCATGATAAGCACATCGCGTCGGGTTGTCATTGTTTGCCTTTCGACTTACTGTGGCACCCCCGCCCTCGGGGGTGCATCGGGCTATTGGGTCGGCACAGCCGAGGGCGGCTGTGCCACGGGGTCGCCCCTACTTCTCGAAAGCGAATTCCAATTCGTTGGCCCAGTGCGCCATCCACTGGTTGTGGAGGGCCAGGGGGTTTTCCTTCGAGGCGCTGCGGTCGGATGCCAGTTCCAGGGCCGGCCCCTGGTTGTCGTTTATGCGGAATGTGAACTTGATGGTTTCGCCGGCGTCGAGGCGTTTCTTGACGTCGGGGATTTCGGCCCAGGGGACGGCGGCCTCGACGATCCGCATGTTTCCGTCGCGCCGCGTGGCGAGTCGTCCGGCCTTGACGGGGCCGCCGTCGGTCTGGGCCTTGGGCTGCCGCGGGTAGAAGTGCTTCATCGGCACGCCGGGTGCGAGGAGCCGCCAGATTTCCGTCCCGCCGCCGTGCTGCTCAGCCACATGGTTCAGGGCGTACTCGTAGTCGGTGCATCGGTAGGCCATGAATCGCGGCATCGTGCCGGGCGGGTTCGGGAGCCACGGTTCCTTGTCGAGAGGGATGACGTTGAAGGCGATCTGGACGTTGTCGGTGCCGATGCCGGACGGCAGGTCCGGGTTCTTCCGGTACGAGAAGCGGCGGACGCCCTCGGGCCAGGTCGCTTCCTCGCGTTTCGTCTCCTGCTTCGTTTTCGGGTCGCGCTGGACAAATATGGACTTAACTGGATAGAAATATGCATCGTCATCGCGGGCCTCGAATCGCACGCCGCCGGCGTAGGGCGTAGAGTCGGCGATTCGGGCGGCGAAGTAGAAGAAGTTGGCGTCATAGGCCAGGTATCCTGTGGCGAGGCCCGCGCTTACGCCCTCGCCGAACTTCTCGAACGGAAGCCAGGCCTTCTCGGTCATGCTCGCCCCTAAGCCCGCCCCGCCGACGGGCTGCGGCAGGACGCCCTTCCAGTCCTCCAGGTTCCCATCAACGATTATTGTGCGGCGGGCGATGAGGTTGACGTGCATCGGCTCCTCGTGGAGAGACTTGCCGTCGGCCCCGGCGTCGAAGACGAGCGAGAGCGGGTAAGTGTTGCTTGCGGCGGCCGCGCTCCCGGTCACCCGGACCGCGATCTCCTTCGTCTCGTGCGGGGCGAACTGGACGGCCTGCTCGGCCGGCTCCAGTTTCAAGTCGCCGAGTTTCACCGTGAGTTTCCCGGTCACGGGCCGGTTCAGGATGTTGGTCAGCGTGAGGCGAAGCGTCGGGCTGGCGGCAACGGGCCCGAGCATGTCGCGGGCGATGACATCAATCGGTTCATATCCTTCGATGCGTGCCTGCCTGATGGCCGAGAGCATCTCCTCGAACGAACCCTTCGAGCCGTCGGTCCGCAGGAAGTACCCGACGCCGTCCAGGGGGACGGTTATCTTTCCGCCCTTCGAGGGGAGGGCGTTTCCGTAGAAATCGAAGAGGCGGAACCTGCCGCCGCCGTCGGGCATCGTCATCGAGCCGCCCGCGAGGACCTCGGCGAGTTTGACTTCGCCCTCCGCCGCGCGGCGGTCCTTGGGCGTGGCGTCGGCGGGCAGGGCGGCGAGTCTGCGCCGGGCCTCGGCCGACTTCGCCAGGTTCGCGAGGCCCAGGACCGACCGGAATAGGACCTTGTCGCGGTCATAGATGCCGCCGAGGTCTCCGACGACGACCACGGTGCCGTCGTCGGGCGCGGGCGGGGCGTCGCCGGCGTCGCCCGTGGGGCGTCCGTCGAAGACGAAGACCCACGGGAGGCCGCTCTTAAAGAGGAGTTCGCGGAACCTGCGCTGCCCCAGGTACTTCTGGGTTGCGGCGATTGCGGCGGCAGGCGCCCAGGCGTGGACGGCCGTAACGGTCTTGCGGTCGGCGCCCTTTGATGCCACCATCACCACGTTCTCGCGGTAGATGCCGTTTGTGCGGTCCTGGCCCTGTGCCCGCATCGAGGCCACGACGCCCGCCACGCGGTCCTCGGAATTGGCCACCCAACTTTCGGTGTCCCACACGCGGACCGGGCCGAAGGGCGAGCGCCGCCGGAGGAACTCCGGCACGAGCGACGGCACCGCCGACATCGGCTGGTAATGGATCGAGACGAAGTCCAGCCACTTCAGGAATTCCCATGTACCCGTGCAGAATAGTTTATCAAAGGTGTTGGCCGACGAGCACGCCCCGCCTATGAGCACCGCCACGCCAGCCGCGCGCCGGGCGTCCTCCACCCCCTGGGCCATGCGGGTGTAGAGTTCCCGGAAGCGCAGCATGTCGGCCCCCCATCCGGATATGGAGATGCCTTCCCACGGTTCGTTCCAGAGTTCGACGGCGTTGACCGGGCCTTTCGGCCAGCCGAACGTCGAGGCCATTACCGAGCACCACTTCTGGAAGTCCTCATCGCACTCCGGCAGCCAGGCCATGTCGGTCTTCGTCTGGAGGAAGACGTCCTTGTCGTCGAGGTGCGGCCGCGGGCGGCCCAGGGGCTGCGGCGCCGGGCCGGCGCCCACGGTCAGCATGACGGTGATGCTATTGGCCTCCATCTCCTTCAGCATCGTCCGCCAGTTCTCCATCCGCTTCTCGTAGTCCTTGCTCGTGGTTGGGAAATAACCTATCTCCATGCGTGCAGCCTTGATGCCCAGCCTCTGGAAGGCGGCGATCGACTGGCCGTTAGCCTCGTCGGACCGCGGCAGGTCCATCGAGCCGCTGGGGAACTGCGCGCGGCCGGGATCGGCCGGCACGGTCCGGGCGATGCCCGCGGCGAAGGCCCGCCCGTGCTCCCCCAGGTCCGCCACCAGCAGGTACCCGCCGAACGTTTCGGGGATGGGCGGCTCCACCGTGACGGTGGCCGCGCCGCCGGCCGGCATGTCAACCTCCACCGGCACGGCGCCGCAGTCGGCGATCTTGAAGACCTCCGGCACCCAGAAATCCGTGGTGGTGCGTGTGCCGTAGCGGATGACCTCGACGCGCCCGGCCGCCTTCAGCGGCTTGCCGGACTTGTTCGTGAACTTCAGGGTCACCCGGGCCTTGTCGCCGGGCCAGAGGACGTTGGCCGGTATGCTGCACTCGGTCTCCGTGACGGTGTAGGCGGATGACTGGCGGTCCGGGCCGAGGCCGAACTCCGGGGCGCCGGACACCAGTTTCAGCCCGTCTCGCATCTGGGCCGGGCAGGGGGCTGCCGCTAGAACGGCCCATGCAATCACAAGCCCCAGCGCGACGAGTGTTGCGGTTCGCATCGTTCGATCCTTACAGAGGCGCGCCCACCTTCGATTCGCGGCTGAACGCGTGCATCAGCCCGTTCGGGAGGTGCATCGTATCGGTTTGCCGGCACGTGCGTCAATGCTTTCTCTTCCCTCCGGCGCCCGGGCGCGTTAAGATGCCGGGCGAAAGGAATCCGATGATGCCCCTGAAGCGGGTCTGGGTCTGGGTGATGGCGGCGGGGATTGCGGCCGCCGCGGGTTGCGGCTCGTCCGAGGCGGTCCTGCGGCCCATCGCCGGCGGCAGGCCCGAAACCATCCGCTACGACCGCACCATCTTCCAGTTGGCCAAGGGGCAGAAGGTCCAGGTCATCCTCTTCCGCCAGACCGCCGCCCCCATCGGCTACGCCGACCCGGACTTCGAACTCGTGCTCTTTGAACTGCCCGAACGCGCCAGTTACGGCTGGGTCAAGGAAGATAATATACCGGCATATAGATGGGTCCGCAAGGACGGCCGCGACCATCTCTGGCGGGCCAGCGACGGCAAGGTCCGCCTTCACGTGGCCGACGACAAGACCTGGCTCCAACTGAACGTCGAGGCCACGCTGGAGCCGCTGTCGGTCACGGCCGATCCGCCGTACGTCTTCGATGCCGACATCCGGTGCGTCGAAGACATGGCGGCCGCCAACGGCATCATGAACCGATACGGAGACTGGCTGCTGGAACTCCTCGGCCAGAAGCCCAAGGCCCCGCCGCCGCGCAAGACCAAGTCGCCGATCCCATCACCACGGAAGAAGTAGTGCGTGGCACAGCCGCCCTCGGCTGTGCAGATTCTCGGCAACTTGCACGCCCGAGGGCGGGCGTGCCACAGTTCTGAGATAGTTTCTAAGCCTTGGCGGCCTTGCCCTTCTTCGGCTGCTTGGCCGGGGCGGCGCTCGGCATCCGGGCGCGGACCTCCGGCGGGTAATCCTCGCCGCGGCAACTGGCGATGACCGAATCCTCCCACGCATCCAGAGCGGTCTTCATCCGGCCGGTCACCTCGGGCATGTCGGCCGCAAGGTCCTTCGTCTCGGCCGCGTCCTTCACGAGGTCGTAGAGTTCAAACTTCTCGCCGCCGATCTTGTGGAGTTTATAGACGTTGTCCGTAAGTGCCGCATGCCCGCCCTCTTTCCTCCCGCCGCTGCCGTGCCAGAAGCCGATGGGCCTGGGCCGCGCGGTCATCTTGCCCTCGATGAGCGGCACGAGGCTCACGCCGTCGAGCGGCTGAATCTGGTTTGGCACCGTGAGGCTCACGATGTCCAGGAGCGTCGGATAGATGTCGCTCGTGACGGCGGGGACGTCGGTTGCGGCGGGCTTCCGGATTCGCGCCGGCCACTCGATGATGCCCGGCACGCGCAGGCCGCCTTCCCAGATGGTGGCTTTGTGTCCCCGCAATCCGCCGGTCCCCGCGTCCTGCTGGGCGCCGTTGTCGCTACAGAACCAGACGAGGGTGTTCTCGGCGATGCCGAGTTTCCGGAGTTCCGCCCGCAGCGTGCCCATGCTGTGGTCGATGCCGTATATCTCGCCAGCGTAGCCCGACCCGCCGATCTTCTCGTATTCCGGCAGACTGCTGATCGGCGTGTGCGGGTTGCCGTACCAGACGAGCGCCAGGAACGGCTTCTTCTCGGCCGCCGCCTTCCGGATGAACTTCAGGGCCTCCTCCACGATGGCATCCGACCCGTCGCCCGTCACCTTGACCTCCTCGCCCTTGCGGCTGAAAGTCCAGTCGAGGTCGAAGAAGTTGGAGACCGAGAACCACTCGTCAAATCCGAACCGGCCGGGACTCAGCGGATCGTCGCCCGGCACCGGTTTGCCAGGCCCGCTCACGCCGGTCAGGTGCCACTTGCCGAAGTGGCCCGTCGTGTACCCGATGGACTTCAGGGCCTGGGCGATGCTCATCTCCTGCGGCCGGATGGGGCTCCCCGGGCTCCAGACGGCGTACCGGAACGGGTGCCGCCCAGTGATCACGCTGCCGCGGGTCGGAGAGCAGAGCGGCGACTGGGCATAGAAGCGGTCGAACCGCAGTCCCGCGGCGGCCATCTCGTCAAGGACGGGCGTCTTGACGTTATGGCCGTCTCGGTTGCGCTGGCCCATGTACCCGACATCGGCCCACCCCTGGTCGTCGGTCATGCAGAGGATGATGTTGGGCCTGTCCGCGCCGGCCGTCTTCTCGGTCGCACTGCTTGCGAGCCTTGCGACCCCTGCCAGGGCCGGCGCCGCCGCCAGGGCGCCCCCCGCCGCCTTCAGAAACGTTCGACGTTTCATCGCTCGCCCCTCCTCAGGCACCATTGCCTTGCCTTAGTTAACCACGCGCGGGCGCTCCAAGTGTCGAACGTTTCCTGGTGCTCGCCGCGCGGGTGCGGCCGTTTTTAGAACGTGTATGAGAACCGCCTGGGCCATGTGGCACACCCGCCCTCGGGTGTGCAATTCCGGCGGCAAAGCCTGTCGCCGACACGAGGCGCTCAGCCGAGGGCGGCTGAGCCACAGGGTTTTCATACACGCTCTTAGTGGCAGATGCAAGTCCTGAAAACGGCAGGCTTTGAGTGCCGAAGGCACGTTAGACAATAGCCCACGGCGTCAGCCCTTGTCGTTACCCACATCTTCATGGGAGGCGCCTCGCATGAAACTGTGCCTCCGCAGGCCCATTCATGGGCCTTTGCCCGCCGAAGGCGGGTGTAGCCCCGGCCCTCTGGGCCGGGGTGACAAGGCGGCCGCGCCCTATCCTTCTCCTCTTTTCCCCCGCCGTGGCCCGCCGCAGGCGGGCCACGGCGGGGGAAAA
>CAYGWP010000263.1:0-8108 GCA_964353455.1 uncultured Anaerolineales bacterium
ATGCCCACGTCGAAGAAGCGGTCGGGGAAGCGGTGCGCGAACCTGAGGAGGCCGGTCCCTTCGGGCATGGCGGCGGTGATGGCGACGATCCGCCGGTCGGACTCTGCAAGGCCCACCAGTTCCGCCACGGCCGCGTGCGTCCAGGTGGTTTCCTCGGCGTCGGCGTCGGTCACGATCCGGCCGTTGTGCTCCTTGAACGGGCGCGCGCTGTGCCACGCCGCCGGCTCCTCGGCCGCAGGGGCGAAGCCGAAACCTTTGCAGGTATGAACATGTAAGAGCCTCGGCATCTCCAGGCGCTTCATGTCCTCGAGCGCCTCCAGGAGCGCCCCGACGTCGTGGCCATCGACCGGCCCGAAGCACCGGAGGCCGAACCGCTCGAAGACGTGGTCCGGGACGACGGCCTCCTTGACGGCGTCCTTGAAGACGTGGATGGCCTTGGCGAGCGAGTCGCCCATCGGCAGCCGGTCCAGGACGTCGCGGACCTCGGCCTTGAGGTTGTCGTAGGCGGGGGCGGCCCGCATCCGCGTCAGGTACCGGGCGAGGCCGCCGACGGTTGGACTTATGGCCATCTGATTGTCATTGAGGATGACGAGGATGTTCGCCCCGGTGTCTCCGGCGTGGTTCAGGGCCTCAAGCGCAAGGCCGCTCCCCAGGGCCCCGTCGCCGATGACGGCCACGGTCGTCGCGCCTGAGTGCGCCGCCTTCTCGGCGAGCGCAAGGCCGAGCGCGGTCGAAATGCTCGCCCCGGCGTGGCCCGTCCGGAAAAGATCATACGGACTCTCCGTGGGGCTCGGGAACCCGCTCACGCCCTTCGGTGTCCGCAGGTCCTCGAAGGCCGCACGCCGGCCGGTCAGTATCTTGTGGGCGTAGCACTGGTGCCCGACGTCCCAGACAAGGCGGTCTCGCGAGAAGTCGAACGCCCGGTGCAGCGCAACCGTCAGTTCCACGACGCCGAGGTTCGACGCCAGGTGCCCGCCGCGCACCGCCACGGTCTTCGTGATGAGCGCGCGGATCTCTCCGGCCAGGCGCGCCAGGTCGGCGGCGCCCAGCCCCCGCAGGTCGGCGGGCGAGTTGATCTTCTCGAGCAGACTGTCCGACATCAGTGTGTCCGCTCCACGACAAATCGCGCCAGGTCCCTCAGCCAGTCGGCCTCGTGGCCGAAGACCGTCAGGGCATCGACCGCCCGGTCGGCCTCGGACCGCGCACGGGGCCGGGCGGCCGCAAGGCCGTAACACGTCACGTAGGTCAACTTGCCGGCGGCGGCATCCTTGCCGGCGGTCTTGCCGAGGGTCTCGGTCGATGCGACGGCGTCCAGGACGTCATCGGCGATCTGGAACGCCAGGCCCAGGTGCAATCCGTACTCTCGCAGGCTCCGCTCGTAATGCTCGCCGGCGCCGGCCGAGATCGCCCCCATGACGGCCGAGGCCTCAATCATGCGGGCGGTCTTCCGGCGGTGGATGATCTCCAACAGCCGCTCGTCGCCCACGTGCTCGCGCTCGGCCTTCAGGTCGGCCACCTGGCCGCCGACCATGCCGGAGGCCCCGGCGGCGCTCGCCAGTTCGGCGACCAGTCGCCGGGCCCGCGCGGCATCGGGCGCCCGCACCACCAGGACGGCGAACGCCTCGGTGAGGAGCCCGTCGCCCGCCAGAATGGCCATCGCCTCGCCGAACTTCCTGTGACACGACGGTTTGCCGTGGCGAAGGTCATCGTTGTCCATCGCCGGCAGATCATCGTGAATGAGCGAGTAGGTGTGGACCATCTCGACCGCACAGGCGGCCGGCATGGCGTCTGCGGCCTTTCCGCCGCAGGCCTCGGCGGCCAGGAGCACGATCGCGGGGCGCAATTTCTTGCCGCCGCCGAGGGCCATGTACCGCATCGCCTCGTAGAGGGCGCGGCTGGGCTCATCGGGCGCGGAGAGCGCCCGGTCGAGCGCCCGCGTGACGGCCTCGGCCCGCGCGCGCAGCACATCGGCCAGCGTCTTATTGTCGGGCGCCCGCCTCATCGCACGGTTCCGTTCGCTTCCCCGCACCCATTGCAGCGCGGAATCGTATCACTGGCCGCGGGGTGCAACAAGGGTAAAAGGCGGTATTTGCATGACACGCCGCAACCTCGTGCGTAGAATGTGCGGCATGAAGGGCGGGTTTGACCCAGGGCAAGGGAAACCAACATGAAGCGATTACCATACGTTGTCCTTTGTGCGCTCGTGTCGGCGGCGTGGGCCGGGGCGGCCGAGAAGGCTGCGACCGATACCGAGGGGGCGCTCGGGCGGCTGGACTTCCGCCAGGTCATTTCCGGCGCCAAGGACAAGGTCTTCCCGGCGGTCGTCTATATCAAGTGCCTTCAGGAGACCCACGAGTCGGGGCAGAAGATTTCGCAGGAGGTCGCCGGCTCGGGCGTCATCATCTCCGACAAGGGCGAGGTCCTCACGAACTGGCACGTCGTCGATAAGGCGGTCGAGGTCCGGTGCCTCCTCCTTGACGGCCGCGCCATGGACGCCAAGGTCGTCGGCTCCGACAAGGACACCGACCTGGCGCTGCTTCAGTTGGCGGCGCCGGGCGGCGGGCCGACGATCCCATTCGCCGTCCTCGGCGACTCCGACGTCCTCAAAGAAGGCGACTTCGTCATGGCGATGGGCGCCCCGTGGGGCCTCAGCCGCTCGGTCTCCATGGGCATCATCGCGTGCTCCAAGCGGTTCCTCCCCGCGTTCAGCCAGTACAGCCTGTGGCTCCAGACGGACGCCTCGATCAGCCCGGGGAACTCCGGCGGGCCGCTCGTCAACACGGCCGGCGAGGTCATCGGCATCAACACGCGCGGGGCGATGATGGGCGGCGACATGGGCTTCGCCGTCCCCTCCGCCACGGTGCGGCACATCGTGTCGCAGATACGCGAGTTCGGCAAGGTCAACTGGAGTTGGACGGGCCTGCAACTCCAGCCGCTAAAGGATTTCGACAGGAATATCTATTTCGAGGGGACCGAGGGCGTCATCGTGGCCGAGACCGACCCCGAAAGCCCCGCCCGCCGCGCGGGACTCCAGGCCCGAGACCGCATCCTCCGCATCGGCGGCATGCCCGTTACGGCGATGACCGATGAGAACCTGCCCGCCGTCCGCCGCACGCTCGGACTGCTGCCCAAGTACCAGCCCGTGAAGATCGACCTCGTGCGAAACGGCCAGCCCCTCACCATCTCCATCGAGCCGCGCGAGAAAGGAAAGGTCGAGGGGGCCGAACTCGACTGCCCGCGATGGGACTTCACCGTCCGCGAGATCAACCAGTTCGACAACCCGGACCTCTTCTTCTACCGCAACAAGGGCGTGTTCGTCTATGGAGTGAAGGAGCCGGGGAACGCCGCCGCCGCGGGCCTGAGGCCGCACGACATCATCGTCCGGATCGACTCCAGAGAGGTCACGAGCCTCGACGAAATGAAGACGATCCATAAGTCGTCGCTGGCCGAGATCGCCGCCAAGCACCGCATCATCTTCACGGTCCTCCGCAACGGCCTGACGCGGCAGGTGGTCCTCGACTTCGCCAGAGATTATTCGAAAGAATAGATTGAAAACATTTAGCCGCCGCGCTTGCGCGGCGCGTGTGTTGCGGCGAAAAGTCACTATGAATTATCGCGTTACGATTGCGACTACGGCGTTTGCCCTGCTTGCAGCGGCATCCGTCGCGCGCGGCCAGGACTTGAGCGCGGCCGAGATGGCCGCGGCGGTCGAGGCCGTCGCCCCGTCGCTCGTGCGGGTCGAGTACACCCTGCGGTACGACAAGGGTGAAGAGCCGCGCGCGGGCGCCTGGGTCCAGGGCGGATGCCCGGTGCGCGGCCGCGACACGCTCGAGGCGGAAGCGGCCGTCAATGAAGAGCGGCCGCTTGAACTCGGGGCATTCCTGGTGGCGCCGAACCGGGTCGTCGCGCCCGACCCGATGATCCATCCGCGGTTCGTCGAATCGATCGCCGTCCGGTTCCGCGACGACCTCGTCAAGGCCAGGCCGGTCGCATACGCGAGGGACCAGGCGGCCGTCATCCTGGAACTGGAGCGGCCGCTGAAGGGCGCGCGGCCGCTCGCCTTCGACCCGAAGCGCAAGGTCCCGTACCTGGCGGTGACGTACGAGTTCCGCGACGGGGCGTGGACGGCGGCCGTGGACAGCATGCCGACGGGCCTCCTGGTCCGCGAGCCGAACCGGCGCACGGCCCCGGCCGTGATGAACGCTGCGATCGTCGATAAGACGGGGGCGGCGGTCGCCCTCTCGATGAACGATGAGATGGCGGCCGACGATTCCTGGAAGGTCTCGCCGCTGGCGTGGCCGGCGTACTCGGCCGAGGAACTTGCGAAGATGCTCGCCGACATCCAGGAGCGCTGCACTGCGAGCCTCCTCTGCGCGACGCTCTACTTCCGAAGTCCGCGCAGTGATACAGGCCGCTCCATGCGTTCGCCGGAGGAGGAGAAGAACGTCACAGAGACGTGCGTCCCCGGAATCCGGCTCGACGGCGGGCGGCTGCTGGTGCTGGCGAACCTGAGGCCGGGCCAGACGGCGCGGCTGGAGCGGATCGTCGTCTGCTGCCCGCAGCCGGCGACGGCCAAGTTCGTCGCATCGCTCAAGGATTACGGGTGCATCGTGGCTGAGATCGAGAAGCCCGCGCCCGGCACGGTTGAGTTCTCGGCCGGCCCGATCCTGGAATACCGCGGGGTCCTGCTGCCGGCCGCCGAGGTCCGAATCCACGGACAGAACCGGACCCTCTACTTCGACCACCGCCGCATCGAGGGCTTCGACGCGGGCTGGCGCCGGCAGGTGTACCCGAGGCTGCCCGGCGACACGCAGGGCCTCTTCCTCTTCGACCCGGCCGGGGCGATCATGGCACTGCCGGTCGCCCGGCGGGAACGCCTCGTCATGGACGAGGGCCACGCCGGCGCCGAGCCGATTCCCACGCCGGCGGCGTACCTGAAGGCCGCGATGGACGACCTGCCGAAGTCCGCCGACCCGCACAACGTGCCGCTGTCGGAGGATGAGGAATCGCGCCTGGCGTGGCTCGGCACGGAACTCCAGCCGCTCGACCAGGACCTTGCGCGCGAGAACAAGGTCTCGGACCTGACGCGCGACGGCCAGACCGGGGCGATGGTCTCGCACGTGTACCCGGATTCGCCGGCCGCGAAGGCAGGCATCGAGCCGGGCTGGATACTCCTGAGAATCCTCGTCGAGGGCCACCCGAAGCCGCTGGAAGTCCGCCTGGCGCACGACGAGATGGAAGGGCCGTTCCCGTGGGACGAACTGGACGAGGTCTCGGAGCAGTTGTACGACCGGATACCTACGCCGTGGCCGCCCGCCGAGAGTTCCTTCACGCGGGCGCTGACGGACCTCGGGTTCGGCACGAAGTTCACGGCCGAGTTCTTCCACGGCGGGAAGACAATCGCCAAGGACTTCGCCGTGACGCCCAGCCCGGCCACGTACGAGTCGGCCCCGCGCTATAAGTCGCAGGGGCTGGGCCTGACGGTCCGCGACCTGACGTACGAGGTGCGCCGGTACTTCCAGAAGACGCCCGACGAGCCGGGCACGATCGTCTCGAAGATCGAGCCGGGGAGCAAGGCCAGCGTGGCGGGCATCAAGCCGTATGAGATTATTACGCATATCAATGATAAGGCGGTGAAGAACGTGAAGGACTTCGAGGCGGCCATCGCCGGGCAGGAGGAGTTGCGGCTGGCCGTCAAGCGGATGAACCGCGGCCGCGTCGTCAAGATCGCAATGGGCGCCGCAGCGCCTGCGAAAGAAGCCGCGCCCGAGAAGCCGGCGGCTAAGTAATCCGCATGCCGACACGTGTGTGTGCCACGGCCGGCTTGTCCGGCCGTGCGATGGTTCAAAGCGATCCCCACGGCCGGGCGAGCCGGCCGTGGCACACATAAAGCCGACCGTGCCCTGCGTTGAAAGGAGCCTCTCATGATCACCCGCTACTCGCTGACGGCCCTCGCCCTGGCCGCCCTTGCGGCCGCCGGCTGCGGAACGCCCGCTGCGGGCCGGTCCGGCGCGGCGGCGGCGCTCGCGCCGTCCGTCGTGCGCGTCCAGTTCACCCTGAAGTACGACAAGGGCGAAGAGCCGCAGGCCAGCGGATGGTGGCGCAGCGTCACCGGCCGGATGCGCATGGCGAACACGCCCGGCGAGGCCGTCCGCGACGAGCGGCCGTTTGAACTGACGGGCTTCGTCATCTCGCCGACGCAGGTCGTGACGGCCGACCCGATGATCCACCCGCGGTTCGTCAAATCGATAGCCGTCAGGGCGGGCGATGAGACGGTCAAGGCCCGCCCCGCCGCGTACGGCGCCGACCACAACATCCTCGTGCTGGAACTGGAGAAGCCGCTCCAGGGGGCGCGGGCGCTCGCGTTCGACGGCCGCCGCAGCCCGCCGTACCTGGCCGTCACGGGCGACCTGGCGAACGGCGTCTGGACGGTGGGGGCCTATCCGGTCACCCCTGCCGCGGCGGTGGCCGCAGACGGGCGCCGGTTCTTCTTTGCGCCGGCCGGCTCGCTGCTGGTCGATGAATCCGGCAAGCCTGTCGGCATGTCGATGGACGGCGAACTGCCGGACGATGAGTCGTGGATGGGGTCGCCGCTGGGTCAGCCGCTGTACACGGCCGACAAGATGGCCGCAATGCTGGCGGACCTGGAGAAACGGGTCAACCGGTCGCTCGTGCGGGCGACGCTCCACTTCCGGAGCCCCCCGAAGGATGCCAGCCAGCCGTTCCGCTCGCGCGAAGACGATGAGAGTGCCACCGAACTCCATACCACGGGCATCATCCTTGACGCCGGCAAGGTGCTGGTGCTGGCGAATCTGAAGCCGAAATCAACGGCGCGGCTGGAGGAGATCGTGGTCCATCCGGCGGAGGGGCCCGACGCGAAGGCGAAGTTCACCGCGTCGCTGGCCGATTACGGCGCCGTAGTGGCGACGCTCGAAAAGCCGGTCGGAGAGGCCGTGACGCTCGAGACGGGGCCGATCCTCGCGCGCCGGTTCCAGGCGCTCCTGGGGGCCGAGGTCCGCGTCCGCGGCGAGAACCGCACGGTCTATTGCGAGCACCGCCGCATACCCGGCTTCGACGTGGGCTGGCGCGAGCACCTTTACCCGAGCACGCCGGGGTCGGAGGGCGCGCTGTTCCTGTTCGGCGCCGGGGGGCCGCTCGTGGCGCTGCCGATCATCCGCCGCGAGAAGGCCGGCGCCGAGGAACGGTACTCCTCGTCGCGGCCGGTGCTGACGGAGGCCTGCTACCTGGCGGAAGCGATGGCAAACCTGTCCGCAAATGTTGATATACATAACGCGCCGCTCTCCGAGGAGGACGAGCGGCGCCTGGCGTGGCTCGGCATGGAGTTCCAGGGCCTGAACCGCGAACTCGCCCGCGCCAACAAGGTGGCGGAACTGACGAAGGACGGCGAGACCGGGGCGATCGTCTCGTACGTCTATCCCGATTCGCCCGCCGCAAAGGCCGGCATCGAGCCGGGCTTCATCTTCCTCAGGGTCCACGTGGCGGACCGACCCAAACCCATCGAGGTGCAACTCAGGGACTCCGCCGACCGCGGGGCGTTCCCGTGGGAGCGCCTGGACGAGGTGCCGGAGCAGTATTACGACCGGATACCGCAGCCGTGGCCGTCGCCGGAGAACACGCTTGTGCGGGCGCTGACGGAGCTGGGGTTCGGCATGAAGTTCAAGGCCGAGTTCTTCCGCGACGGGCAGATGGTGATGAAGGACCTGGAGGTGACGCCGAGTCCGCCGACGTACGAATCGGCCCAGCGCTATAAGTCGGCGGCGCTCGGCATCACGGTCCGCGACCTGACGTACGAGGTCCGCCGGTACTTCCAGAAGAAGGACGACGAGCCGGGCACGATCATCTCGAAAATCGAGCAAGGCAGCAAGGCGTCGGTCGCCGGCATCAAGCCCTTCGAGATCATCACCCACGTGAACGATAAGCCCGTGATGAACGTCAAGGACTTCGAGAAGGCCATAGCCGGGCAGGACGAGTTGCGCCTCTCGGTAAAGCGCATGACCCGCGGCCGCGAGGTAAAGATCAAGATGACCGGCGCGCCGGCGCCTGCGCCTGCGCCTGCGCCTTAGCCGTGTTAGCCGCCCGGCTTGCCG
>CAYGWP010000264.1:0-8124 GCA_964353455.1 uncultured Anaerolineales bacterium
CATCGGTCACCTCCCGCATTCCCTGTGCCACGGGTTGCTCGCAACCCGTGATACTGACGCGCCTCGCCGCGGCGGGTCGGGAGACCCCCGGCGCGACGCATAGTGTTCACCCGTCCACTATGCATACTCCTACCGGCCGGATTTTTCCATCCATTTCCGGCGGTGTGCGCGCAAGGCGCGCACCGGAGCGACAGAAAAATCGGGCCGCCCTAGCGCCTTGCGCGCCGAATCCTCCGAATGGCTGGAAACCGCTTTGGCGCTAGCGCCAGGGCCGCTTTCGGCCTTTCCGGCGGATGCCGCTCCCGGCGCGAAACGTCGCCCGCGCCCGCCGCCCTCGTCCACCCGATTTGACTGCCGCCCCTTTATGCATAGGTTCTATGGTGGTCACGCTAAGCCCCCTGCTTCCGGCGGTCGTGTACGCCGGGCCGCCCGCCCCTGAAGAGACAAACTGTCTTCGTCCATTTCCCAAGAGGAGGAGCGCATGCGTTGTCAACTGGTTCTGGCAGGTGTTGTGATTGCAGCCCTGGCCGCGGACGCCAACGGCATGATCATGGACCCGGCCGGCAACGTGACCGACTGGGGCGTCACGCCGTTCAGCCAGCCCAGCCCGTCGAGCAGCCACGTCGGCAACATGTGGTCCACAATTGAGAACAACTACTCGCCCATCAATTACCCGGGCATCGGCCGCCAGCCCAGCGGCGGCGAGACGTACGACCTCGAGGAACTCCACGTGCGCTTCGTTGACGACAAAGTGCAGATGCTGCTTGTGGGCAGCACGGGCCTCTCGTCGCCGCATGGCAGCAGCGCCTTCTACCTGGGCGACCTCATGCTGACCGTCAACGGCCAGCAGTACGGCGTTGTCACGCAGCCAGCGAGCCAGGGCCTCACGGCCGGGGCGATCTATCGCGTCAACGGGTCGGGCGACGTCGTCGCCCTCCAGTTCCTCGGCGGCAGTTACGCCGGCAACACGACCCTCGTCCAAAACGATTACGGCCCCGACGCCACGGTGCAGGACGTGGCCGGCCCGTGGGCCGTCAAGAGCACGATCAGTCCGACGCAGTTCATCGGCAGCGCTGCGCTCTCCTTCACCACGTTCGACTACGGCGGCGCGGAGAACGGCACCTTCCTCCTGGAGTACTCCATCGACGCCGGCCTCCTCGGCCTCCTGGAACCCGGAAACCTCCAGGCACAGATCACCTGGGGCTGCGGCAATGATGTGATCCGCACCAACGCTCCGAACGGCATGCCGGAGCCGAGCACGATCCTCCTTCTCCTGGGCGGAGTGGCCATGACGTACCTGACCCGCAAGCGCCGGGCGATCCGCGTCCGCAAGTAGCGCCGAACACCCGCGCGGCCCGTACGGGCCGCGCTCGCCGGGCGTAAATCACGCGGCGGCCCTCGCAATCTCTGGAGGACCGCCGCGCCAGCCGTTTCACTTCGGGCAGATGCACGCCTCGGCCCGCGCCTGGCACCTGGGGCACTTCGCCACGTTGTCGCCCGCCGGAAAACCCTTCGCCTCGCCGGGACCGAGCATCACGAAGCCGACCGATGCGCGGCCGATCTTCACGGTGATCGTGTTACGGTCCGCGACAGGCCCGGGCGAGAAGAGCAGAAACCGCGCGGGGCCCAGGCGCTTCGCCGCCCATCCCGCCGGGACCGATAGTTCGACCCGCGCCGGACGGCCGGCGACCGTGACGGAGACCTCGCGGCCGATGCCCGGCCGGAGGACGGGCTCGCCGCCGTAGTGGAATGCGACCTCTCGCCCGCCGCAGAGTTCCACGCACGCGTGGATGTCCTGCATCCGGGCCGCCTCGGCCAGGCCGTTCCGGAAGAGCGGGGTCCGGAGGTCCTGAGGCAGGCGGGTCCGCGGGCCGAAGCCGACATCAGCCTTCGCCTTGGCGGCCGTCTCGGCCAGGGCGACGGTGCGGTCGGCCAGTTCGTCGATGGTGCGCGGCGGGGCGAAACCTCGCGTGAACTTATGGAGAACTATCTTCGTGCCGACCGGCTTCCGCCACCGGTCGGGAATCCCTTTCGCGCCCCCGAGGATGCCGAGGAGCGCACCCAGCGTCGCCCCCGTGCAGTCGGTGTCGTAGCCGCAGTTGACGGCCTTCAGAAGGCGGTCGCCGAAATCCGTCCCGTAGAGCCAGCCGATGATCGTGAACCCGTGGTTGGGGACGGCGTTGCACGGCTGGAGGTGGCCGAAGCGGGAGGCGATCCGCTCGCGTGCCTCGCCCCACGCAAGGCCGGCGCCATGACACCAGACGGCCTCGCGGATGCTGCGGGCGACGTGGCTTGAGAGGGGGATCATCGAGAGGCCCAGCCGGATGAGCGTCTGGGGGTCGGACTCGACGAAGGCGGCGGCCTGGAGCGCAGCCCAGAACATTTCGCCCCACGTTCCCTCGCCGCCGGCGTGGTCGAGGGCAGAGTCTTTCCAGGCCACGCGGGCGGACGACTGCGGGTCGCCGGCGTGAATACATGCCCATATCTCGCTTCGTATGGGCGAACCCATCTCATCGACGAAGTAGTTCTCGAAGCACCCGGCCACGGGGGGCCTCAGGCCGCGCCCGTAGTTCCGCATGAAGAAGCCGTACTCGTTCCACGGATACGCGGCGGCGTAGCGGCTCCAGTACTCGGCAAGCGCGGGCAGCGGCGGGTCGGTGCCGCAGTCCTCCAGGCACTTCAGCCACACGAGTTGCAGGTCGAGGTCGTCGTTCGGGGCGGCCTGCGTCGGCACGGGGTCGTAGAAGTCCAGGGCCAGCGCGTACCGCTTGCACTCGTGCGGCGCGCCGAGGGTGCCGCCGATATTCTTCCCGAGCCAGCAGGCGAAGACCTTATCGCGGAACTCGGTGCGGCCGAGCGTAATCGAAGGCATGTGCAAGTCCTTTGCGTTTGCGCCGCTAGCGCTCCGGTTTAGCCGTCGCCGCAAACGGCGACGAACCGTGCCGTTATGCCGCCGCCCAACACGGCAACGGCATGATGATCGCGGCCGTTTGCGGCCGCGGCTAAACACGGCGACGACAAAACAAACGCGGCTACGGCGACTTCATTTCGAAGAGCAGCGCCTCCCACGGTTTCCAGTGCGCCTTGATTGTGTCGCCGTCGGGCAACTTCTCGCCCGTGCGGAGGTTGCGGATGGCCGTGGCGGGCCGGGCCAGTTTGATATCCACGTCAATCGGTTCGCCGAAGACATCCTCGATCTTCCCCGCGCTATCGACGGCCGCCTCGCGCGGCGGGTTCTTGATGACCGCCAGCACGACCGTGTCGCCCTTGCGCCAGAAGAGCGTTTCGGCAAGCAGCACGGGCTTGCCGCCGCAGGCAACGTTGGCCCGTGACTGAACACCTGCAGACTCAGAACCGGAACACACTATGCAACGTAATATGCTGCCATGATGGCCAGTTCGCAGGCCCAGATCGTTGTAGGCCACAGGCGTCACGTTCAGATAGCGCCCCCTCCCCTGGCCGATATTTCGGCATATATCCCACTGGCCTGCGCCGTAAGGATAAATGTCAGGCTGATGTATACCCTGCAATGCCTTTGTGCCCCTCTCATAGACCGTCTGCCCCTTAAAGATGCCCGCACCTTCATAGGGCAGCCTTTGAAGAAACGGCTTCTGGTACAGTTCGCCGTTTATCTCGGCGATGGTCTTGCCGTCGAGGTATCCCTTCGACTCGTCGCGCTTGATGCCGAAGAGGTCGTCCAGCGCGCCATCGGGCCGGCCCTTGCCGTGCTCATCGAGGACGCCGGTAAGGTAGTCGGCGATGACCGTGCCGCCGCCTTCCACGAACTTCCGGATGGCGGCCGCCTCGGCATCCGACATGCAGATCGTCCGGCCGAGGATGAGGACCTTGTAGCCGTCCCGCTGGAGTCCGCCGCCAACCACATCCTCCGGCGTGACCACATTGTACTGGTAGCCGCAGTCCTCCAGGATCTTCATCCACGCGGTGCGGTTGCGGCCGGAGGACGAGTTGGCGTTGTCCATGCTTGAGGATCGGTTGGGCCAGGTGCCTCCGTGCGGAACCACATCCATCGCCCACGACGCCTGGACCGACGGGTGCGAATAGTAGAGGGCGATGGGGTCGGCGTCGAACTGCGTATCGGGGTCGAGGATGAATTTCGATACGTCGCCCTGGACCTCGCGGATGGTCTCGGCATTGGCCGCGATGAACGGCGCCAGGCCCCCGCCCTTATAGTGGAACCACGAGCCGCCACGGTCGGGCCACGCGATGACCCCGCGGCAACCGTGCACCATGTAGTACCAGAGGAACCACGAGTCGCGCTTCGGGTCGCCCGTGGAGAACCACGTCTGCACGTACGGGCGGCGCTCGGGCCACTTCCAGAGCGAGCGGAGGATTTCGCACGTGCCGCCGATATCGTACGCCTCGATCCACTGGATGCTCTTACATATTTTAGAGTAGTCGTACCCCCCGTACGGCGACGGCTGCTGGCCGCCGACGAATCCCGCAGGCGTCGCGGGGTCAAGCGTGTTGGTGAACCGCGTGAGGTCCGCCAGGCAGTCGGCGAACTGCGTGTCCATGTAAGAGCGCCAGTCCATCCAGCGCGAGAGGTTCCACCTGGCAAACGGCGGCGCGGCGTGGGCGGCGCGGACATCCTCGAACGAGCACGGCTGCGCCTCCGAGAAGTCCTTGAGGGCCGTGCCCCACTCGGCATTGAGTTTGCCGATATCTCCATACGTCTTCCGCAGCCACTCGCGGTAGCCCTTGACCGACAGTTCCGAGCCGTCCACCTCGGCAGGCGAATTGAATACGCCCAGGCTGATCTCATCGTCAAAGGCGTAGGCCACCACGGGGCCGTTCTTCGTGGTCGCGACGTTCTTCCGCAGGTGGTCCTGGAGGATCTGGATCGTCTTCGGGTCGGCCAGGCTGTTGGGGCGCACGACGACCGTTTTCTTGCGGCTGACCGCGCTGCGGTTGGCCTCCGATGACAGGTGCAGGTACCCCTTGTCGGCGGCGTGGTCAACGTAGTACGGCAGGTTGTTCCGCCTGGCGAAATCCACGGTCGCCTGCGCCCCCGCCCCGCGGTCGATGTGGAACCCGTGGAACCCCGCCTGCTTGTACAACTCAAGGTCGTCCTGGGCGCGGGTCTGGTACTGCCAGACGAGGATCAGGAACCGGTCCCAGTCGGCCTTGGGCTTGATGAACGGAACCGCGTCGCCTTCGCCGCGGGCAGCGCCGGCGATGACGCACAAGGCAAGGCCGCTGACCGCCGCCATGATCCTGTTCATGGTCCACCTCCAGGCGAATTGCAGGCATATGTCAATGCCTCTTACCCTCTCCCCTTGCGGGAGAGGGTGGCCGACCTGTCCGGCGTAGCCTTGGCGAAGCCGGAAGGCCGGGTGAGGGGTGCGCGGTCGCTCGCCCCTCACCCCCGCCCCTCTCCCGCGAGGGGAGAGGGGTGAAGTGCAGCACGCTGAACGCCGGCAGCCGCCCGCAATTGCCGCCGGGTTGCCAGTACACCACAATCGCCCCCGCCCTGCAACAGACTATTGACCCCGCGGCGGGCAGGCGCGATGATGTTGCCCCGGCTGAACTCACACAATCACGAAAGGAGCAAGGATGGCCGCAGAGTTCAAGGACACCATCCGCATCGGAACGCTCGTAAACGGCGGGCCCGGCACGGTCGAGTACATCCGCCAGATCCTGCCGCACGGTTTTGAGTCGTTCTCCATCACGTTCTGGAAGACGTGCCTGGGGACGGACCTTAAGAAACTGGCCGAGGGCGTCAGGCGCGTTCTCGACGGCACGGGCGTCATCGTCTCAAGCGTCTCGGTCTTCGGCAACCCGCTGATGGATGGGCAGGAGGCGAAGGACAACCGCGAATCGTGGAAGCGGCTCATCGACGCCGCCAACCTTTTCGGCACGGACCTCGTCACGGGCTTCGCCGGGCGGGTGGTCGATAAGCCGATACCGGACTCGATGCCCGTCTATAAGAAGGTCTTCGGGCCGCTGGCGAAGCGCGCGGCCGACAAGGGCGTGCGCCTCGCGTTCGAGAACTGCGAGATGGGCGGCACGTGGGACAAGGGCGACTGGAACATCGCCCAGACGCCCCTCTGCTGGGAGATGATGCACGATGCCCTGCCCGCCGACAACATCGGCCTGGAGTGGGAACCGTGCCACCAGATGGTCAAACTCATCGACCCGATGGCCCAACTGCGGAAGTGGGTCGGCAGGATCTTCCACGTCCACGGCAAGGACGCCACGATTATGTGGGATGTGATACGCGAGTACGGCATCCGCGGCCCGAAGCAGTGGGCGTTCCACCGGACGCCCGGTTTCGGCGACTCGAACTGGACGGACATCATTTCGGAACTCCGCCGCGGCGGTTTCAAAGGATGTATAGATATCGAAGGATGGCACGACCCCGTCTATCGCGGCGACCTGGAGATGACCGGCCAGGTGGCGGGCCTGAATTACCTCAAGCGCTGCCGGGCCGCGTTCGTACCGAACCCGAAAGTGTAGGCCGTGCCGTTAACCCTCTCCCCTTGCGGGAGAGGGTGGCCGAAGGCCGGGTGAGGGGTAGCCGCGGATCGCCCCCTCACCCCCAACCCCTCTCCCACAAGGGGAGAGGGGCGAGTGTCGGGCTCGATGTAGGAGGGTGACAAGTATGCTGAAACGTCGCGATTTTCTAAAGGGTGCCGCAGGCGTCGGCGCCGTCGGGGCGGGCCTTGCGCCGACGATCCTTGCCCGGGCGGCCGATGCCCCGCGCCGGCCCAACATCCTCTTCATCATGACCGACCAGCAACACTGGCGCATGATGAGTTGCGCGGGGAACGCGTACCTGAAGACCCCCGCCATGGACGGCCTTGCCGCCGCCGGCACGCGGTTCGACCTCGCGTATGCCGCATTCCCCCTCTGCATCCCCGCCCGCGTCGCCATGGTGACCGGCCGCATGCCAAGCCGCTGCGGCATAACGGACAACATCGGCCAGGTGCCTGAGGCATTCCTCGGCGGCGTGAAGCGCGATGAGACGCTTGGCGCCGTCTTCCAGCGGGCCGGGTACGAGACCGCCTACGGCGGCAAGGTGCACCTGCCCAGGGGCCTCGGGCCGATCGACCAGTTGGGTTTCCAATATATCTCGAAGGATGAGCGCGACGGCCTGGCCGATGCCTGCGTTGAGTTCCTCGGCCAGAAACACGACAAGCCGTTCCTCCTCGTGGCCTCGTTCATCAATCCGCACGATATCTGCTACATGGCGATTGATGCGTTCGCCAGGGCCACCGGCTCGCCGCAGGCGTTCCCGCAGAGTAGCCGCGAGCGCTCCTGCCTGGCCGCGGCCATGCGCCTGCCGGACGGCGTCCCGCGAGAGGAGTTCTTCCGGAAACTGTGCCCGCCCGTGCCCGACAACTACGCCATACCCGCCGGCGAACCGGCGTGCGCCGTGGCCGAGAGGGCGTTCCGCGCGCACGTCCGGCAGAACTGGACCGATGAGGACTGGCGGATGCACCGCTGGGCCTACTGCCGACTCACGGAGCGCGTGGACGCCGAGATTGCCCGCGCCCTTGCCGCCCTTCGCCAGAACGGCCTCGAAGAGAACACCGTCGTCGTATTCACGAGCGACCACGGCGACATGGACGCATCGCACCGGCTGGAACACAAGTCGGTCCTGTACGAGGAAGCCGCTCACGTGCCATTCATCATCAGCGCCAAGGGCGCGGCGCGGGCGGGCGCGGTTGACCGGACGCACCTTGTATCGGCGCACCTCGATCTCATACCGACCCTGTGCGACTACGCCGGCATCGCGCCGCCGGCGGGCCTGCCCGGCCGCAGCATCCGCCCGCTGGTCGATGGCCGCGCGCCGCCCGCCTGGCGCGACGCCGTGGCAGCAGAGGTCCCCCGCGGACGCATGATCCGCACCGCACGCTTTAAGTACAACCGATTCAGCACGGGCGAGGAACAACTCTTCGACATGGAGAAGGACCCCGGCGAACTCGCGGACCTTGCGCGCCTGCCGGATCAGCAGGCGGTCCTCGACGACCATCGCCGCCGCCTTGCCGCCTGGTGCACCGAGACCGGCGACACGTTCCTGTCATCCTCTCCCGCGCCGGCGAAGGCGTGATCGGCCCATGAAGTAGGCCGGGGCGCGCCCCGGCCTACATGTTACAGCAG
>CAYGWP010000265.1:0-6864 GCA_964353455.1 uncultured Anaerolineales bacterium
ACGAGCAACTTCCGCTTCTCGCGGTCCTTCTTGATCTAGCCCCCGGTAGAGGAAAGGAGCTTCACCGGCGGCCGGCCTTTGGCGGCCGTGCTGGGTGGCGTGGGCGGCCCTTCGCCCTTCAGAGCGCACTGGAGCGCGCCCAAGTCCACCCTCGCGATCTGCTGGACTCCCGCCAGCGACGACCACAGCGTCTTTCCATCGCGCGACACAACAAGACCCCACGGGTCGGCGGCGCCTTCGCTTAACCGATCCAGGAGGAGCGTGGCGCAGAGGCTGCGGCCCGCGAGGTCGATGATGCTGAATGCGTTCGTGTTGATCCAGCCGCGCTCCAGTTGCGTCGTGGGCAGCGTCGTCCGTCCGATCGTGTGGACGCAGTAGGCCCACTTGCCGTCGGGCGAGACGGCGATCTGGCGAACGGAGGTGGACCCGCCCGGCAGGCGCACGTCGGCCACATCCTTGAGGGTGGCAAGATTGATGAGACTGACGGCCGCCGAGTTCTGCGGATCGGCCGAGTTTCCGGCGGGCAGGAGGTTTCCGACGACCGCCAGGCCCTCATCGGGCGTCACGGCAATGAAGAACGGCTCGCGCGGCACCTTGATGCGGGCCTTCTCCTTGCCCGACGCCAGGTCCACGATGGAGACGTCGCTGGTGACCGTGTTGGCGACGATGAGGAGTTGCTTCTTTGCGGCCACGGCCACGCCCACGGGGCGGAGGCCGACCGCAAAGCGTCGAAGCACGCGCCCGCCCGCGGGATCGACCTCGGCCACGGAGCCGGCGTTGCGCTCGGCGACGTAGAGTTTCGAGCCGTCTGCCGCCCACGCCACGCCGCTCGGCTCTCCGCTGAGGGCCACTTCGCGGGCCACCTTGGCGCCGGCCACATCAATGATTGACACCACCCCGGCCGTGTGGTCCGAAACGGCGATCATCTGGCCGTTCGGCGAGAACCGCAGGTCGAGCGGTGACCGATACGGCGCCGGCAGCGCATCCTTCGCCTCGGCCAGCAGCACTCCCAGAACGATCGCGCCCGCCGTTGCCAGCACCGCCAAACCCGCAAGCCGATTCTTCACGTGCCTCAAACTCCTTTCAGTCGGGAACGATGCGCCGTCATTCCGCGCCGGCCTGGGCGAGCGCCGGCGCCCGGGCGCCCGTCTCGCCGACCACGCGGAACCCCACGTTATAGATTCTCTGCCACGGCGGGAAACTCAGCCGGAAACTCGACCGGGCACGCTGCGGCCGGTCGTACCACGACCCGCCTCGGACCGTCCGTGCCGCGCCGCCGGTCTCGGCCTCGCGGCCGTCGTCCGCCCGATAAGGATACGGCCGGTACTCCGACCGGGTCCACTCGGCCACGTTGCCGTGCATGTCGCTCAGGCCCCACGGATTCGGCTTGTAGCGGCCCACATCCGTCGAAATCCCTGCCGCATCGTTGAAGCGGTCGTCGCGCGGAATCCACTTTGGGGAATCGCGCCGGACCAGCAGGAGGACCGAGATATCCGCCAGGTTGGCGAATGCCGAGAAGTCCGCTCCGGCGTCGCCGTAGGACGTTGCGGTGGCGGTGCCCGCGCGGCAGGCGTACTCCCACTGCGCTTCGGTTGGAAGGCTGAACCGCTCGCCGGTCTTCTCGGAAAGCCAGCGGCAGAACGCCATCGCCTCGCTCCACGAGATACGGATGACCGGCTGCCGCGGCCCGTTCGCCGGGATGCCGCGGTTCCCCTGGTCCTTGTTCGTCACGCTGATGAACCCGCTGTCCTGGAACGGGTTGAAGATACGGAACTGCTCGTTCGTGATCTCGAAGCGGGCCATCCAGAACGGCCGCGCGACGGCGACGCGGTGGGCCGGCCACTCGTCGGCGCACCCGGCCGCGCCGCCCATGACGAACTCGCCCGCTGGGACGTACACCAATTCCAGCGTGACGCCGCCGAGGTCGATAGACCGGCTGATGGGACCGCCGGCGGCCTGTCGGCGCTGGGCCTCGGCCCCGTCGAAGGGCCAGTTCGGACAGGCGACCGCTGTGGCCGCCGGCCTGGGCGCCTCTTGCGGCACAATCGGCGTGATCTGGACGGCGGGCATCGCAGGGTAGGCCTCGGGGTCGAACGTGGGGCCGCCGTAAAGGGTTGAGAGCGCCAGCCGCCGCTCGTGGTTCTGCCCGGCGATCGCCCGGTACTCGCTCCACGTGCCGTGGCACGGGACGTTCATATCAATCCATGTATAGATGCGATCCCACGCCTCGCCGTCGGGGCGGACGCCGTGATGGCCCTTCTTGAGCATCTGGACGAGCTCGCTGGTGTCCGCGTGCCACTCGCACGCCACGGGCAGGTGGTAATCGCTCTCCGGGCCCGGCCGCCGCACGAACGGGTGGAGCGCCGCGTATGCGGGGCTGAAGTGGCCGGCGGTCTTCGGGGCCGCATCCTTCGAGCGGAAATCGGGGATCTTCGCCCCGTCGGGCCGCGCCTGGCCGCCATGGCAGCCGACGCAGTATTTCTCGAGGACCGGCTTCTGGACCTCGCGCTCGAAGTCGAACGGCCGGGCGGGGCCGTACCACGGTTCGATCTCGGACGGCTTGCGGCCAGTGGCCATCGTCAGGCGGGCCGGGGGCGGGCCGCTCGTCTGCGGCTCGTGGCAGCCGACGCACGAGGCGAACTCGCCCGGCATGGCGGTGTACCAACTCCGCATGACCTGAAGGGCGCGGCCCTCGGCGTCAAGCGGCTGGACGACGATCGGCATGTTCGCCGGGACGTTGAACATCGCCGACCCGTCCTCGTTCACCGGCACGGTGCCGAGGATGCGTTTGGCGTCCCACGGGCCGTCGATACCAATGTTGATATGTCCACCCATGCCGCGATAGGCGAAATGGTTCGTGTAAACCCGCAGCCGCTTCACGGCGCCGCGCGGCACGCCCTCAAGCCCTTTGCCCTGGTACACGTCCACCAGGTACACGGTGGCGTCGCTGCGATTCGGGTTGACGCGGTCCGGAATAACGGGCGGGCGGGGCGTGGCGCGGAGAGGGGTCGGCTCGAGCATCGCGTAGCCGCGCTCCTCCCGCAGCAGCACCATGTTGTCGAAGATGTCAACGAGGTAAACGCCCCACGGGGCGCTGGGGCCGGGCTTGCACGAAACGATGAAGTACTTCTGGCTGAGGGGGAACGGATGGAGGAACTTCGGCCACGTGTTGTTGACAAGGCCGTCGGCGATGGTCGGCGCGACCGGCCGATTGTAGCCGGGGATCCGCTGGACGACGCCGCTGGCCTCGTGGCGCCCCTTCGCCGGGTCGAAGATGACCAGTTCGCCCATGCGCGGCACGCCGTGATGGCCGGAGATGATGGCGGCGACCTGCGTCGGATGGTCGGGGACTGACCGCGCGTAGAAGATGGAATTCGGCCAATACGAGTTGCTGCCGTACATCTCGAACTGCGCCGTGCCGTCCGGGTTCATCTCGAAAAGTAGGCGGCTGAAGTAGTGCGGCGTGTCGCTGTATTCCCACCGGGTGTACACGATGCGGCCGCTCGGCAAGACCGTGGGGCACCACGAGTGGTCCTGGTCGAAGGTCAGTTGCCGGATGTTCCTGGTTTTCTCGTCCAGCACGTACAGCGACCCGACGGGCCCTCCGCCGCCGATGCAGGGAACGCCGAGGTAGCACGCGGTCGAGCAGAAGATGATGCGGCCGTCGGGCAGATAGCACGCATCGTAGTTATCTACATCAGGCTGGTCGCCGGGCGTGACCTGCCTGAGGCCCGAGCCATCGGCCTTGATCTCCCAGACCTGGAACTTGTTCTGCGTGCCGGGCATTGAGAAGAGGAGGCGGTTTCCGTCCCAGTGGAGTTCCAGGTCGCCTGCGAATTCGCCGCCGGCGGGCTTATAGAGCGTCTTCAACGGCGCGCCTGCGTTCTGGATCGACATGATGGCGATTTCGTTGTCATAGCCCTTCGAGGGGATGCTGGCGTTGCCGAGCCAGTTCTGCGGCAGGCCGAGTTTGCCCTCGGCTCGGCGCACCAGGAGCAGCCGGTCGAACGCAAGGAGGGGGTTGGCAAGGAGCGCCTCTCGCCGCAGGGCCTCCATGTCCTTTGCGAGTTGGGCGAGGGCTTCGGCGGCCTTGGCGTCGCCGGCCGTCTTGGCGGCCGCCGCAGCGCCGGCCGACTTGCGGATCGTCTCCAGCCGCGCTAGGTACTCGGCGGCCTTCGGATACTTCGCCCCGTAGGTGTCCCTAAGGTCCGTTACAGCCAGCCGGAGCGACTCGAAACTGGAGTCGGCCAGCGGATCGAACGCAGCAGCCTGAACAGGCGGCGCCGCCGGCTTGGCGGCCTTGGCGGCCTGTTTCGGGTTGGCTGCCTTGGCGGCTGCAACCGCCCCCGCGACCGGCTGCGGAGATGTCGAGAAGTAGAACCCGTGTGAGCCACTGGCGTTGTAAATCTTCAGGAGGAGTTTGTTCTCGCCTGCCTGGAGTTCCAGTTTCGCGGTGTCCGAGTTCGGCCCCACGCCCCGCCGCACGTTCTTGGAGATCAACTGCTTGCCGTTGAGCCAGACGGCCAGGCCGTCGTCGCTGCCGAAGTAGCCGGTGATGGTGGTCGGGGCCGCCGCAGAGATCGTGCGGTATAGATACGTGGGGCCGATCGTGCCGCTCGTGAGCGCATGGGCGACGCCGTCCTGGAAGTCGGGGGCCGCTTGCCACTTGAGGCCATTATAGGTCTGGGCGAGGTTGATCTCCTTCTCCGGCGGGAACGCCGTATCGAAGCCCTCGCCGGCCTTGACGGCGATAGGCCCGATGGCATACCACTGGCCGAGCGTCGGCCCCTTTGCCTGAGGCGCATCGGCCCCCGGCGCCGATACTCCGGCCGCCGCCATCGCCACCGCCGCGAGCAACATCAGACAGGAATGCCTGAGCGTCATTTACCGCCTCCTCTTGAGCGTCTGAGCCGTCTATTAAACACAAGAATCGACCTTCAGGCAAGGCACTCTGTCCGCGCATCGCACTGCGTCACTTTCGGGTGGCACGGCCACAGCCTGCCCGCCTCTGGCGGGCTTTGCCTCTGCGTGGCCGTGGTTGCGCCCCGGCCGAGGCCCACGGCCACGCAACAGCGTGGCCGTGCCACTCCCCAAGACTAACGCCGTACCGCGCATCCGGCGCCGTGTGGCCGGCAACCGGCGCACACACTCCCCTCGCCCTACTACCGTGATTTAACCGCAGACAGGGGCGCACTGTTTCGGTCAGAACTCGCGGGTAGGCGATGCGCGTGTTCTTTCTGGAACCGCGGCCCAGCGCCTGTATGATTATCCATCGCGGAGCAAGATCACGCCGAGGAGATGCCATGAACATCAAGAGCATCGAGACCTTCTTCAAGGGCAGCATCACCATCGTTCGCGTGCGGACCGATGATGGGGCCGAGGGGTACGGCCAGACGGCGCCGTTCAACGCCGACATCACCGCCCAGGTGCTGCACCGGCAGGTGGCGCCGCACGCGCTTGGGGCGGATGTGTCGGACCCGGAGGCCCTGGCCGAGCGGACCATCGAGGCGGAGTACAAGTTTCCCGGCTCGTATGTCTCGCGGGCGGTGGGCGGCGTGGACACCGCTCTGTGGGACCTGCGCGGCAAATTGGAGAAGAAGAGCGTCTGCGAACTCCTCGGCGGCAAGCCGCGGCGGTTTCCGGTCTATGGCTCCAGCATGCGGCGGGATATCAAGCCCGAAGACGAGGCCGCGCGCCTGGTTCGGCTCCGCGACACGAAAGGCTTCCGGGCGTTCAAGGTGAGGATCGGCAAGGTCTGCGGCCACGACCAGGACCAGTGGCCCGGGCGCACGCCGGCGCTCATCGAGACGGTGCGAAAGGCGGTCGGCTGCGACGTGGTCCTCCTGGCTGACGGCAACAGTTGCTACACGCCCGCCAAGGCAATCGAGGTGGGCAAGTTGCTTGAGGACCAGAACTTCCGGCACTTCGAGGAGCCGTGCCCGTACTGGGAACTCGAATGGACCGCCGAGGTGGCGAAGGCGCTTGCCATCCCCGTGGCCGGCGGCGAACAAGACTGCTTCATGCACGTATGGCGTCGGATGATCGCAATAAAGGCGGTCGATATCGCCCAGCCCGACATCTGCTACGTCGGCGGCATGAGCCGCGCCGCTCGCGTCGCCAAAATGGCCGCCGAGGCCGGCCTGCCCGTCGTGCCGCACTCGGCCAACCAGTCTCTCGTCCAGGTCTTCACGCTGCACCTCCTCGGGGCTATTCCGAACGCCGGCCCGCACATGGAGTACTCCATTGAGGGCACTGGCCAATACGGAGAGGTATATTCGCCCTTGCCGGAAGTCAGCGAAGGCACGGTCCCGGTTCCCGACGGCCCCGGCTGGGGCGTCACAATCAATCCGAAGTGGCTGGAATCCGCCGAGCGCAAAGTCAGCGAGAAGTAAGCCCACCCTTGCAGGGCGTGTTTGGCAACGGACTCCTGGAAGGGGGCCACATGCCGACACCGAGCCACCGTGCGGCAGTCAAGTCCTGAATCGCTTTCGCCGGCTGTGCCGCACGTGGCGGCCGATCACTTGGCCGGGGCAAGTTGGCTCCGCTTCACGGTGAACGTGTGGACCGTCTCGTCGTCGATGGTGACGATGCGGCAGGTGACAGTCGGGTCGGCGGCGGTCGTGTCGAACTCAAGGAACTCCACCGAGCAGGTCTTGTTGTAACTGAACTCGCACCCCTCGACGGGCGGATGCGTGTGCAGGTTTGTCAGTTTCGAACTCTCGAACTCAAAGAGCGTGTAGCCGGGCCGCGGCACGCGCCAGACGTCGCTGCGGTGGCGGTCGGCCGAGATGAGCACCACGCCGCCGATGCCGTTGGATTCCAGAAACTTGAAAATCTCTTCCCGCTCTTCCTCAAAGCCGTCCC
>CAYGWP010000266.1:0-16006 GCA_964353455.1 uncultured Anaerolineales bacterium
GAGTGCCCGGTTGACGACATTGACATGGTCATGGAGGCCAAGTGATGGCGAAGCAAGAGATACTCGAAGGGGCGATGGCCGTGGCGCACGCCGTGGCGCGTTGCCGCCCGGAAGTCGTGGCCGCGTACCCCATCACGCCGCAGACCCACATCTCCGAGGAACTCTCGACGATCGTGGCCGACGGCGAACTCGATGCCGAGTTCGTCAAGGTCGAATCGGAGTTCGGCGCCGCAAGCGTCTGCCTCGGCGCATCGGCCGCCGGCGCACGCGCCTACACGGCCACCTCGAGCCAGGGCCTCATGCTCATGGCCGAGGTCCTCTGGAACATCGCCGGCATGCGCCTGCCCGTGGTCCTGGCGTGCGCGAACCGCTCGGTCTCCGCTCCGCTCTCCATCTGGTGCGATCACCAGGACGCCGAGAGCATCCGCGACTGCGGCGTCATCCAGATTTATGCCGAGGACGCCCAGGAGGCCGTTGACCAGCACGTCATCGCCTTCAAGGTGGCCGAGGACCGGCGGGTCCTTCTGCCCATGATGGTCAACCTCGACGGGTTCCTCCTTACGCACGTCTTCGAGCCGGTGGAACTGCCCGACCAGGAGCCGGTCGATAAGTTCCTCGGCAAATATGAAGCACTCTACAAACTTGATTGCGACAACCCGATGTCGTTCGGCTGCTTCACCGAGCCCGACAAGTGCATGGAAGGCCGCTGGATGATCCACGATGCGTGCCTCCGCAGCATGGGCGTCATCGAGGAAGTGTCGAAGGAATTCGAGAAGGTCTTCGGCCGCAATAGCGGCGGACTCATCGAAGAGTACCTCTCGCGCGACGCCGAGACGGTCCTCGTGGCCAAAGGCTCGATCTGCGGCACCATTAAGGACGTCATCGACGAACTGCGGAACCAGGGCAAGAAGGTGGGCCTGGTGCGAATCAAGACGTTCCGCCCGTTCCCGCGGCAGGCCATCGTAAATGCCCTCAAGGGCGCCAAGCAGATCGCCGTCATCGAAAAGGGCGGCTCGTTCGGCTCGGGCGGCGTAATGACGCCCGAAATCAAGGAAGCCTTGTACGATGCCGGCTCGCGCATCCCGGTGAGCGGCTTCTGCGTGCAACTTGGCGGCCGCGAGATCGCCGCCGACGGCATCAAGGAGATCATCGACCGCGTCTCGAAGGGCGAGCGGGTGGCCTACGAGTACTTCCGCCTGAAGAAGAACATACTGCCCGACCTCGTGCCGACAAAGTAGGGCCGACAAAGTAGGGCCGACAGAGTAGGCCGGGGCGCGCCCCGGCGTAAAGTCATGACAATCGACCGGCAAACCATCGAGAAGGCCGTTGACCTCCTCCTGCGGGCGGCGCCCAAGGGGTCGAAGGTCATCCTCTTCGGCTCGCACGCCCGCGGCGAGGGTGGGCCGGACAGCGATCTGGATTTTATCGTCGTCGAACCGGAGGTGCACGATCGCCAGGCTGAAACGATTCGGCTGCGCGAGGCGCTGCGGCCGGCCAGAGTGATTGTTGACATTCTGGTGGTTAGCGACAGGGTGTTTCGCGAGTGGGCGGATACGCCCAATACCGTGATTTATGAAGCGGCCAAAGAGGGCAAGGTTTATGAGCAAGTTATCTGAGCACGCGCGGGTGCTCTTGGAGAAGGCCGCCGAAGACTTGTATGTCCTTGAAAGGCTGAGCCAGGACAGACAGGCCCCGGTTTCTGTTGTCGGCTTTCATGCACAGCAGGCTGTTGAGAAGGGCTTGAAGGCCGTGTTGGCAAGCCGCTCGATTGCGTACCCGTGGACTCACGACTTGGAGGGCTTGGTGGAACTCATTGCGGACAACAGCATCCCTTCACCGCCGGAGGCCGACAGACTGCATCACCTGACGCAGTTTGCGGCCGAGTTGCGCTACGGCGCGGTACCGGCCGAGAATGAGACCGCCCCGGCGTTGGATCGGGCGTGGGCCTTCAAGTGCGCTCGCGACGTGAGGGCGTGGGCTAGGCAACTGCTGGGCGATACGAAGTAATGTGGGCGCGAGCCCTGGTGATATTTAGCCGCCCGCCTCAGCGGGCGCGTTTCAAGCGTAGCATGAACGGAGGCTGAACGTGGAATTCGATTATTCTGATCGCGTCCTTAAGCCCGGTTACACGTCGTGCATGGGTTGCGGCGAGGCGCTGGCGATGCGCCTCGTGGCGCAGGCCTGCGGCCCGAAGACCATCTTCACGAACGCCACAGGATGCTCCGAGATCTTCACGTCGCGGTACCCCACCAGTTCGTGGAACGTGCCGTGGATTCACAGCCTGTTCGAGAACTCGGCGGCCATTGCGTCGGGCGTCTATTACGCCCTGAAGCACAAGGGCCGGCTCGAGGGCGTCACCGTAGTCGGCAGCGGCGGCGACGGCGGCACGGCCGACATCGGACTCCAGTGCCTCTCGGGCGCCATGGAACGCGGCGACGATATCCTCTACGTATGCTGGGATAACGAAGCCTACATGAACACCGGCGTCCAGCGCTCGGGCCTGACGCCGTTCGACGCCGACACCACCACCAGCCCCGCCGGCAGCGCCTCCTTCGGCAACGACCGCCCGAAGAAGGACCTGCCGATGATCATGGCCGCGCACAACATTCCGTACGTCGGAGTCGGGTCGTGCGGCTACTTCCGGGAACTTGCGCCGATGGTGAAGCGCGCGACGGCGATCCGCGGCCCGAAGTTCCTCCAGGTCCACGTCACGTGCCCGCTGGGGTGGAAGAGCGACCCGGCCAAGTCGGCCGAGATGGCCCGCCTCGCGTTCGAGACCGGCCTGTACCCGCTCTACGAGATCATCCGCGGCGAGATGAAGGCCCACCGCGCCCCGAAGGACGGATGGAAGCCCGTCGATGAGTACCTGAAACCCCAGGGCCGCTTCCGTCACTTGTACCGCTCGGCCGACGGGGCGCTGCAACTGGTGCGAATCCAGGCCCTCGCCGCCGCCAACATCCGCAAGTACTGGGGCGACGAGTCCGTTCCCCAGTTCGCCCGCGACGCCGAGGCCAAAGTCGCCGACATGGCGAAGGCCGCGGGCTGACGCTTGCAGTTCCCGACAAACACGCTAGTCTAACGGGGTCGCTTCGGCGGCCCCGTTTAGTTTAGATAGAGTTTTTTACGATTGCCTATATTGTTGTGTGCCACGGCCGGCCTCGCCCGGCCGTGGGAAGGCGCCGTGTGGCTCGTCAGTCCACCTTGGCGCGCGGCACGAGGAGGCCCGATGCTGAAGTCGGCGATCTGGCTGTTCATCCTGCTTGTGGGCTTCGGCCTGATGTTTTTCTCGTACTGGAACTACGGCCGCATCGCCGAACCGACCCCGTGGACCGAGGCCTTCATGTACGTCGGCAAGGGCGAGGCCGGGCCTGAGGCGCAGTTGTTTGCCTGCACGCGCGCCCGTATCGTGCTGCTCCCCCCATCGGAGGTGACCCGCGCCTTCCTCGATGGGTTCGAGGGCGCCAATCCCGGGGCGGGCGGCGCTCTTCGCCGTGCTCTGAGGGAGAAGGCTGTCTTCTATCCTGAGTTTCGCCGCGACTTCACGCCGGCGGCGCTCGGCTCCGGGCGTCTGCCGGCCCCCGGTATGGATGAGGTCCTCGCCGGCTGCGATGCCGCCCACAGGGACAGCGTGAGCATCCTGGGCCGCGCGTTCAATGTGGTCGGCGTTCTCGGCCGCAGCGCCACGGTCTTTGCCGATGCCTACATCATCCCCGGCGACAGCGCCCCCGCAGGGCTCTTCGGGGCGGACGCCGGCGAGGTCCAGGACGCGTACATTTTCGCCATGTCTCGGCGCGAGTTGCGCAGTGCGGTGACCGCCGAGGCGCTGGCCGCGGCGTTCTCGAAGCGCGGTTTCGTTCTCGTTGCGCCCGATGCCCGCATTGGTGCCGCACCGTACTACCTTTACCTGCTGGGCCTGGCGCTCCTCCTGCTTGGCGGCACGGGGCTTTTCTTCCGGCTCTTCGTCTTTCTGGCGCGCATCTTCCGCGGCCGGGTTCTGGGGCCGCCCCTGGCCGCCATCAGCCAGTGGCCGCGGCTCTTCTGGGCGATGCACCTGGCGGCCTTCGGGGGGCTTGTTGTCGTAGGGGCACTTGCCTATCTCGTGCCCCCTCTCCAAACCTCCGGCCTGCACATGATCCAACAGAGCACGCGCGAGCCCTACAGCCCCCTGGGCGTTGCGGCCAAGGCGTACGCCAGCGGGAGTATGCCCTGGGCGGCCGCCGTGACACTCGCGGTCAACTTCTTCCTCGGATCGCTTGCCGTCATCACCGTGCCGTCGGTCATCGTGCCGGGCGCGGGGGCGGCTATGCTGGCGCTCAGGTCCGCGGTGATCGGCCTGCTTCTAGCGCCGAGCACCGTGACGTTGGCGGGCATGATGCTGCCTCACTCGTTCACCATCCTGGTCGAGATGGAGGCGTACATCGTGGCGGCGTTCTTCGCCCTGATGATCCCCATCTACATCTTCCGCAAGCAGGAGGGGCCGACCGTGCTCAGGCGATACGGCCGCGCGCTGCTGCTGAACCTCAAGGGCAACCTGATCGTCTTCATCATCCTGGCGGTTGCCGCCGCGTACGAGGCGGTCGAGGTTATCCTACAGATGCAGATGCGTTGAGCGGTCTTGCGGCGGGCGAGGGCGGCTCGCGGGGAGGCGCATCACGATGAACGGTTCCGACAAGCGGCCGGCGCTCCTCTGGCGCATCCGCGCAATGCTCATCTTCTTCGTCGTCGCCCTCATCGCCAGCGGCCTGACGGCGATTCCACTGGAGTGGGAACTCGACGTCCTTGCGCGGGCGCTCGGCATCGCCGACGGCGCTTCGCCCGACCAGTACGCGGGCCTCGCCCACTGGATCGCGACCGTCAAGCAAGGGCTCCACGAGACATACGCACGGTATCCGTTCATCGCGTACGGCACAGACTGGCTCGCCTTCGCGCACATCGTTCTGGGCATCCTGTTCATCGGGCCGATCGCCGACCCGGTCCGTAACCGCTGGGTGATCACGTTCGGCATGATTGCGTGCGCCCTGGTGATCCCGTGGGCGCTCGTGTGGACGCCGGTCCGCGGCATACCGTTTTACTGGGCGCTCATCGACTGTGCGTTCGGCGTGTTCGGCATGATTCCGCTCTGGCTGGCGCGGCGATGGTCGCGGGAACTCGAGGCTGTCGAGAAGGCGGTTTAACGCAGAGACCGCGGAGAACGCGGAGGAAGCAGAGAAAGAAACTGACTTGTCTGTAAACAAAGTCATGCTATTCTCTGCGTTCTCCGCGGCCTCTGCGCTCAGACGGCCGCAGGAAAGAGGCATGAATTGGATCTGATTCGCGACGTCGAGGATATTGACCCGCGCTGCCGCGGCGGCGTGCTTTCGGTGGGCGTCTTCGACGGCGTCCACCTGGGGCACCGCGCGGTCCTGGGCCGCACGGTCGAGCGTGCCCGCGACCTCGGCGTCCAGCCGGTCGTGTTCACGTTCCATCCGCACCCGCTCCAGGTCCTGCGTCCGGCCGAGACCCCGGCGCTCATCCAGACCTTCGGCCAGAAACTGGAAATCCTCCGGGAGATGGGCATCGGGGCCGTCATCTGGCCGCGCGACATCGAGGGCGTCCTCGCCATGACCGCCCGTGACTTTTTCGACCGCATCGTCTCGGGCGCGCTGGAGGCCCGCGCGATGGTCGAGGGGGCCGACTTTCATTTCGGCGCAGGGGCCGGCGGCGGGCCGCGCGAACTCCAGGGCCTTGCCGCCGCGCGCGGAATCCAGGCTGAGTTTGTCGCCGACGTCCTGGCGGGCGGCGAGAGGATCTCCAGCACGCGCATCCGCCGCCTCATCGCCGAGGGCCGCGTCGCCGAGGCCGCTCAGTGTCTCGGCCGACCATATACATACGTTGGAACCGTGGTGGAGGGCCGTCACCGCGGCGCGCGGCTGGGGTATCCGACGATCAACGTCGAGGCCCCGCGGTTCCTCATGCCCGCTGAGGGCGTGTATGCCGCGCGGGCCGTGATACGCGGCTCGCGCCTGGCTGCGGCCGTCAGCGTCGGCCGGATGGCGACGTTCCACAAGGAGCACGCGGCCGTCGTCGAGGCGTTTATCCTCGACTTTGACAGCGAACTTTACGGCGAGCAGGCGGCGATTGAGTTCATCGAGTACCTGCGGCCGCAGCAGGCCTTCGCGGGGGCCGAGGCGCTGAAGGCCCAGATGTCGGCCGACTGCCGCCGCGTCCGCGAGATCATCGGCAAGCAGCATGATTAACACGTTATGGCAGTTCACGCTTGCGCGTAACTGTGTGCCACGGCGGGCCTTGTCCCGCCGTGGGACGAGCCACATGGCGTCTTCGCACGGCCGGGCAAGGCCGGCCGTGGCACACGGCGATTCGGGCAATCGTGAAAAGCTCTAGCCGCCATGCTCGCAGGGCGCCGGCACGAAAGACCACATAATGTATAAGCATATAGCAATAGCACTAACGCTGATCTCGCTTGCCGTCTCATGCGCCCTCGCCGAGGCCCCGAAGCCGCCCGACGGCAAGCCGCGTCTCGTCCTGCTCGTGGCCCGCACGGACCACCCCGACAAGGACCTGGCGGCGATGACGCTGGCGTGGATGTGCAGGGACGCCGGCGTGGAGTTCGACGCGTACTACGCGGCCGACCATAAGGAGGGCGGACTCTTTGCCCCCTTCGGCAGCACGGTCATCGGCGGGCACCACGCCCTGCGAATCGCGCGGGCGTTGGCCGAGTTCCGCACGACCGTGGTTCGCCTGGACGACACGCTTCTCTTCGATACGCTTTTTCGCGGGGGCGCCGAGAAGATCATCGGGCCGCCGTCCGGCCTCCCCGCCCTGTACGTCGAGGTGGCGAAGATGCTCGGCCGCGGCGTCCCGCCCGACGCCGTTGCCTTCGAGCGCGGCGGCGCAGTCCTGCCCGCGCTGTTCCCCGAGTGTGTTTACCGCCGCGCGCTTGCCCTGCCGCTGGACCTGAAGGCCGACCAGATCCGGCAACTTAAGGAGGCAGGCGTAAGTACGGTCTGGACCGTGGCTAAGGCGGCGGGCGACACGTCGGCCTGGCGGGCGGCGGGGCTTGAGGTCAAACCGGCCGTGAACCTGGACGTGCCCGACCCGAACCTGGCGGTTGTCGAGAAATGGATCGGCAAGGCTGCCGCCGTTGACCTGCTGGAGCCGACGCTGGCCAGTTACCTGCTGCCGCTGTCGATCCGCGAGGACCGGCTGATCCTTTCATACAAGGCCCGGGGCGACGGCGAGAAGCGCCGCGACCAGATGTTGCGTCTGACGGCCGACAAGGACCAGTCCTACGCCTTCGGCCGCTGGTTCGGCGACGCGCAACTGATTCCGATGGCCCAGCGTCCGATGGCGTACAACGTGGCCGAGCCGTGCCGGCACATCCTGACGGTCTTTTCGCGCCGGCCGCTGCTGTTGCCGCAGCCCACCAAGTCGTGCTTCGAACTGGAGCCCACCGATGCACAACTGGCGGCGTGGGCGAAGGAGGGGAAGATCCTCGCCACCTGGGTCCTGCACTCGGGTGAACTGTCGCACGATGACGCCGTCCTGACGTTCCAGGACTGGTCGTCCATGACGAAGGTCAAGATCGGCTCGGGCGTCCACTGGCAGCGATATCTATATGACCCCGACGCCGTGGAGGCGATGCACGTGCCCGTGGAGGAGGGCGGCGTGCTGGGGCTGGTCGAGCCGGTGCTGCACTCGGCCGGGGCGGGCATCATCTACGAGACGGCGGGCGACCCGGCCCGCATTGCGGGGCTGATGAGCGACTCGCGGAAACGCATTGCCGCCGCGGCCGGCGAGAAGAACGCGCCGCGCGGCGTGTACTGCTTCGCCGACCATCACGGGCAGGCCGATCCCAAGAAACCCGGCGACGCGCAGATCGCTCTCTGGCGGGCCGTCAAGGCCGCAGGCTTCAGTTACCTCGTTACGTCGGCCTGCCCGGGCGACAGCCGGGTACTCCTGCGCGACGGGGATTTCGTGGTACTCAGCCAGGCGGCCAGGGCCTGCAGCGGGTCGCCGTTCTTCCGTGGGTTCCCCGACACGTTTGCGGCGGTCGAGAAGAAACTCTCCGATGCCGGCAAGCCGGGGTGGATGGTCGGTGCGCTCGACAGCCCGATCCACGGCTCCCCGATCTACCTGGGGCGGCCGTACGGCGGCAAGAACCCGCAGCCGCGCATCAACGAGTACTACGATTACATCCAGAAAGGCGGCGCCACCGGCAAGGTGATCTCGGCCACGCCGCACACGATAGCCCGCTACGCCAGAATGCTCGCCGACAAGGGGCTTCCGGAAAAGTAGGCCGGGGCGCGCCCCGGCCTACGTATGCCGGCGCCCCGGCTACTTACGCGGGTCGGTAAGCAACGCTTTGAACTCGTCGAGGTGTTTCTCATAGACGCCGCGCGGGTCGCAGCCGCGCCTGCGGCAGACGTACGCCGCGCGGCCGACCACCGTGCCCATCATCGCGGTCGTGTTCATCACCCGCACGGGCGCGAGGCCCACGTGCGTCGCGCTTATGTCGCGGCCGGCCATGAACAGGTTCGGCACGTTCCTTGAGTAGAAGCACCGGTAGGGGATCGGGTACGGTTTCATCAGCGTGAGTTTCCCCGGTATCGAGCCGCGCAGCCGCTCGAAGTTCGGGTCGTCGTAGGCCAGCGAGCGGAATTCCCCGCCAGGGAAGAACTTCGTGTTGTCAGGATGCGGGAAGTGCAGGTCGAAGTACCACGTCGCCGTGACGCACGCATCCGGGTATATCTTAGGCTCAAGCATATCCTGCTGGGTCAATATGACGTCGCCCAGGAGCCGCCGCGACTCGCGCTTCCCCAGGACGTATGCGACCCACTCCAGTTGCGCATCAGCGTACTTGGCGCTCGCGCGGCTGCGATTCTTCAGGAAGTCCCACGTGCCGTAGATTGCGCGGAGGTTGTGGTCGCGGATGTGCTCGGCCTCGGTGACGGGGTTGTGCGTAAAGCCGCCTTCCCAGTTCCACCCGCCGACGTATGCATATTCGCCGAACTTCGGCGGATACTTCGGCGTCGAGACCTCCAGCGATTCCTCGGTGATCCGCAGCGCCCACGGGCACGCCGGGAACGGCGCGGGCCGGCCCGTGCGCCGCGCGGTCCAGAAGTTCGACATCCCCAGGACCATCCTGTCGCCCTTCGGCGGCGCGAGCGGCTCGCCGGTCTCATCCCGCCCCTCGCGGCCCATGCGCCAGTCGGCGCCCGCGAGGAAACCCACCGTCCCGTCGCCGGTGCAGTCGGCGAAGAGCGTCCCGCGGAATCGCCGCTCCTCGGACGTGCGGGTGTGCCGCGCAAGCACCGCCTTGATGCGCGGCCCGTCCTTATCAACCGCAAAGACGTGCATATCAAGGAAAAGCGAAATATTCCTCTCGGCCTCGACCATGCGCCTGAGGTGCTCATCGTTTGGCCGCGCCCGCAGGCCGCCCGACGACTCCACTCCTCCGGGCGACGCCTGGATTTCCTTTATTATGTCCGCGTTGCGAGGATATGGACCCTGGTCGATCTTGCCGATCGGCCCCACGCGGACCTCGCTCGACGCGTTTCCGCCCAATACCGGCCGGTCCTGGATGAGCGCCACCTTGAGGTCCAGCCTCGCGGCCGCAATGGCGGCCGAGAGGCCCGCGTACCCGCCGCCGACGACCACGAGGTCGAACTCGCCCGCATCGGGCGGTGCGTCGGGGAGGCCGAGGGCCTTGCGGCGGAATGCCGCCATCGCATCGCCCTCGTTCGGCGGCAGCCACCCGGCCGGCGCATCCTTGACGAAAAGGACCGCGTCGCAGCGGCCGTCGAAACCAGTCAGGTCCCTCAGCGACAGTTGGACATGCGTGCCACGGATATCGACCGTCCCGCCGTCCTGCCAGAACCACTTGCCGTCGCCCTTCGCGCCGAAAGGTTCCGGAAGGGGCGCCCCGTCAATCACGAGTTGAAACCGCCCCGGCCCGTGCGGCGCCACCCAGTCGCGCGTCCGAACGAAAACGCGGTACTTCCCCGCGCCCGGAAACTCGACCGCCGTCGCCGCATCCTTCACCGGGACGCCCAGCCCGTGTGCCAGGAGCATCGGCGACCCCATCTGGTCCATGAATTGCTGGTCCACGACCCAGCCGCCGGTGTCCCGGAAACTCTCGGCCTCGACGAGGACGGTCTGTGCCGGCGCGGCGGCCGATGCGACGGCCGAGAGCGACGTGAGGCACAGGCCGATATAAGCGACGACACACATTAGGTTCTCTCTGCGGCCAGTTGCGAACGCCCAGTCCTTAGGGCTGGCCATAGTACACCCACCTGGACGACTCACTGAACGCTCCGGCGCCCAGCGCGATCAAGAAGCAGACTGTGAGAACCAGATAAATGAGGCCAAAGATTCCGCCCAAGATTATTCCGACCCAGGCATGGATCTTGCCTTTGGCTTCGGGGTTCTGCTTCGCCCGTTTCAGGCCCATGATGCCCAGCACGACCGCGGCGATTCCGAGGGGCAGGCCCACGCAAGGGATTATCGAGAACAGGCCCAGGTAGTAGGCGGCCAGCGCCGCCTTATTCCGGTAGGGGACCAGGCGCGTGATAACGTCGTCCTGCGCCGGCGCGGGCGGCGGCGCGCCCGGAGCGGGTCCCAGACTCGCCCCGCAGCGGACGCAGGCGACGGCTTCCAGCGGGTTCTCGCACTTACATTTCGGGCAGAGCATGATGATCGCCTCCGTGTTACTGGTTGTTCATGCAGGGCCAACGATCTACTCGGCCGCTTTCGTCCACTGCCGGCCCGCGGCCCCCCAGAGGGCATACGCGCACTTTTCGATAAAGTAATAATCCCCCCTACACCACGGAATGTCAACGAACGTCAGAAGCCGGTCGCCGGGGAGTTCTTCGATGAATGTGGCGGCGGCCATCATGGCGCGGCCCATGTGCGGCGGGGAAACATAGTTCTCGCCGCCGATGAGACGCTCCGCGAAGGCCATGTGCCAGCCGTTTCGCGCCTCGCGGAAGGCCTGGACGCGAGCGCGGCCGGCGCCGTCGCTCAAGGCGCCGACCGCGCGGCCGACCTCGGGCGCCATGCGGCAGTATCGCGCCAGTTTGGCGATATGCAGGGTCTTTGTTGCCGACCGCGTCGCCTCAAGGATGCGGGGATTGGCTCGCTCCAGGTTCACGCGGAGTTCCAGGAGTTCCGCCGCCCGCGCCGTCGCCTTCGCCTCGGTGTCCGCGTCGGCGTTCATCCGGGCCAGGTGCGCAAGGCCGATCAGGCCCGCCAGGTCGCCGCTCAGGCGCTCGGCCTCGTCATTCACGTACGTGGTGTTTGATATGTCGAACTTATACGGCGAGGCAAGCAGGGCCGCGGTGCGGGCCTTGACGGCGTCCCAGTGCGTCCTGGCGGCGGCCGTATCGCCGCTCCAGCGGACGTATGCCCAGAAGGCGTACACGCCGAACGCGTCGGCGGCCTTCGCGCGGCCCTTGATGCGGAGGCCCTCCGGAACGTCGTACCGCTCGCGCTCCCGGCCGGCCGTCCGGTCGAAGCCGTCGATGGCGTACGGCGGCGACTTGGCGAGTTGCCCGGCCAGGAACTTCCGGGCGGCGGCCGCCGTCTCGGGCTTGAGGTTCGGCAGGGCGACCGAGAGCGCGTAGAACATCTCGTCCGGATGGTCGAAGTAAGCCTCGTATCCGCTGATGCCGAGCGTGTTGTGGAATGCCTTCCACGGGAACCCCGCGAGGAACTCCGCGACGTGGGCGTCGAGTTTGGCGGCCGCGCGCTTCGCCTCGGCGGAATCGGTCTTCGCCGCAAAGTCGGGCGTTTCGCGGAGCATGGCCTGGACGTCTGCGGCCTTGAGTTTGATCGGCTCGGCGCGGCGGTCGGCCGGGTTGTTGTCCACGACGTTCTGCCCGAATGCAACTGAGCCTCCCAGACAAAGAGCCGCCAGAAGCAGCACGGCCGGGCAAGCCGGCCGTGGCACACCCGAGGTTCTCATGGGGCATCTCCTTTCAGGCAGATGACCTGCGACCCGGCGGTGAAATATACATATTGACCTGCGACGGATACGATCGCCTTGGCCGGGCCGTGCCACTCGTTCACGAGGCCGTAGGGCTGGCCGGCGGCGCGGGCCTTCTCGCGGCCGCCCTGGCTCTCCCAGCCGAACGTGCCCGCCCCGTAGAACCCGCCGTACGTGTCGCGCTTCCCGTAAAGGCTCCTGCACATGCCGGTGCGGAAGTTCATCGACCCGAGGTACCCCTGGTGATTGGAGAAGAGCGTCTCGGCCGAGCACGAGAGGGTCTGCGTCTCGTCGCCGATGTAGTTGAAGACCATCCAGGGCTTGTCCTTCGCGCCGGGCGGGCGGCCGGGTTCCTTCGACGGGTAGGCGTGGTTGACGAGTTCGGTGCGGCCGGTCTTGAGGTCCACCCGCGCGGGGCTGGTGTAAGGCCGGACCTCTCCGCCGCCGTCCCAGACGCCGTACGCCGTCCGCACAAATATGTACGCATCTCCACTAGCCAGATTGATGCACGGTGGCGGGTGCGGGTTGTGGAGGCCCCCCGTGTAGAGGACCGGGGCGGCCCACGGCTGCTTTCCGTCGGCGATGCGGAGGGCATAGAACGTCTGCTCCGACGGGTGCGCCCGCAGGTGCTCCAGGATAAACGCCTGCTCCTTCTCGACGTCGCCGGGCGCGGCGGGGATGTACCGCTTGTCCTGTCCGGTGAAGCCGGTCCGCCTGACGAGCATCTCCTCGTGGGTGGTCAGCGTCCAGTGGAACTCGTGGACGGGGTTCGTTGTGATGAGCGCGAGGCCGGCCGCGACGACCGGGAAGCAGTCGCGGAGGCTGAGGCCGGCGAGTTTCTCGGATTTCCACGCGAGGCGCCCGTCGGAGACGTTCAAGCAATAGATGTGCATATCTTCGGAGCCAAAGACGACCTGCCCGCCGTCCTCGCTGACGGCGGCCGTCTGGAGGACCGGCCCTTCGGTGCGGAAGGTCCATGCGGGCGTTCCGTCGGCGGCGCGCAGGGCGTAGAAGACGCCGTCGCGCGCCCCGAACATGACGAGGCCGGCCCATGCGACCGGCGATGTCCAGATGCCTTCGCCCGCCTCGAAGGTCCACTTGAGTTTTCCCTCGGCCGCCGAGACGGCGTAGAGTTTTCGATCCATTGATCCGAAGTAGAGGACGCCGCCGTCGAGAACGGGCGAGTGTCCGACGGCCCCGCCCGCCTGGAAGACCCACTTCTCCTGGCCGGTCTCGGCGTTCCAGGCGTACACGCGGCCCGCGTAGGTGCCCATGAAAGCAAGGCCGCCGCCGATGATGGTCTCGCACCGCGGGCCGGTGAGTTCCCGCCAGAGTTCCTTCCGCCAGACGGGTTTCAGGTCGCCGCCCGGGAACTTCGGGTAGAACCCGGACCGCTGGAGGTCTCCGTGGAGGGTCGGCCATGTCGAGCCGTCGTTCCGCGGGGGCGACTCGGCGATGGCGCCCGAGGCGAGCAGAAACACGGATGCGGCAAGTGCAAGGATTGCTCTTGTCATGGTCCGGTCAACCACTGGAGCGAGAACCTCGCTAGCGTGATTTTCTCGTAGGCCGACTTTTCGCCGCGCTCGTACAGGCAGATTATGCGGCCGTCGGGCAGCGCGGCCAGGGCCGAGTATGCCGCGGGGCCGGCGTGAAGAAGGCCCGAGACCGGCCAGGACTTCCCCTCATCCATGGTGATGCGGACGGTCATGTGGTCGCGCTGTTTGCTCGCCGGGTTCGAGAAGACCAGGATGCCGCGGCCCGGGTCGCGCGGGTCGGCCATGCGGATGAGGGCCGCCTGGCAGACCGGCTCGACGAGGGCCGGGTCGTCGGCGGCAGGGGTCCAGGTGAGGCTGCCGTCGCGGCTGGTGGAGACGGCGCGGAGGTTGCGCCCGGAATAACTACGCATGTTCATGAGTAGAGAGCCGTCGGCGAGTTCCACGACCTGGCACTCGTTGACGTTCTCGGCTATCGTGCCGCCGAGTTTCCACGTGGCTCCGTGATCGTCGCTGTAGATGGCGTGCGACCGCCTCTTGTTGGTCTCGGCCACGTTGTGGTCGCACGGGATGACCATGCGGCCGCTCCTCAGTTGGATGCCGCAGCCGGGGCCGGTGGCGTACCATGTCCAGTCGTCGCGCTTGGTGGTGGCGGTGATCTCGACGGGCTTGGCCCACGTGGCCCCATCGTCGGTGCTCTTGGTGATCCAGACGGTGCGAGTGCCCTTGGCGGTGCGTTTCCGGATCGCATCCTCGCTGTCCGTCCCCAGATTGTGCGTTAGGGGCAGCCAGATGGCGCCGGTGTCGCGGTCCTGGACAGGGCAGGGGTTGCCGAAGGTATTGGCCTCATCATCGGCGACGGTCTGCATGGGGAGCCACGTCGTGCCGCCGTCAAGGCTGCGCTTGAGGACCACGTCGATGTTGCCGGAGTCGCCGCGGCCCGTCTTTCGGCCCTCGCAGAAGGCAAGGATCGTTCCCTTCGCCGTCACCAGGACCGACGGGATCCGGTACGTGTTGTATCCGTCCTGGCCTGCGACGAAGACCTCGCGCTGGTCGAGGGCCGACGCGGCGGGCTGGGGCGTCACGGGTTTCTCCTCCGCAAGGCAGGCGGCGGATGCGGCAATTACCCCCAGAATCGCGAGCAATCTCATCATGGGCTCCTTGTGCGCCGGGTTAAACCGGCAAGGTGCAGTGAATGAAAAAGTCATACGTTGAAGGTCTGGCAGGCCACAACGGCCCCGAGTCATGCGTCGGCGTCCGCGAGGGCGTCGGCGAAGCGTTGACAGGGGTACGCGCAGGCCGGGTATTCAGCCGCGAAAGAACGGACCCTCCGGGGTGCCGACGCCGTAAGGAGAGGCGGAAGGCAACATCCGGCGTGCCGCCAGTGCCAGGCACACCGGGACCCCGCGCGGTCAGAGACCCCGTGCATGTGCGGAAACACCTTGCGCGAGAACCGGGAGGTCCCATGTTCACCCGCTCCGGTGGCGGAACGGGTCGCATCGGGGAGTCCAAGGACGAACGCCGATGGTGAACGAACATGGGAAGTCGGACGGTCCCGTAGTACCTGCGAAGCCCCCGAACAATGGCAGTGGCCACCGGCTTGACTGTCGTCACCCGGCGGTGATGCCTGCGGAGGGGGCGGAGGGAAGGGGACCGGCCAAAGGGAACCCGCAAGAGCAAACCACGCTCCGGACACAGGGCCGGGACTGCGTGCAACGTGCGCTCGCGCGGGTGCGTCAGGCTGCAAAGAAGGACAAGAAGATGCGGTTCACCTCGCTCCTGCACCACGTCTATAACCCGTCCACGCTGCGGGAGGCTTACTTCGGCCTCAAGCGCGACGCCGCACCGGGCGTGGACGGGCAGACGTGGCAGTCGTACGGGCAGGACCTGGAAGCGAATCTCCGGGACCTCTCGGCGAGGCTGAAACGCGGGGCGTACCGGGCCAAGCCCGCCCGCAGGGCGTACATCCCCAAACCCGACGGTCGCCAGCGGCCGCTGGGCGTGACCGCGCTGGAAGACAAGATCGTCCAACGCGCCACAACAGGGGTCTTGAACGCCATCTACGAGACGGACTTCCTGGGGTTCTCGTACGGCTTCCGGCCGGGGCGCAATTCGCACAGTGCGCTGGACGCCCTGTACGCCGGACTGCTGACGAGAAAGGTGAACTGGGTGCTCGACGCGGACATCCGCGGATTCTTCGACGCCATCGACCGCGGGTGGCTGATGAAGTTCGTCGAGCACCGGGTCGCGGACCGGCGCGTCGGGCGGCTCATCCGCAAGTGGTTGAACGCCGGCGTGCTGGAGGACGGGGTGCGGACGTATAGTGACACGGGTACGGTGCAGGGCGGCAGCATCAGTCCGCTGCTGGCCAACATCTACCTTCACTATGCGTTCGACCTGTGGGTCCAATGGTGGAGGACAACGCAAGCGACCGGCGACGTGATCGTTGTTCGCTATGCCGACGACTTCATTGTCGGATTCCAGCATCGTGCCGAGGCGGAGAAGTTCCTGGCCGCCTTGCGGCAACGAT
>CAYGWP010000267.1:0-8382 GCA_964353455.1 uncultured Anaerolineales bacterium
CCCTGCCGGAGTTTCGGCGTCGCCTGGCCGCCGCCGATGCGGGCGGCGCGGACCGGGAGATCGCCCTTTCGCAGGAACTGGCGGCCTGGCTGGAAACCAGTGGGATCGTCGTGGACGGCACGGCCGGCGGCGCTCCGCCGCAGGAACAGGCCGGGACGCTTCACGCCCTGCTGGCGGCGCTGGAGGAGATCGCGCAGGATGCTGCCGCGGCCGACAAGGCGGCCGTCGTGCCGCGCATCAAGGTCACGGTCGAGCGGCGCTGGCAGGGCCGATGGGTGCTCTCGGCCAACCGGCCGCGGTTCCTCACCGGGCGCGAAGTTCCCGACATCATGGAGGGCGGGAAGGCCGAGTTGCGGGCGCTGGTCCAGGACGATTACGCGGTTCCCCTGGACGTGCCGCTGGCGGGCGATGCGGTCTCGCCGCTGGACGGGCCGGACTCCTACGGCAAGCCGGGCCGCGCCTGGCGTGCCGCGTTCATTCCGGCAATGCTGGCCGACGGGCGGTACCCGATCGACGATCCGATCAGGCGTGAACATGTCTATTTTGTGCCGCTGACCTGTTCCACGTACGGCATCTTCTACAACGAGGTCCTGTTCAGGCGGGCGGGGATCGGCCGGCCGCCGCGCACCTGGCCGGAGTTCATCGCGGTCTGCGAGAAACTCAAGGCCGCCGGCATCACGCCGCTGACGGCCGACATGGAGAACTACTCCGAAGTCTGGATGTTGTGGCTGACCTACCGCGCCCTGGGCCCGGACGCATGGGAGGGGACGGTCCTGGGCGTGCCGTCGGGCGCCGCCGGTTCGCCGCGGGTGTCGAAGCCGCCGTGGACCGACCCGCGCTATCGCGAGATATTCGCCCAGATCCGGCTGATGCGCGACCGCGGCTATTTCGACAGGTCTTTCGCCGGTTCGCTCTGGCCGGCCGCCCAACGGGCCTTCGCTTCGGGCAGCGCCGCCATGATGATCAACGGGTCGTGGCTGGTGCAGGAACTGAGCGGCTACGAGGAGAGCGCCGGGGCCTCGACGTTCAAACTGGGCGTCTTCAGTTTTCCGCAGTGGCCCGGCGGCCGGCCGCAGGACCAGACCGCCGCCTTCGCCGCCAACTTCGGCGTGGTGGTCTGCCGACAGGGGAAGGCCACCCGCCACGCGGTGGAACTGGTCAAGTACCTGTCGGCCAGGGACCACCCGGACATGGTCCACGAGAACGCGCAGATTTCGTGCATGGTTGACGCGGACTTCCCGCCCGCGCTTGCCGGCCTGGCCGAGGACTTCCGGCGTGCCCCGGTCATGTACACCCGCGACCAGCGGGACTACGCCCCGCGGTTCTTTGCGGCGGCGCTGCTGCCGACATACGTGAAGTTCTTCCTGGCCGATTCGGCATCGGTGGATGAGTTCCTCGGGCGGCTCGAGGAACAGGCCGCCGCTTACCTCAATCGTGGCGGGGAAGGAGGCTACGAATGATCGTGGCGCAGCCGCGGCGGCTGGGCGGATGGTGGGGTGCGCCGGCATTGTTCCTGGCGCCGGCCCTGGTGCTGTTCGTGGTCTTGTTCGCCCTTCCGGCCGCAAGTTCGCTTTATGTCTCGATGTGCAAGTGGACGGGCTTCACGCCGCACATGGAGTTCGTGGGGCTGCGCGGCTTCGCCCGTCTCATGGCCGACACGAAGTTCTGGGGCGCGCTCGAGAACAACCTCTGGATCATGGGCGTCGGGGGGGTGGCATTCTTTGCGATGGCGTTTCTTTTCGCGGCCGCCCTGAACGATCAGCACGTGCGCGGACGCAAGTTCTTCCAGACCCTGATCTTCTTCCCGTCGTTCATCTCGGCCGTGGGCGTGGCCACGTTCTGGAAACTTCTCTACGACTCCAAGAGCGGCCTGCTGAACCTGTCGCTGGAGGGACTGGGCGCCTCGCCGGTGCAGTGGCTGTCTTCGGAGAACGCGATCAATGCGGCCATCGTCATGCTCGTCTGGGCCGAGGTCGGGGGAACGATGATCCTCCTCCTGGCGGGGATGCGGCGGATTCCCAAGGACTATTACGAGGCCGCGGAGATCGACGGCGCATCGGCAGGCCAACGATTCATCCACGTCACCGTGCCGATGATGCGCGAAGTGGTGCTGATCGCGCTGTCGTTGTGGATGATCGGCTCGATGAAGATCTTCGGTTTCATCCAGGCGCTGCTGGCGCCGGACATCAACGACGATTGCCAGGTTATCTCGACGCTTCAATATGATTATGCATTCAATAACCGCCGCTGCATCTTCCTGATGGGCGAGGCGACGGCCATGGCCGTCGTCCAGGTGGCGATCGTGCTGGTGCTTGTCGGCATCGTGCGGCTGATGCGGGAGAAAAAGAGCGTCGAGTACTGACCGCCCCCGGACGGGGGCGTACTTGGAGAGAACTACATGCCGCCCGACGTTGGCGCTTCGGCGGAAGGGATTGCGAGGATCATCACGATCTGCGTGGTCGCCTACTGCCTGGTGTCGGCCGGCATCCTGTGGGCCTACGCCCGCACGCGGCTGTACCCGCTGTACCTGCTGAAGATCGCCTGGGTCGGCGTGACCATCGTCGGATTCCTGTGGATCATCTCCATGTCTCTGGCCGACCCCGGGCCTCAGCACGGCGGGGTGACGTCGGAGTTCATGAAGAACCCGGCCGGGCCGTTCGCGGTCGTGGGCGATTACCCGGCCTGGTCCCAGCGCCTCTACGCCGCCAGGCCGTGGTGGATGTTCATGCTGGCGGGCCTGCTGCTCCTCTGGCGGGGGTTCTCCGGCCACGGCATGGCCGACCAGGACGGCCCGCGGCGGCGGACATTCCGGAAGGCGTTCCTTGCCCTCACCGCCGCCGGCCTATGCGCGCTCTTGCTGGCGGTTGACCACGGCCGCGACCCGGCTTACGTATCTTACACCGGGGCCGCCTATGTGGCCGCGCTGTGCGTGGCTTGGGCCGTGCTGCCCCTGGGCCTGCGGCGGAGACTGGCCGTCCCGGCGCTGGTGGCGCTCGCCGCGCTCATTGCCGCGCCGCTGGCGGCGGCGCTGGCGCATTTCGACTGGCAGTCCTACACTTACGCGGCCGGCAACTATGCCTACGCCTGGACGACCGCCCGCATGGGCCACTACGCGCTCAACAGCCTGCTGGTTTCCGTGCTGACGGTGTGCGTTACGTCGGTGGTGGCGTCGATGGCCGCCTATGCCCTGACGCGGCTGGAGTTCGTGGGCCGCGGCGCGGTTCTGTTCCTCTTTATCGGGGCGATGGTGATTCCGGCCGAGTTGTACATCGTGCCGCTGTTCCTGATGGTGCAGGACTGGCACCTGTCGGTCGGCGCCCTGGGGTTCAACTTCATGGACTCGCGGCTTGGGCTGGGCCTGATCTACGCCGCCGCCGGGCTGCCCTTCGCCGTGTTTCTGCTGACGGGGTTCTACCGCACGCTGCCGGCGGCGCTGCGCGAGGCGGCCGCCATCGACGGCTGCGGCGAGTGGCGGATGTTCACCGACGTGTTCTTCCCGCTGGCCGTTCCGGGCCTGGCGACGGCCGCAATCTTCCAGTTCCTGGCCGTGTGGAACGAGTACCAGTTCGCCCTGGTGTTCCTGACCAACGACAAACTCAAGACGCTGCCGGTGGGCCTGTACAACCTGTCGGTGAGCCAGCAGTACGCGGCCAACTGGTCGGCGCTGTTCGCGGGCGTGACGCTTTTGTGCGTGCCGACGTTCCTCATTTTCGTCATCCTTCAGGAGCGCATCGTGGCCGGTCTTACGGTCGGCGGCGTGAAGGAATGACGGCGGGCAGTCCGTCAAGGGTGATCCTGTGAGTGCCACTGTCCGCCCGACGGATTGGCGGGCAGTGTTCCTGGAAGAGCATGGGTTGCCGCCGCGCCCCGCGGCACCCGCACGATCAAGGCCATTCGCCAATCGACCAGTCCGGTGGCTACCCGTTCACTCCTGCGAGTGCGAAAAACAGCGTACCTTATCCCGTTCAGCCTGAAGGGCTGGAACGTAACAGCCTTGGGCAACGCCCAAGGTCACGAGACCAGCGCCGCCCATCCTTTCTTCTTCTTCTTTATCTGTTCAGCCCTGAAGGGGCGCGACGGTTTTTGTGTTGAAAATGAGGTGAACGGGAATCCTTGCGAGCGGTTGGCCCGTGGCACCCTCCCGTGGCGCCCCTTCAGGGCTTCAAAGAAGAAAGAAAACAAGATAAATCACGCTGCTCCATGTTCAACCCCGCCGATGGCGGGGCCTGTTACGTTCCGGCCTTTCAGGCCGAACGGCATCGTGCGGCGGCCTGTCCTTGCTTTCGCGCATCCGGTTGATACATTGTGGAAGGGAACCTTTTCGTGCAAGTGTTTTCCGCGGGTCCGATGACCGGTTCGCGCCGCACGCCGCCAGGAACGGGTCGCGCATGCTCAAGTCGCTGGTCGAAACCATTGCGGGCGCGTATGACGCCTCTCGCCACCGCGACCTGCTCGCGGCGCTGTGGGAGCAGGAACGGTGGTTCGACACCCCGCACCAGCGCCGCGCCGCTCGCGTCGCCCGCGATGCGCTCGGCCGCGCCGGACTGCGGGAACCGCGCATCGTGCCTTTCGCCGCCGACGGACTCACGCGATGGCAGGACTGGACCACGCACATGGCGTGGGAGTGCCCGGCGGCCCAACTCTCCCTCGGCGGCGAGGTGCTGGCCGACCGGGCCGCCTGCCCGCAGGCCGTGGTCCAGTGGAGCGGGCCGCTCGCCGCCGTCTCGGCCCCGGTGGTCGATGGCGATGCGCTTGCTGAGATTTCCCCCGAGCGGGTGCGCGGCAAGTTCGTCCTGACGGCCCGGCCCCCGCGAGAGATGAAGGAGCGCGCGAGGGGTGCGGGCGCCGCCGGCATCATCAGCGACTACCTCGGCGAAGCCCCGCTCTACGATGCCGACACGACCCGCTGGTGCAATACCTGGGGAGACGGGCCGGACGGGTGGTACTTCCGCGCCGCTGACGCCCCGGTGCCGGGGTTCTGCCTCAGTCCGCGGGCCGGAGCGGCGCTGCGGCAGCGTCTGGCGGCCAACCCGGACCTCTTGCTTGCCGGCCGCTGCGACAGCCGCATCTACGCGGGCCAGTCGCAGTGCGCGAGCGCGCTCCTGCCGGGGAGGGACGACTCCCGCGAGGTCTGGCTGTTCGCGCACGCCTGCGAGCAGGGGGCGAACGACAACGCCAGCGGCGTCAGCGCAATCATCGAGGCCGCGGGCATGCTGGCCGCGCTCATCGACGCCGGCACGCTGGAGCGCCCCCGGTTCGGCATCCGCGTCATCGTTACCGAGGAATGCCTGGGCATGCTGGCCTTCGCCTCCGAACATGAGGCCCTCCGGCGGCGGGCGCTCGTCGGCCTGAACGTTGACAGCGTCGGCGACATGAGCGAGCCCCATCGGCCATTCCGCCTCTTCTACGGTCCGCTCTCTGCACCCACCTTCGCCTGGGCCGTTGCCGCGATGGTCGGCGGGTTGCTGCGCGAGGGCGGCCGCGGGGCCTACCACCTCGAAAGCCTGTGCCAGCCGCCGGTGGCCGACGACATGATCGCCGACCCCAACTGCGGCACGCCGACGCTCTGGCTCGGGCGGGGCAAGGATTCCGTCGGCTACCACTCCAGCCGAGACACGCCCGCGATATGCGACGGCGTCTCGCTCCGCGCCAACTGCCTCCTTGCCGCCGCATGGGCGTACGCCTGCGCGGGCCTCGACGACCGGCTCGCGCGCGGGTTGGCGGCCCCGGCCGCTGGATGGATCGACGAGCACATCCTCCCCGCCGCGGGCGAAGACGCCTTGCGCCTCAGGCGATGGGCCGCAGGCCGCATGCTGCGCGACCTGGGTCGATGGGACGTGCCCTCGGCCGCGTATGAGCCTCACGCGTCGCGGTATTGCCCCGCCGACGCCGGTCCGCTGGACGGGTTGAGCGATTCCGGGCCGCGCCTCGTCCGTCGGACCTGGGGCACGTCCACCTTCGAGACGCTGCCGCCGGAGCGGTCGCGGCAGTTCAGCCGCTGGTCGCTCCCCCAGGCGGTGGCGCTCTACTGGACCCACGGCCGCCTGCCGCTCGCCGCCGTCGAGCGACTGACCCTCGCCGAGTGCGCCTCGCTTCCCGAAGGCGGCCTCATGCCCCTCGCCGAAGCCTGTATCGAAGCCCGACTGGCCGACTGGGCCTGAAAAAAGGTGTCACGACTGATTCACGTGCTCGACCTTCTGGGATTCAGAGAGCAGGCAGGCCGCGCGGTGGTGACCGCGATGCAGACCACCGCGCCGCCTGGAGAGCGGCGGCGCCCGCGCCGGCGCTCGCGCCTGTCGGCCCCGCAGAGATTTCGCTACAGGAGGCGCCATGAGATGTCTGCTTGCTGCCGCCGTCGCCGCCCTGGGATTTGTTTTCGTGATGGCCGCGCAGGCCGCGCCGGTCCTTCCGCCGCAGCCGACTCTAGGCCAGATGCGGACGAAGCGCCAGTGGGTGGACAGCCGTCTGCTCGAGTGCCGTTTCGCCCCGGCCGAGGCCGCGCCGGCCGCACCTCCGGGCGCGACCTCCGCCCCGGGTCTGACGGTGCTGGCCAACAACGACCCCGTCATCCGTAGCGAAAGGGCCGGGCGGCCGCTGAGGCTGAGCGACACGCCGTACACGCGCGGCCTGTACTGCCACGCGGTCAGCAAGGTCATCGTGCGGTTGCCGGGGCCGGGCAAGACGTTCTCGGCCATCGTCGGGCTGGACCACAACGACGACACGGCCCGCGGCCGGGGCAGCGTTGTCTTCTCTGTCACTGTCGCGGGCAAGGTCGCATTCCGGTCGGACGTGATGCGCGTGGACACGCCCGCCCGGCCTGTCACGGTCGATCTGGGCGGGGCGGACACGTTCGTCCTGGAGGTCGGCGACGCCGGCGACGGCATCGGTTGGGACCAGTCTGACTGGGCCGACGCCAGGGCCACGCTGGGCGACGGCACGGAAGTCTGGCTGGGCGACATGCCCCTGACGGACCTGAGGCCGGAGGCGCCCGCGATCCTGCCGCCGCGCACCAGCGACCTGCCCCTGGTCTTCATCTATGGGAGGCGTTCGTCCGACGACCTGCTGCCCCGGTGGCCGCGCAAGGCCGAGACGCGCCGCCTCGACGAGGCGCGCACGCAGCATACGCTCACCTGGACGGACCCGGACACGGGCCTGGAGGTCCGCTGCGTGGCCGTGGAATACGCGGACTTCCCCGCTGTTGAATGGACCGCCACCTTCACGAACACCGGCCGGCAGGACACGCCGATCCTCGAGAACGTCCAGGGCCTGGATGTGCAGATCGCGTGCCCGCCCGAGGGCCAGTGCGTCCTGCATCACTGGAAGGGCGACACGTGCGCTCCGGACCTGTATCAGCCGCTGGTGACGCCGCTGGGGCCGGGCGCGCTCGGGCGATTCGCGCCGGCGGGCGGGCGCGGCACGAACGGGGCCTTTCCGTACTACAACCTCGTGACGCCCGGCGGCAGCATGCTGATCGCGGTCGGCTGGCCCGGCCAGTGGGCAACGGTGTTCGCCCGCGACGCCGGCGGACTCCTGCGCGTCTCGGCGGGCCAGGAGAAGACGCACCTCAGGCTGCGGCCGGGTGAGCGGATCCGCACGCCGCTGATTGCCATCCTCTTCCTGGAGGGCGACGACACCGTCCGGGCCCAGAACGTCTGGCGGCGCTGGATGTGGACGCACAACGTGCCGCGCACCGCCGACGGCCGCCTGCCGGAACCCATCCTTTTCGGCAACACCTCCGGCCAGTTCAACGAGATGCTGAGCGCCAACGAGGAAAACCAGAACCACTTTATCGACCGGTACGTCGAGGAGCGCATCGGCATCGACCACTGGTGGATGGACGCCGGCTGGTATCCCTGCGATGGCCACTGGCCCAAGACGGGCACGTGGGAACCCGACCTCCTGCGGTTCCCGCGCGGCCTGCGGGCGATCAGCGACCACGCCAGGGGCCGCGGCATCAAGACCCTCGTCTGGTTCGAGCCGGAGCGCGTCGCCGCCGGCACCTGGCTGGCCACCCGCCATCCTGAGTGGCTCCTCGGCGGCACCCTGCTCAACCTGGGCAACCCCGACGCCCGCACCTGGCTGATCGACCACGTGGACCGGACACTCCGCGAGCAGGGCATCGACCTGTACCGCCAGGACTTCAACATGGACCCGCTGCGCTACTGGCGTGCCGCCGATGCCCCCGACCGCCAAGGCGTCACCGAGAACCTGCACGTCCAGGGCTACCTGTCGTACTGGGACGAGCTGCGCCGGCGGCATCCCGCCATGCTGATCGATTCCTGCGCTTCGGGCGGCCACCGCAACGACCTGGAGACCATGCGCCGTGCGGTGCCCTTGCTTCGCAGCGACTACATATTCGAGCCGACCGGACAGCAGGGGCAC
>CAYGWP010000268.1:0-12253 GCA_964353455.1 uncultured Anaerolineales bacterium
AGGAGGTCAAGGCGTCGGGCGTTTTCGCGGCCTGCCGGCCGGAGGACCACAAGGCCAGGCAGGGCTTCGACGCCCGCAAGGCGGCCGCCTTCGCCAAGCGCCTGCCCTACGACGCTCGCTACCTGCCGGAGCTGCTGGACGCCAGCTACGACTCGCTGCTGTGGGACGCCGTGGCGCGGCGGTGCTTCAGTTGCGGCACGTGCACGAACGTCTGCCCGACCTGCTACTGTTTCGATGTGGCGGACGACGTGAACTGGGACCTGAAGAGCGGCCGGCGGAAGCGGGCGTGGGACGGCTGCCAACTGGCGAAGTTCGCCCGCGTGGCCGGCGGGCACAACTTCCGCAAGGACCGGACGGCGCGGTATCGCCACCGCTACTACCGCAAGGGCATGTACGTCGCCGAGATGATCGGCCAGTGCGCGTGCGTCGGCTGCGGCCGGTGCATCACGGCCTGCGTCGCGAAGATCGCCAATCTCCCCGAGGTCTACAATCGGCTGTTGGAGGACAAGTAATGGCTTGCGCGTGCAAGAAACTGACAGACATCTACCTGCCGGAGCCTGCATCCGTGCTCAAGGCCGAACCGGTGACCGAGATGGAGCATTTCTTCCATTTCAGGCTTGACTCCGGGAAGGAACTGGGGCACATGCCGGGCCAGTTCGCCGAGGTGTCGGTGGCCGGCATCGGCGAGGCGCCCATCTCCATCTGTTCGAGCCCCACGCAGGGGAAGGCCTTCGAACTCACGGTTCGCAGCGTCGGCACCGTCACGAATTACCTGAAGGGTCTCAAGGCGGGCGACCGGGTGGGCATCCGCGGCCCGTTCGGCAACCACTTCGATTACGACGCCATGAAAGGGCAGGACGTCCTCTTCGTGGCCGGCGGCCTGGGCCTGGCGCCCACGCGAAGCCTCATCCGCTACGTCCTCGACAAGCGAAAGGACTTCGGCAAGGTCACCATCCTCTTCGGGGCCAGGGAGCCTAAGTGGCTCCTCTTCCGCGGCGAGGTCGAGGAATGGGCCAAGCGCGGCGACTGCAATGTCCTTGTGACCGTTGACCGCGGCGACCCGAACTGGAAGGGGAACGTCGGCGTCATCACGCGGCTCTTCAATAAGATCGAGATGGACCCGACGAAGACGTGGGCGGTCATCGTCGGCCCGCCGATCATGTTCAAGTTCACCGTGCTTGAGGCCCTGGCCGAGGGCGTTCCGGAGCACCGGATCATCTGCTCGCTGGAGCGTCACATGAAGTGCGGCGTCGCGAAGTGCGGCCACTGCCAGATTCGCGGCGTGTACGTCTGCCGCGATGGACCCGTGTTCACCTACGAGCAGGTCAAGCGCCTGCGCGAAGGCATCTAAAAAGCATTGTGGATTGAGGATTGCAGATTGTGGATTGAGGATTGCGGATTTAAAAGCACTTTTTATCCGCGACCCGAAGGGTCGCGCGTGCATTAAGGAAAGCGTAAATGGGCAAACCGGTACTGTGCATCGATTCGCTTTCGTGCTGCGAGGGTTGCGGCCTCCAGATCCTCAACTGCGAGACGGACCTTCTGCCGATCCTTGCGGCGGCCGACATCGGGCGGTTCCGCGAGGGTTCCGACGGCGACTGCGACCACTACACGGTCGCGTTCGTCGAGGGCTCGATCGTCACTCCTCACGACATCGAGCGTGCCCAGGAGATCCGCGCGAAGTCCGACATCCTGGTGGCCCTCGGGGCGTGCGCCACGATCGGCGGCGTAAACGTCATCAAGAACTTCCAGGACCCCGACGACGTGGCGAAATATGTCTATGGCGACAAGCGCGCGTGGTTCCCGCACGTGGCCGCGCGGCCGCTGAAGGCCGAGGTCAAGGTGGACGTCGAAATCCAGGGCTGCCCGATCAACCCGCAGGAGTTCCTCGACGCCGCCAAGTGCATCCTCATGGGCAAGCCCTTCAAGGCCCCCAACTACCCGGTCTGCGTGCCGTGCAAACTGGCCGACAACGTATGCCTGTGGCACAAGGGCGTGCCGTGCCTGGGCGTCGTGACGCGGGCCGGCTGCGAGCCGCACATGTGCCCGAGCGCCGGCCACAAGTGCATCGGCTGCCGCGGCCTGGTCGATAAGCCCAACGCGCAGGCCGCCAAGGACGTGATGGCCGAGTTCGGCCTCACGGTCGATGACGTCCTCCGTGAGTTCCGGCTGTTCCAGGGGATTTATAAAGAAGTCTCGCAAGAAGCATAAGTTTAGCCGCGACCCATCGGGTCGCGCGTTGCATTGAAAGGTATTAACGTATGTCGAAAGCCGCAACCAAATCGATGAACATTCGCGTTGACTATGTGACCAGGGTCGAAGGCCACGGCAACATCTTCGCGCGGGTCGAGAACGGCGAACTGGCCGAGTGCAAGTTCGAGGTCACCGAGTCGCCCCGCTTCTTCGAGGCCATGCTCCGCGGCAGGTCGTGGAAGGACGCCATGTTCCTGACGACCCGGATCTGCGGCATCTGCGCCTGCGGCCACGGCACGGCCAGCCTCAAGGCCACCGAAGACGCCATGGGCGTGAAACTCTCCGAGCAGACCCTGCGCCTGCGGAAGATCGTCCTCTACGCCGAGCAACTCCAGAGCCACTGGCTGCACATCTACTTCCTTGTGGCCCCCGACTTCTTCGGCGCCCCCAGCGTCATCCCGCTCGCCAAGACCCACACCGACGTCGTCCTCCGGGCGATGAGGCTCAAGGGCCTCGCCAATTACATCTGCCAGGTCCTGGTGGGCCGCCACGTCCATCCCATAACGATGGTCCCCGGCGGATACATGCAACTGCCCAGCGTCCGGACCCTCAAGGAACTCCGCAAGCACGTGGCCGACCACGAGGCCGACGTCTGGGCCACCGTGGACCTCTACGGCACGCTGAAACTGCCCGATTTTGCGCGCGAGACCGAGTACGAATCGCTCTCGGACCCCACGGAGTACGCCTTCTACGGCGGAGACCTCGTCACGAGCGACGGCGACAAGGCCAAGCCGCGCGACTATAAGAAGATCATCCATGAATCCATCGTCAAGCACTCAAGCGCAAAGCACGTGAAGAACAAGCGCGAGGCCCTCATGGTCGGGGCGCTGGCGCGCTTCAACAACAACTCAAAGCAACTCCATCCGAAAGCGAAGGAGGCCGCACAGAAACTCGGACTCAAGGCCCCCAACTACAACACGTTCCACAACAACACCGCCCAGGTCATCGAGTCGGTCCACTGCTTCTACGAGACGCTGCGGCTGATGGATGAACTCATCGAGGCCGGCATCCAGGACGAGAAACCGCCGATGGAATGGCCCAAGGGCAAGTCCGGCCGCGGCGTGGGCCTTACCGAAGTGCCGCGCGGCACGCTGGTCCACGAATATGAATATGACGACACGGGCATCGTCACCGGGGCGAACCTCGTCATCCCCACCAACCAGAACCTGGCGAACCTGGAGGCCGACTTCCGCGCCTTCATCCCGCAACTTCTGGCCGACGGCCGCGACCAGGCCGAGATCACCCACCTCCTTGAAATGCTCGTCCGCGCCTACGACCCGTGCATCTCCTGCTCGGTGCACCTGATAATGCTGAAATGATATGGGCTGTGCTCACGTTTAGCCGCGACTGGAAGAGGAGCGCGTGTTGCCGCTTGAACACGCGCTCCTCTTCGAGTCGCGGCTAAACTTTCGGCTGCGCAACTTGAAGCGAAATAAGCCCGACGCCGGTCAGGGCGTCAGGAGGAACGACTCGTTCACGGCCGCGGCGGCCGCGGGGCGGTCTTCCGGCTTGATCCGGGCGGAAAGGTCCTTGTTGGCCTCCTCGCCGGCGCGCTCCATGGCCAACTGGCGCTGGCCTACCCGCGGAATCAGGTTCCGCAGCGCTGCCGCCCACCGGAACTGGAAGTCGGCTGCGCGGCGGGCCTCAAACCCCGGCGGCACGAGGCTCCCCGCGTGAATCCGCCACACGCCCTCCACCTGCGACATGTGAATCGGCACCCGGCCGCGCGGAAGGTACCCGAAGGCGATGTCGCCCTGCCGGATGACGGTGACCCGCCGCGTCCACTCGGGCTCGCGCGGGAAGAGGCCAATCTGCGCCCCGTCGGATGTCTGGAACGCCCGCCACGCATCCGGCCCGTAGGTCGAGACGATCGCGCCATGGAATGCGTACGCCGCCTGGACGGCCTCGAGGCCGGCCAGCGCCAGCACGAGTTCATCCTCCGACCCGACGAAGCACGCCAGGTACTGGGCCTTGTCGCCCGAGACGAGCGCCCGGTGCCACCGCACGAGCAGCGCCCGCGGCCCGGCCGTGTCGGCCTGGGCGAGCGCCGCCGGAGCGGACGCAGGGGCGGCGTCCTTCGTCGGACCGCAGCCGGCAAGGAGCACAAGGGCAAGGACACAGGGCACGATCGCCTTCAGGCGGGCGGGCATGGTCGAGCCTCCTCTCGAAGGGATGGCGGCGTCATTATAGCAGTGCTCTTACTTCTACAGCGCCACTTAGCGCGGCGGGTCTCCCGACCCGCCGCGCAAACCGCGTTTTCGACCGCGCTAACGCGGCTTCGTCGCGCGGTGGGTCGGGAGACCCACCGCGCAAAGGCCTAAGTGGCGCTGTAGTGTTACTTTGACGCTATCTGTTGCAGGCGGTGCGCAGAAAAACGCGGCGGGCCGGGAGGGGCCGTTACCCAAGTGTAGGGTGGTCGCCTGGGCGACCACGCTGACGCTTGCCGCGATACCGCCGCGTGGGTCCAAAGGACCCACCCTACGCGATGCCGCGAGTTCGGCAATAACCCGAAGACCCGCGGCGCGATGGCAAATGAGATCCGCCGGGCAACGCGCCTACTTCGTCGGCGCCGGGACGGCGGCGGGCGGCTGCGGAAGGGCCGCACGCTGCTCCGCCGTCATGACCGTATTGACGACGGCGGCAAGCAGTTTGCCGACGATTGCCCCCCTGGCGCGGGCGCTCTCGATGCCCTCGGCCTTGACCTCGCCGATCTCCGTGGTGGCCGCATCGCACATCTCCCCAATCCTGGCCGTCTGCTCGGGGGTCCATTGGGTTGCGGGGAACCGGCCCTTGACCTGCTGTAGGACGATAAACCTGGTCCACTTCAGCCGCTGGTCGGGCGTCAGGACGGCGTGGATGTCGTCCTGCATCTTGGCGGCGATGGCGGACTTCTCTTCGAGGATGGCGATGGCGTCGGCCCGGATTTTCTGTGCGGCGGCGGCGTCTTTCGCCTCGGCGGCGGCCTTCAACTGCTTCTGGATGGCCGTCATCTGGTCCGCGTGGGCCTTGTTCCACTCGGCGATGGCGGCCAGGCCGGTTGCCGCGATCTGCGAGACCTTCCCCTTCTGCTCGTCGGTCATCTGGCACTGGGTGAACATCTGTTCGAGTTGGCTCTGCACGTCCGGCGGGAGGGGCGGCTTTGCGGCCTCGGCGGGCTGGGCCGGCGCCTTGGCGGTCTCGGCGCCGGGCGCGGCGCCGGCGAGCGCCGCGGCGAGAAGCGAAACGGCGAGGGCGGCGATGAGGCGGATACGCATGGAACTTCCTTTCTATGTCAATGTTTGCAAGGCCCCCCCGGCGCCGGTGATGAGCAATGACAAATCAGCGCGGCGGGCCTGGAGACCCGCCGCGCAATAGTGGTGTAACGCCGAACCGCGTTATTTCGCCGCCGGTTTTTCGGCGGCCTTTTCGCCTTCCTTCTTTTCGCCCGCCGGCTTGGCCTTGGGTTCAGGCTTCTTGGCCATCTCGGCCTTCTGCTCAGCCGTCAGGATCGTGTCCTCGATGGTCTTGGCGACCTTCGCCTCGATGTCGGTCTTGGCCTTCCTGGCGGCCTTCTCATCGCCCTTGACGGCGGCCTCGTCCTTGGCGGCCTGGTCGCACAGCGGCCGGACCTTCGTGCGCTGCTCTTCCGTCAGGTTCGCCCTCTTGAATCGCGCCGACATCTGCATGTACATCTGTTGACCATCCCACGCCTGCTTCTGTTCGGGCGTCAGGACGACGTAGATGGCGGCCATGCCGTCGGCCTCGATCTTGGTTCTCTCGGCCATGAGGGCCTGGCGGTCCTCGTTGGCCTTCTTGGCGGCGGCCTTGTCCGTGCCTTCCTTGGCCTTCTTGGCGGCCTCATCGGCGGCCTTCACCTTCTCGGCGTTGGCCGTGGTCCATGCGGCGACCGCATCATCGCGGGCCTTCACCTTCGCCTTCAGGTCGGCTATCTGCTGGTCGCTCAGTTTGCAGATGGTCACCATCTGGGCGTACACGCCCTTGAGGGTGTCCTTGGCCGGGGGCTTGGCCTTCGCCTCTTCGGCCATGACGGCGGGCGCGCACACCAGCATCACGAGCGCTGCGGCTACGGCGAACCATTTCAGGCTTTTCATTTGCTCATCTCCCCTTCGGCCATGATTATGACGGAAGGCCTTCGTCCTGGGGCCGTACGGTTCGAAGACCCGACGGCGGCCCGTTCGACCCGCACGGATCGCCCGCTGCCGCCCATCCCGTCGAGTTGGATTACTCACACCGACTGTAAACACGCCTCGGCCGGCCGAGTTTCGACCTTTATTTTGGGGCCGGGGCCGGCGTTGTTGCCGGCGCGGGCGTTGCCGCTTCGGCCTTGGGTGCCGGCTTCTTGGTGACGAGTTCGCGCTGTTCGGGCGTCAGGATGAGGGTATCGATTGCCCACTTCAGTTTCCCCTCGATGTCGCCCTTGGCCTTCTTGATGGCCCGGTCGTCGCCGCCGGCCGCCGCGGTGGCATCGCTTAACTGCTTGCCGGCGGCCATTGACGCCACCTTGACCTTGGCCGTCTGGTCTTCCGTCAGGTTCGTCTTCTTGTACTTGGCGAGGGTCGTCTGGCAGAAGAGCGCGCCTTCCCAGGTCCGCTTTTGATCGGCGGTGAGGATGGCGAGGATTTCGGCGTCGATCTGCGAGGAGGCCTTGGCGAGGTCGGCCTGGAGGGCCTTCTTGTCGTCGCCGGCCTTCTTCTTGGCGGCGGGATCGCCGGTCTTGGCCTGCTTTGCGGCCTCCTCGGCGGCCTTGAGTTTGTCGGCGTTCGTCTTGTACCAGGCGTCTATTGTCTCCTGCTTGGCCTTGACCTTGTCCTTGAGGGTCGCCTGCTGGTCGTCTGTGAGTTTGCACTCGGCCGTTATGATGGCGGCATCGGCGGCGACCGCCTGCTTCGCGGTCTCATCGGCCGGCAACCTCTGCGCCGCCGGGGCCTGGGCCGCAAGGACCGCCAGTACAATGGCCGACGCCAGGAACGTGATGGCTTTCATCGGTTTCTCTCCATGTGCGGCCGCAGGTGAAGTGCCGGTCTTCGTCCGTGGGCCGTCAGGGGCGAAGACCGCGCCGTCGAGGCGCATCGACCTGATTACAGGAGCCGGTATTATGCGGCGCGCCCGGCCCTCCGTGCAACTGAAAACCGGCCGTCTTGCGTTTGACGCGGAGGGCCTTGCCCCATACAAGAGTGCCTGCCCGAGCGCGCTAGCGAATCGTTCGCCGTGTCGCCCCCCGGCCCCGCCACGATCACCGTGCGCCTCACCCTGGGGCGGCCCCATGTGGCCGCCCTGGAACGTCGGGAATCGTTCGCCTTGCGGAAGGCAGCGCACCCACATGGGGGTGCCCCTACGGGTTCACGTTCGCCGCGAAACTGTCGATAATAAGTACAGTGTACCCATGCGAAGGAGGAGCATCCCGTGGCGAAGAAACGTGTCCGGCGCGTCGGCGTTCTGACGGGCGGGGGCGATTGCCCCGGCCTGAACGCGGTTATCCGCGCGGTCGCAAAGACCCTGATGCACGATGAGGAGGCCGAGATCATCGGTTTCCTCGACGGCTACGAGGGCCTCGTCCTCGACCGCACCATGACCATCGACTGGCGGGCCGTCTCCAACATCCTGACGCAGGGCGGCACGATCCTCGGCACGTCCAACACCGCCAACCCTTTCGGCTGGGCCGAGAAGAAGGCCGGCAAGACCGTCACGACCGACCGCCACAAGGACGCCCTCCGGGTCTTCAAGAAGCACCGCCTTGACGGACTGGTCGTCATCGGCGGCGACGGCTCGATGGCCATCGCCGGCAAACTCCTTGAGTGCGGCATGCCGGTCGCCGGCGTCCCGAAGACGATCGACAACGACGTGCCGGGCACCGAGTTGACGTTCGGCTTCATGACGGCCATGGGCGTGGCGACCGATGCCCTCGACCGGCTCCATACGACGGCCAGCGCCCATCATCGCGTCATGGTGGCCGAGGTCATGGGCCGGTACGCCGGGTGGCTCGCGCTGCACAGCGGCATCGCCGGCGGGGCCGACGTCATCCTCATCCCCGAAATCCCATTCCGCTGGGACGCCGTCATTCACGCCTGCACCGAGCGGGCCCGCAAGGGCAAACGCTTCAGCATCGTGTGCGTGGCCGAGGGGGCGAAACCCTTCGGCGGCGAGATGGTCATCGAGCGGCGCGTTGAGGGCAGCCCCGACCCGGTCCGCCTCGGCGGCATAGGGCGCCTGGTGGCCGGGTCCATCGAGCAGGAGACCGGCATCGAGGCCCGCGCGACCACCCTGGGGTACGTGCAGCGCGGCGGGACGCCGTGCCCCTTCGACCGCGTGTTCGCCACGAGCCTGGGCCACCGGGCGGCCTGCCTGGCCGCGGAAGGCCGCTGGGGACGCATGGCCTCATGGCAGCAGGGGCGGCTTACGGACGTGGCCATCGAATCCGTTGCCGGCGGCTGCCGCAAGGTCGAACTCGACGACACGCTCCTTTCGGTGGCCCGGTCGGTGGGGACGAGTTTCGGGGATTAATATACACATTGCTGTTAGCCGCCGGGTTCACCCGGCGCGGGTTTCTCACTTGTCGGCGTGGCCTCTTCGGCCCTTGTGCGGAAGTAGAAGTTCCCCTCGGTTCCCTGGTCGCCGGTGATGGCCCGGACCTTCCAGTGATACCACGTCAGGGGCGCGAGTTGCGCCTTGTCCGTGATGTCGCCGGTAAGGACGCAGCCCGGCGGCGGGTCGAATGGGTCGAGTTGCGCGGGGCTGGTGTGGTGCAGGCCGCTGGCGAAGCCGACCTGTTTCTCCTCGACGCCCGCCCGGCGCGGGTCGTCAACCTGGCCGACCTCCGAGAGAGCGAACGATACCGCGATCGGGTTCTCGAACGTCGCCGGGAGTTTCCACTTGAGGAGGGGCCTGCGGCTGACCTCCTGTGCCATGTCGCGCGGCTCGACGGCCTGGATGTGGCGCGAGGCCTCGGCCTGGGCGGCCGTCGGCGTGACCGGCGGCGGCTCGCGCCCGCAACCGGCGGCTAGACCGGCCACGCACGCGATGAGCGATAGTTGCCAACGTTTCATGTGGCCCTCACTCCTACGGCCGAACTTCAAAACACGCGCCGCGCAAGCGCGGCGGCTAAATGTGGTTGTTTTGCCTTTCACTCCGCACTCCGCGCTCCGCACTCCGCACTTCCTCTTCGCACCGGCCTATACAGCGTATCGCGCTCGTGCGGCTCGCAGCCGGCCGCGCGGATCAGGTGCTCAAGGTCCGCCGCCGTCAGGCCCTGCGGGGTCCTTGCGCCTGCGGCGTGCGTGATCTCCTCGCGCATCACCGTCCCGTCCAGGTCATCGGCGCCGAACCGGAGGGCAACCTGGGCCACATCCGGCGTAAGCATGATCCAGAATGCCTTGATGTGCGGCACGTTGTCGAGGATGAGGCGGCTGACGGCGATCGTCCGCAGGTCGTCGCAGGCGGTCGGGCCGGACAGGTCCGCCATGTGCGTTCCCTCCGGATGGAACGCCAGCGGAATGAACGCCGCGAAGCCGCCTGTCTCGTCCTGGAGTTGCCGCAGCGAGAGCAGGTGGTCCACGCGGTTTGCGGCGGACTCAATGTGTCCGTAGAGCATCGTGGCGTTGGTCGGGATTCCCAGGCGGTGGGCCTGTCGGTGTACGTCGAGCCAATCCTGGCCGGAGATTTTGCGCGGGCAGATGCGTCGGCGGATTTCCGGGTCGAAGATTTCGGCCCCGCCGCCGGGCAGCGCCGTGAGGCCCGCGCTCTTGAGTTGCCTGAGCGCCTCGGCGACCGCGACGCCGGCTTTCCGCGCTGCGTACGCCACCTCCACCGCCGTCATCGCCTGGATGCACACCTCCGGGAGCGCCGCCCGCAGCCGGCCGATCATCTCCGCGTAATAAGCAAGCGACACGTCGGGGTGGAGTCCGCCGACGATGTGGACCTCTGTGGCCCCGGCCTCGACGTCGGGCCGCACGCGCTCGATGATTTCCTCGGCGGTCATCAGGTATCCGCGGGCGTCATCGGCCCCGGCCCAGAACGCGCACAGGCCGCACTCGTTCACGCAACGGTTGGTGTAATTGACATGCGTGTTGATACAGTAACAGGCCCGCAGGCCGTGCTTCCTCTGCCGCACGCGGTCCGCCAGCGCCGCCACGGCCAGCAGGTCCGGCGCCCCGAAGAGGGCAAGGCCGTCCTCCCGCGTCAGGCGCTCGCCCGCCGCAACCTTCGCCTCGACAATTTGAAGGTCCGTTTTCATGACGACCCCGCCAGCCAGCCCATAATCTGTCTGGACAGCGCGATGTCAACCACCACGCCCCCCAACCATATGATACTGACAAACGCGTTCATCGGCAAAAAATCGGCGGCAATGGCGGCGGCGGTCGCTCGGCGGGCGCGCATGTGCTGAATCACCATCGCCGCGGCGATGATTGCGACCACCGCCACGCTCGCCAGGAGATATGGCCGCCCCGTGCCGCTGTACGCGCCCGGGACCGCCGCCAGCAGGGGCAGCACCACGGCGTGGCAGTCGATGGCGAGCCAGCGCGCCGCCGCCGGGCCGAACCGGGCGGGCACGCTCCGCAGGCCCTCCCGCCGGTCAACCTCCGCGTCCTGGAGGGCGTAGAGGATGTCGAACCCCGCCGTCCAGAACATGACGGCCGCCCCGATGAGGACCGGCGCCAGCGCGATCTCGCCGCGCAGGGCTATCCACGCCCCCACCGGCGCGAGGCCCAGCGAGAGGCCCAGCGCCCAGTGCGTGAGGATCGTGAACCGCTTCGTCCACGAGTAGCCCATGAGGACCGCCAGGAACGGCGCCGCCAGGAGTCCCGGCCAGACGTTCCCGCGAAGCGGCAGGAAAAGCCACGCCATCGCGACAAACGCCGCGCCGCTGGCAAGCGCTATGGCCAGTGCCGCGCGCCGCCCCAGACGCCCCGCGGGGATCGCGCGGCCGGCCGTCCGCGGGTTCCGCGCATCTATCGCCGCATCGGCCACGCGGTTCAGGCCCATCGCGGCCGTCCGCGCCGCAACCATGCAGGCCACAAGCAGGGCGAGCGACCAGCCGTCCGGATACGGCGGCTCCGCCAGCAGGGCCGTCCCGAGTGCAAACGGCATCGCAAAAAGGGTGTGGCTGAATCGGATGGTCCGGGCGAACTCGACGAGTTGGTGTATAGTTTTTATCATATTTAGCCCCCGGTGAATACACCGGGGGCAATATGGGTACACGTTACCCCGCGTCGCCCCCCGTGTATTCACGGGGGGCTAATGACCGGCCACCTCACGTTAAGGCCATGTTCGATGCCGAGCCGGTCGAGGACCTTCGCCACCACGAAGTCAACGATGTCGCCGACCGACCGCGGGCGATGATAAAACCCCGGCATCGCCGGCATGACGACCGCCCCGACCGATGCAAGGCGGGCCATGTTCTCAAGGTCGATCCGCGTCACGGGCATCTCGCGCGGCACGAGCACCAGCGGCCGGCCTTCCTTGAGTGCGACGTACGCGGCCCGCTGGACGAGGTTCCCGGCAAGTCCCGCCGCCAGCGCCGCCAGAGTGTTCATCGAGCACGGGATGATGACGGCGGCCTCGGCGTCGAATGAGCCGCTGGCGGGCGGGGCGCTCAGGTCCTCGGCCGGCGTGTATGTTATATGCGCGAGGATGTCCGGCGGCCAGATGCCCGCCAGGTCCAACTCATCCGCCGGGCCGCCGAGGCCGAGTTCATCGGCCATGACGAGCCGTCCCGCGGCCGTCGCCACCAGGTGCACCCGCCGCCCGGCGCGGACCGCACGCTCGACCAACCGCGCGGCGTACGGCGCGCCGGAAGCGCCCGTTACGCCGACGACGAGAGTGCGGCGGTTCGCGTCGCCGGGACTCAGCGCGGCGGGTCTCCCGACCCGCCGCGCTGAATCCTCGGGTTGTCCGCCCCGGCGCCGGCCCTCGCGCGGTGGGTCGGGAGACCCACCGCGCTCAATCGAGGGAGACCCACCGCGCGCAGTTGATGGAGGCCCACCACGCAAAGGCGTCGGCCGGT
>CAYGWP010000269.1:0-8856 GCA_964353455.1 uncultured Anaerolineales bacterium
CGCCACGCCAGCAGTTTCTTCAGCGTGTCGCGGACCTCGGCGGTCTCCGCCTGCCCGGCCAGTTTCTCGAGTTCCAGATACCCCAGGTGCCCCGCAATGCAGGCGTTGATCTCGTAGGGGTACAGGAGCCAGTCGGACTCCGGCGGCAATGGGGGGAGCTTACCTTTTACGGCGGCATAGATTTTCTGCGGGCCGCCGAACTCCTGGGCGTACTTCCAGAGGACGTAGAAAGCGAGCGGCGGCACCTGCCCGCGCCAGGGGAACGACCGGCCGCCCTGCATGCCCGCGGGATGGTTGGCGCGGGCTGCATCCACCTCGGGCGGGTACAGGAAGTAGTCGCGCGAGGCCCCGTCTTTCCAGCCGATCGTACTCGTCGTGGTTGGCGGGTAGGCGGCATACTCCTTCTGGATGAACTCCCGCAAGGGCGCCCGCAGGTCCGCCGGCACATGCGGCAGCGCCCGCAGCAGGACCCACAGGTTCTCGGCGGGATTCTCGAAGTAATCGCTCAGGCTCTGGTACCGCCGGGGCGCGTGGCCGAACTGCGAGGCGTTGAAGTAGCCGATGTGCAGGTGCCCGGCCGCAAGCCACTTGCGGACCTCCTGGGCCAGCAGTTGCTTCAGGTCGGCCTCGGTCAGCGTAACCGGAGTGTCGCGCGGGGGGGCCTGCGTGTCGGCGCGGGGCAGCCTTTTCGCGCCGCCCTCCGGCCCGAAGCAGATAACGGCGTTAGAGCGGTGGATGTACAGGCGCCCCTGGTACGGAATAAATGGATTCTGGTCATTAGTCTGATTGTGGTAGATGCCGTTGGTGGAGCCGTAATAGCCCCACAGGCGGTTGCCGGTACCGTCCTGGTCGCCCACACCGAACCACATCTCGTCGTAGCCCGGGCAGACTTGGTAGAGGTGATAGGCGGGGAATATCGGCCCCTCGCGCGAGCGGTCGCGGGCGTCGGCGAGCAAGGGCTTCGAAAGGTCGATCCAGCCGGACTCGCGGTCGCCGCAGAGGCTCCAGTAGAGATACCGGCCGCCGCCCGAGGCGATGTGCGGCTCGTCGGTCGCCCCGTAGTCCATCGTGATGCGGCTGACGAAGGGCGTGCCGAACTTCCAGCCCGAGATGTGCGACCGGGCGCCGAAGTGCCCGGCGTAGTGGTTGTGCCGGTAGAGGACGTTGTCGAAACCCGAGACCATCGGCGGCGGCGCGATGCCGTTCTTGCTCCCCGTCCACAGGAACGGCGCGTGTTCGGGCTTGCCGTCGCCGTCCAGGTCGGCCTCCCAGTCCCGGCCGGTGGCGGCGTCCAGGCAATACAGCATCCGCCGCCAGGGCTTCTGGCCGAAGTACTTGGCCGCCTTCAGCATGTTGACGGTGAAGGTGCCCTGGACCCAATCGCCCGGCTCGGCGCCGGTGGCGCCCAGGAAGTCGCGCTCGCCCACCCCTTCGAAGACCTCCCGGACTTCAGCATCGTGGTAGTACCCGCCGCGCTTGGCCGACTCGCAGTCTTCCGATCCCGGCGACAGGCCGTTGCGGTAGTTGTGCCCCGTGACAAAGATGACCCGGTCCCGCCAGATGACCGGCCACCAGGAGTGGAAACCGGCGCCGTAGAGTTTCTCGGTCTTCCACTTCTCCTTGCCGTCGGCCGCACGCAGGGCGTAGCACCGCATGTCCATCGAGGCGAAATAGACCACGCCGTCCTTGTATGCGGCCGAGTAGTTGATCGGCCCCTCGGCTTGGTACTTCCAGGCCAACGTGCCCTGCTTGGGCGTGCCGTGGGCGTGCACGGCGTAGAACGTGCCGTCGCGGTTGCCCAGCAGCACCAGGTTCTCGGCCACCAGGGGGCTGGTGCGGTAGCCGGCCCGAGCGCCGTCGAAGGTCCAGAGTCGCTTGCCCGTCGCCGCGTCAATGCAGTGGAGCCTGCGGTCGAAGCCACCCACGTAAAGCACGCCATTGTGGTACGTGGGCGAGTGCCCCAGGGGCATCTCGGTCGGATAGACCCAGGCGGTCTCGCCGTCGGCCGCCCGCAGCGCGTACAGGCCGCGCGCCGTGGCGATGAAGACCTTCCCGTCGGCGGCGATGATCTGCACGTTCTGGCTGATATACGGCTCGATGGCCCGGTACCAGACGGGCCGCAGGCGGCCGGCCACCTCCTCCGGCACCCAACTCGTGCGCTGCGGGTTGGCCCCGGCCATGACCCATCCCTCGCCGGGCGTCGCTGCGGCGCCGAGCGCCGAGGCCGAAACCACGTACGGGGCCGCCCCTGCCGCAATCATCCCCTTCAGAAACCGCCGCCGCGACCACTGCCCAGGCACCGTGGCCATAAGCGTTCATCCTCCCGTAATGGTTCAGCGCAAATTGGACTTTTTGGCGCCTCGTGCACACAGGAACACCCCCGCGCGCCCGGCGAAGCCCGTCACCAGGTCCGTCCCGAAGAGGTGTGCTGCGTCGATGAGGCGTTTCCACGATTCGCGGTTGTCCTTCGCCTCCTGGCCGTCCATCAGCGGGTTGCCGAAGACCGAGGCGCTTGAGACGATGACGCCCGTGCCGTCGAGAACGCGCCTGACGCCCTCGGCCAGTTTCTTAAGGTTCGTTCCCAGGCACGTTTTTCAGAACGTGATGGAGAACGATTCGAACCCGTGCGGCAGAATCTGGCGGATGTACTCGACCGTGCCGGGCCCGCCGTTTACGAGGGTGCCGATGCGGATGGCGTCCTTGAACTCTGCGGCCATCGCTGCTCCTTTCGCGGTTGGGTTTGAGGGCCGAGGCGCCATCATTACGCCGAGCGTCTGCCGCGTCAAGGAATTGCGCGGGAAGCGAGTACTGCGTTAGCCTTGGGGGGTGGCATGGTCACGCACTTTTGCGTGACCATGCTTATCGCCCGGAAGCATGGTCACCCAACGGCCACGGCACGAGCCGTACCCGTGCCAGGGCGGGTGACCATGCCACCCCCGTAACTGACGCAGTACGGAAGCGGCGCTGGGTGGCATGATCACTTGAGCAAGGTGACTTTGCCGGACAGAACCCTCAGTCTGGCGGTCCTAAGCGAGATGGTGCCCTTACCCTTGCCCAGTGCGCCAAGTCCCAGACAGCGCGTGTTGGTGAACCATGGATGGGAGCCAGACAAGGCCGATACCGGTCCTTGCCAGTGGCACAGGGGCCTGCCGTTGATGGTGGCGTTGATATCCGCCGAATCTCCCTGGACAGTAACTCTGATCCCGACCGAAAATTCCTGGTTGACGGGAAGCGGCGGGGGAGGAGGAAGGAGGGATTTCCCCTCGCCGGGTTTGATTCGGGACAGGCCGGTCGCGGCGGCGGTGAGACCAAGATTCAGGTTCACGTTTGAGATTCCCACAGGCAGGACGATTGTAGAACCGCGCGAACCCTCCCCGCTCTGCTCTGCCATTCTGAACACGAGCAGTACCTCGTAACTGCCATCTATGGCGCAGGGAAACCAGACGCCGCGATCCAGGTTTAGCACGCCCAAGTCCGTACGGTCCCAGCCGCCGCTGGCATGGGTCGGCAGGTTGACCAGTTTCAAGAGGTCCATCCAGTCGGCCCCCGCCGCGACCTTTTTCGGGGAGGCCTTGGGCAGCGCCGCCTCAATCTTGCCCTTGGCCAGAACGGCCTTGGCGCGGTCCTCATCCTGCGCGGCATGCAGAGACAGGAACTTCTCGTAGTAGGCCAGTGCCCGTTGCATCATCTGGGCCTTGGCTATGGGACTGGCTTTCTCCGACAGGCCCAGGTACCACGTGGCAAGTTCCATGCAGGCGGCTTCCGGTGCGGCTTCAATGCCTTTCTGGATTGCCGGGACGTACTTGAGCATGGCTGCGTCGCAGGTGTCGTTCAGGAAGGTTGCGGCCTGCGCCGGATCGTCGAACTCGACAACCAGCAGCCTGAGGATTTCGGTGCGGGCGGCGGCGTCGCCCGGGTTGGCCTCCAGTTGTTTCTTGAGCGCGGCCAACTGTTGCCATACCCGCTGACGGGCCGTCACAACGTCGATCATTGTCTGGACTTCGGCCTTGCTGTCGGACTTCAGTGCCACGGCGATTCTCATCGCCTGCTGGCACAGGGCCAGCGCTTCGGGAGCGGCGCCGGCCTTCGCCTTGGCCGCCGCGGCGGCCAGCGAACTGTCGATGGCGTTCTCGCCCATTCCGGCCCTGTCGAGTCCCGTTGCGGCGGCAAATTGCCGCTGCCGAACCGCGGCGATATTCGCCAGGCATGCGGCCTGATGCTCGGGGACCTTCCCGGCCAGCAGTTGCATCGCCTCGATGGCGGTCTCGTACCCGGCGGGGCTCTTGGCACCCAGTTCGTAAGCCTTGTTGCACAGGACGGTCATAAGCGCCGGCGTGATGCCCTCGTTCTTGGCCCCCGTCAGGAGTTGGGCGGCAAGGGCCGCATCATCGGCCGGATTGGGTGAGGCCAGGACTTTCTTGTACTCACTGCCGTACAGCGAGTTGAAGGTGTCTTCGGCTTCCTCGGCTGACAAAGTGGCGCAATAACCGAGCAGGATCAGGGCAACTATGGGGACGGACCGGCGTCTTACCGTGTGCCTCAGATGCATAAACATGTATCTTCTCCTTCGCGCGGCAGTCCACGGCGCACGCTCATATGCCAACTCACCCTTACCTTATGAAACCGCGGTGCGGCTGCAACGGTTTCGCCCCGTTCGCCGGCGGGCGCATGGTCACCCAACAGCGGGTGACCATGCCCCTCGGCCAATCCTCGCTTGATGAGTAACAGAGCACTAATTTCGCTCTCTGCTCTCCCTGGGCGGGCTGGGGGCCGGGGCCTTGCCTTCGCCCTCTCTGCTTGGCTTTGGCGGCGCAGTCCGCAGGACCAGCACCTTGAGCGCCTTCGCGGCGTCCTCGGTGCAGGTTACCGTGACCCGCTGGCCGACCTTGAGGTCCGAGAGGGAGCCTTCCGCGGTCTTCGGCCTATCCTTCATCTTGCCGCCTTCACCGGGCACGGACTCCATCTGGTCCGTCTCGATGAGGACCTTAGCGGTGCTATCCACGGTGACCCTCTTGGTCTGGTCGGGCCTTGTGTCGCCCCCCTTACTTAAGATCGCGATTGAGTCCGCCTCAACCTTGGTCACCTCGCCGGAGATGGTGATCTCCTTGGGCCACCGCTTGCCTTCGTGAGCGAACGTGCGGTCCTGGCCCTCCCGCAGGACGTACGTCTGGCCGGCGAACTCCACCTGGACGCTTCCCGATTGCACCGCCACCGCAAGAACGGTCTGGTCTGGGCCTGCGGGGTCGGCGTTCCTCTCGCGGCCGCCGCTGGGGAGGAGCCTGACCGAGAACTCGGTGCCGAGTGCTGTGACGCTTCCCAGAGCGGTCTTGACCTCGAACCCGCCGACGTTCCTGGCAACCTGGAACGCGCCGCCCCCGGCGACCAGTTCGACGAGTTGCTGCCGCCCGCCGGCCCGGCCGTGCAGAACGGCCTCGCTGGAAGGCTCAAACGTGGCTCGGGACCCGTCGGTGAGACGGATGGCAGCGGCAGCGGGGCCGACCACGCTGATCGTCGCCCCATCGGGGATCCGGGTGGCCTCCGTCCCGTCGGCCAGCACCCGACCGTCCAGCACCTCGTTGAACATCTCCGATGCACCGCCGAGGTAGAGCCACAGGCCGAGGCCGGCACAGACGGCGATGATCGCGGCTGCCGCGGCGAACCATTGGCGGCGCGGTCGCCAGTGCGTGACGGCGTTCTGCGGTCGCCCGGCGGCGGGCCTGCCCGTCTCGATCTCCTGAAAGACCGCAGCAACGTCGCGGACGCCTTTCTCCACCCGAAAATGCTCGGCCAGCCATGCGTCCATGCGTCCGACGGCGGCGAGAATGTCGGCGAGCCTGGGCTCGTCCTTGAGGCGGCGGTCCAGTTCGGCAAGTTCCTCGGACGATGCGTGCCCGTCGAGGTACTTGTCGATCAACTCGATGTCATGCAAAGACAGGGCCATTTACCGGTTCCCCCGTTCAACCGCCAGCCGACGGCGGATGCACTGCTCCAGCGCCGCCCGAATGCGCGAGAGGGCGCGGTAAACCACGTCCAGCGTGCGGTTGAGCCGGCTGGAAATCTCCTCGACGCCAAGGCCCTCCTCGTACCGCAAGGTCAGCAGTCGCCGCGGCTCGTCCGGCAGCCGCTTGAGCCATTCTTCCAAGGCCTCGCGCCTGCTCGGCGCGGTCTCCTCGGTGCGGTCGAATGCCTTGAGCACCGCCTCAATCGTCTCGGGCGAAAAGACGGCCGGGAACCGCCGGTCCTGGTGCCGCCGCTGGAGGATCTTGTTCGCGGCGATGCCGCTGGCCCAGGCGCCGAAGGAGCGCCGGGGGTCATACTCGGCTGTCTGCTGCCACAGCGTCACGGCGACTTCCTGGAATACGTCGTCGCGGGCATGGCGGTCGCGAACCAGGGAGCCGATGAAGGCCCTCAGGTCGGCCTCATGCTCCAGGAACATCCTCAGGAAGTCGTCGCGACTCTCCATCCACGGTTCCCTCTGCTATCTTCTTCAAACGCAGCGAGTATTTTGGACAGGGAATTCCCGCGTTTCCAAAGAATACCAGCCGCGACCGCAAACGGCCGCGATTATCATGCCGTTCCCGTGTTGGGCGGCGGCATAACGGCACGGTGAGTCGCCGTTTGCCGCCCTCATCACGCAGTTCCTCGGAATCCTGGAAGAGCAGGCCGTCTGGACCGAGAAGTGCCTGGGCTGCGGCGACTGCATGCTGGCCCAGTTCGGCGGCATCTGCCCGCTGACGCGGTGCGCGAAGAGGCTCCTGAACGGCCCCTGCGGCGGGTCAACCGAGGAATGCTGCGAGGTCGATAAGGACCGCCCGTGCGCCTGGCAACTTATCTACAAGCGTCTTAAGGGCATCGGCCAGTTGAGCAGGCTCGACAGAATCGTTCCGCCGAAGGACTGGCGAACGGCCTGGCACGGCGGAGCACGCAAGATCGTCCGCCAAGAACACCGCGTCTAGTTTAAGGTTGAATAGTGACGCGGCGGGTCTCCGCACCCGCCGCGCCAGCACGCAACGTTAGGCAGAGCGCGGCGGGTCCGGAGACCCGCCGCGCCTATACGCAATGTTAGACCGCCTTGCCCGTCGCCGCAGTGCGTCAGGCCGGGCGGGGTTATCCCGTTCCGCATGCAATTGGACAGCCGCAGGAACGTTTAGTATAAGGGATAGGGGGAGTTTGCGCAGGGCCGGTCTATCCCTGGGAGGTGCGACATGTTGGTCCGCAACCTGATCGCGGCCGTTCTGCTGTGCTTCGGGACGATTGCGTCCGTCGCGCCGGCCCAGGCCGCGCCGCCTGCCCCGCCGCAGGCCGCGACCGACGCTGCCGAGCAAAACTCGGCCAAGGAGGCCGTCGCCAGGGCAGTCTGCACCGTGACGGCCGAGAATAAGTGGGGCGTCCCGACAGGCGTGGCTACGGGCTTCCTCCTGACGGACGGCAAGTTCGCGATCACCGACCTGGGCCTGGTGTCGCAGCCGGGCGTCACGCAGGCAACCTTGCGGTTCAAGGACGCGTCCAAGTCGGTCTGCCGCGAGTTCGCCATGGCCGATGCCTCGCTGGACCTGGTGGCGCTTCGGGTGGACGGCGATGCCGCAGGCCGAGCGGGCCTGCCGCTTGGCGCCGGCCTGCCCGCGCTCGACGGCAGCGTCACCGTGACGACGGCCGGATGGCGCTGGGCCAGCCAACTGGACGCGATAACCGGCCGCCTCGTGAAGGGCCCTGCCATAAAGGATGCCGCCGCGCTGGCACACGCAGATACGCCCACAGGCGTGGACTCGTTCCTCCGGGCCGACGGGCCGCGACTCGAAGCCGCCACCGGCTCCGTGCTTCTCGACCCGGCCGGCACGGTCCTCGGCACGGTCCTTGAGGTGACCATCCGTGGCGTATCTGCGCCGCTGGCCATACCGGCATCGACGCTTCGGACGGCCCTCATGTCGGCTCAGCCGCAACTCAAGGCCCTCCCCGAACTGCCGAAATCCCCCTGGCCCACGCGGTACCTGCGCGTGCCCGGCCAGCCGGCAACGTCCGCCGCCTTCGCCGGCGCGATGGCCGCAGCCAAGAAGGCCATGGTCTGTCCGACGTGCCAGGGGCGAGGCACCAACGTCACCATCCTCAAGGCGGCCGGTGGCGGCGGAGGCGGCGGAGGTGGCGGAGGCGGAGGCCCGGGCGGCGGCCCCGGCGGCGGCGGACCTGGTTGGGGCGGCCCGGGCGGCTGGCCCCCCGGCATGACACCCACTTGTTTCACATGCCGCGGCGAGAAGTTCGCCGTCAGCAACCCCTTCTGGCAGGACCTCATTCAGGTCATCGAGATGGGCACCCGAACCGTCTGGGCGCCCGCTACCGATGACCGCTCGCGCCTGGCACTTCACAGGGAGATGCTTACGACCCTCATGGGGCTGACCACCGTCGGGCAACACTTCGACGGGACGCTGAATTCCACGGCCGCCGCAGACATCCGGCGGGCGGCCGCCCCGCCGGCGCGCGGCATGCTGGTTCGGGCGCAGGTCAAGGAGCACATGGACGGCCCGGACGGCAAGTACCTTCTGCTGGCCCCGCTGGATGCCAACACGTCGTTGGCCGTGCGGCTGGACGACATGATGCAACTTGGAGGCAAGGCGAACCTGGGCGACCGCAGGGAACCCGCCGACGGCGCTTGGCTCCTCCTGTGCGGCATGGTGCTATCTCGATTTGACGATGGCAAACACCAGGGGGCCTTCGTGCTTCCACTGGAGTGGGTGCCGGTCGTGGCCCCGCCCGCCCCCGACCCCGCCGGCGGCGGCCCGCCTTTCGGACGCCGCGGACCCCCGCCGGGATAGAGCAGTTCACGCTTGACTGTGGCCCGCCGCGCGGCGGGCATTCCTGCCC
>CAYGWP010000270.1:0-2785 GCA_964353455.1 uncultured Anaerolineales bacterium
TACTTCCTTCCCTGCACAAGGGCCTTCATGGTGGCGTTCATGATCGCCTCGGATGTAATCGTGGCCGACGAAACCGCCTCGACCCCCTTGATGCCCTGAAGCCGAACGATCTCGGCGGGCGTATCCGTCAGCGCCGTGTAATACTGCTTCTCCTGGTACTTGGTGACCTTGACCGCGACGATCCGCCCGCCCGCCACCGTCACCTCGACCTCCAGGGGCCCGGCGTAGCCCATGCTCGACGCAGTATATGTTCCGTCGCGGACGCGCGAGATGTCAAGCCCCTGAGCGGCGCGGATCCCCTCGATGCTCGCCTGGGCGCGGGCCTTGTTGCGCTTGATCTGGTTCCAGCCCTTGGTGGCCGCAACCACCTTCTGATAGAAGTCCAGTGCCTGCGGATACCGTCCCGCCAGGCGGCAGGAATCGCCGGCGGCAAGGTATCCGATGTCGGGGTATCCCTCGCGTGCCACGGCCTCGGCCAGGGCGAGGGCCTTGTCGAGTTCGCCGATCTCTGCCCAGAGGCGGATGACGTTGCCGCCGGCCGTATCGTCGGTCTCGAATCGGCCCAGGACGGTGGCGGCCATCTCCTTGGACCCCAGTTTCCAGTAGCAGTGCGCCAGTTCCAGTGCCACGTCGTCGGCGTAGTCGGTGTCGGTGACGGCGGCCTTCCGCCACCAGAACGCCGCGCGGGCCCAGTCGGCCAGGAGTTCGTGGTAGATGCGAGCGAGGGCGTCCATCGTGCGGGCGAGTTTCGCCTGGTCGTCCTTGTTGACCGTAAGGACGTGATGCATCAACTTCGCCCCCTCGCGCCAGCGGCTCGGATTCTCATTGATAGTTCCCCATATATACTGGCCCAGATACTTGTTGGGGGTCCACGGCGTTCCCTTGGGCGGCTGGGTCCACGTCAGTTCGAGCGTCTTGGGGTAGGCGAGGGGAACCGAGTTCCACCAGTCGGGCGGCGTCGTGCCGGCCTTCTGGATGGCGGCCTCGACCTCGGCCCGTGTCCGCTCGACGCGCCCCGAAGGCGCAGCGGCCGTCTTGCCGGCGCCGGACTTGGGCTGGATGCCCGGCCGCGGCGCAACCGCCGGACGCGGCCCCGCAACCGGCGCCTGGCCGCGCGCCGATGCAGCCATCGCCAGGGCCAGGAACACAACCAGGACGCCACCGAGCCGGAATCGGCCGCAGGTTCGCGCCATAAATGTCCATCCTCCACACAGCGCGGCAGGTCGGCCGTCCCGCCTTATGCGGGCCGTGCCAAGGGAGACTCGCCGCGCACAGAGTATGTTGCCCTGCATCATGTTGTATGGAACCACCGCAAAGGGCGGGCGTTACGGCCGGATTGGCTACTTCTTCTCAGGCTGCGGGGCAGTCCCCTTCTCGTCGGGCGACGGCGACGGACCCTCGAAGACGCCCTTGAGAACGGCCCACGGCACGGGCAGCGGCAGGCCGAGCGGGTCGGCCCCCTTGGAGGCCGTCTTCAGGTCAAACCGTTCGAGCCGCCCCAGGACCGCCGCCGGAACCACGAAATCCTTGACGAACTCCTCCGCCGCCGCGCGGTACTGCTTGAAGTCGGCCATGTCCGTCCTTCCGGCCGGGCCGCGCCCGACCAGGATGTAGTGGTTCGGCGCAAGGTTCAGGTAATCGTCAAGGTCGTCGTCCAACACGGGCGAGCCGAAGACGTTGAACGGCACGAGCGTCAGCGGCACGGGCACGTTGATCATCTTGAACGCCTGCCGCGCATCCGGCGGCGCGGCGGAATGCTCCAGCGCCTCGACGCCGTCGAACTGCCTTGCGGCGGTCAACACGGGCAGGTCATGGAAGCCTGCGACCGATGCGCCGAATCGGGGCCGCCGCTGGATGGTCGCCTGCTGGAGCAACTTCAGCGGGTTGGCCTTCTCGCCCGCCGGCGCAACGTATGCAACGCGGTCCCCGAAGTGGGTGTCGCGCGGATTGACGAAGTTGATGAACCTGCCGCGTATCGGTCCGAACGGCATCCGCTCCTCGCTTCCGACGGTGGAGCCGAGAAAAACGATGTTCTCAACACATGCAAATGCTTCAGCGCGACCTGCGCCGTCCTTGCCGGCCGCGCCCGCGAACGCCTTCTCGATGACCCGCGTGCCGGCCGAGAAGCCGACGATGCTCACGTGCCCGTCGGCGCCGTGGCGGAGCCGGTGGACCTCGAGCATCTCGCCCAGGCGGGCCGCCCCTTCCGCCTGCGCCGCGTGGTTCATGTGTTCGGCCACGGAGTTAGCGCTCTCGGACCAACGGAGCAGCACAACGAGCAGCCGCTCCGGCCGCGGGGGAAACCCGCACGGACTCTCGGCCAGGAGTCGCGCGGTGGCGCGGAATCCATCGACGGTGTCGCCCGCGCCCTCGGCAAGGATGAGGAGGTTGGTGTCGTCGATCTGCGAATCGGCGGTAAGGCCGGTGTCCTGAACGGCCGCAAACTTGCCGCCCGAAACGTCGCGGACGACGAAGGCCGGGGCGCGATAGGCCGTCCGGAGCGCCTCGGCCGTGAGCGATCCCTGGACCCCGCTGGCGATGATCCGGCGCTCGCGGGGTCCGCTCGGCCCGCAACCGCCGGCCGTCACGGCCGCGGCAAGAACAGTCGCAAGCGCCACCTGGCAAAACCGCATGGGATTCCTTTCGAGCCGACAGGATTCTACCCGCAATCGGCGGCAAGACAAGGAGCGGGTCGGAAAAAGCCGGCACGGGGGTTGCAATGGCGGCAACATGCGGCTAGAATGCCCCATTCCGGCCGGGGGCGTAGCTCAGTTGGTAGAGCAAC
>CAYGWP010000271.1:0-18106 GCA_964353455.1 uncultured Anaerolineales bacterium
TCGCCGCTCGCCAGGGCGCGCATCAGGGCCGGGACCGCACGGGCATCCGGAAGGTCCGTGAGCGTCTTGGCCGCCACCTTTCGGACACTTTGCGAGGGGTCATCGAGGGCCTTCACCAGCGCCGGCACGGCGTCGGGCCCGAGGGCGACGAGGAACTTGCGGACGGCCTCCTCGTCCGCCGGCTTGGCGGGGCTACGGATGTCGAGGTCGATCAGCAGACGGCCCAGCCAATCTTGCTCGTCGTTCGCGCGGACCATATTCAGGATCTCGCCGACCCGGCGGTCCGTCTCGCTTTGGTAATTATATATATAATATACTATTACCGGGATGACTGGGATCGCGGCCAGCCCCAGGATAAGGAGCACTCGAAGCGCCCGGGAACGGGTACGGCCGGCGCGGGGCGTGGCATCATGCTCTGACATGCCGCCATGTTACACCGGCCGAAGGACCGACGCAAGCGCGGCGCCGTCAACGATCTTCTCTTGGCGCGGGCCGCTCGGGAGTGTATCTATGACGGCGGCCGGCGGGTCAAGTCATTTCTGAGGCGGGAGGCGCAACATGAAGCCATTTCCACGAGTCTGCGGCGCGGTCTTGGTCCTCATCATGGCGAGACTGGCGGCCGCGGCCGAGCCGCTTGCGTGGGTCGATGCCACGGGCAACGTCGGCGGCGACAAGTGGGGGCCCGGCGGCGTAACCGTCATCGCGTGCGTTCCGGGGGCGGATGAGGTGATCGCGGGCGTCGCCGACTCCGGTCTCTGGTCCAGTTCCGACGGCGGGCAGACCTGGTCGCCGATGGGCGAGAAGGCGAAGATCGCCAACCGGCCGTACTCCATCGTATTCGACCCGAAGGACCCGAAGGTCTTCTGGGAGAGCGGCTGGTCGGGTCCCGGCGTGTACCGGACGGCCGACGGCGGCAAGACCTTCGACCGTCTCGGCTCGATTCCGAACGTCGAGGGCCTGGCGGTCGATTTCGCGGACCCGGCCCGGAAGACCCTGGTGGTCGGCCTCCACGACAAGCCGCAGAGCGTGACGGTCTCCTCCGACGGCGGCAAGACGTGGCGGCCGATCGGGAAGACCCTGCCCGCGTGGACGAACTTCAGCGCGAACCCGGTGGTGATTGACGCTAAGACATATGTTGTCGGCACCGCCGGGACGATGAAGGACAAACTTCCCGCCGTCTTCCGCACCGAGGACGGCGGCCAGACGTGGCAGCAGACCGGCGACCATGCGGCGGCAGGGCGGCCGCTCCTGGTCTCCGACGGCTCGATCTGGTGGGGCCTGGCGGGCGAAAAGGGCCTCATCCGCTCGAAGGACCAGGGGAAGACCTGGGCGGCCGTCGATGGACCCGTCAGGCGCACGCCCGTCGAACTGCCGGGCGCGCGGCTCATCGCGCCGGCCGGGCAGCAACTCCACGCCTCCATGGACGGCGGGAAGACCTGGACGGCCTTCGGGCCGCCGGCCCCGTTCGCCCCCGCGGCCGTGGCGTATAACGAGCAGCGCAAGGCCATCTTTATATCTCGCTCAAGCGACAAGAAGGTCGCCGATGCGATCGCGCGGCTGGACCTTGCGGGGGGACTCGGGGCGGTGATCCCGCGGAAACTCGTCGTCTGGGACGGCGAGGAAAAGGTCCGCGGCAGCGGATGGTCGAAGCCCGACGGCACCACCGGATGGAAGGTCCAGTCCGAGACGGCCCGCGGCGCGAAGGGCCTCGAACTTCACCTGGAAGCGAAGGGCTGGGCCGGCGGAGGGTGGAACTGGCACAGTTGGTACCCGAAAGACGCCGGCACGGACATCAGCGGATTTACAACTCTCACATTCTGGATAAAGGTCGTCGGCGAGAAACCGCAGGGGGCGTCGGTCTCGGTTGACCTTAACTCCTCCGGCGAGGGGGCGAAGGCGACCGCCCAGGCGAAGGTCCTCAAGTACTGCCCGAACCTATTCGACGGCCAGTGGCACGAGATTACGGTGCCGCTGAAGGACCTGGTGGCGCCGCCGGAGTTCAATCCGAAGAAGGCATGGCAGTTCGACTTCGGCGTCTCGGGGGCGGAAGTTAAACTTAATATCTACATTGATGACATCGCCTTCGACGACCGGCCGATGTAGGCCGGGGCGCGCCCCGGCTTTGCCGCTGCGTCAGTCTTGGGGGGTGGCATGGTCACGCGTTTTTGCGTGACCATGTTTGCCGCCGGAAGCATGGTCACCCAACAGCGGGTGACCATGCCACCCGCCGCACACGCAGGCTTTCGCGCGTCACGGCGCCTCGAGGGCGGCGGCAAGGTTCCGGATGTAGAAGAGGTCGCCGCGGACGAAATATGGAACATCGAGATACTTGACGAGTTCGGCCTGCGGCTGCCTGAGAATCATGGCCCTGGCCTGGAAGTTCGACTCGACGTCGTAGAGCGGCTGGATGACGTTTTCGCCCGCGCCGTCCTCGGCGGCGGCCGCGAACCAATACGGGTTCCGCTGCTCGTACGCGGCGACGGCGGCGGCCGACTCGCGCCCGGCGTAGTCGCCCAGGAACCGCCCCAGTTCCGGCACCAGGGCCGTATGGAGCAGGGTGAAGTTGTAGAGCGGCCAGCCGCCCAGCCGCACGTGCGCGTACTCCGCCTCGCTGCGCGACGGGTCGAACCGGTTGACCGTGGCGAAGTGCCCGCCGTACTCGAACCCGGCCCGGGCGCCGCTCTCAGGGTCCTTGGCCAGCGCGGCCCGCAACACGAGCATCCGCGCGAGTTCCTTCTCGGCGGCGGCAACGTCGGCCTCGGCCGCGCGGGCCAGTCGCACATAACCAATGTACCCGCCAATATATGAGTTCAGGACGAACGGCATGCTGACGGGGAACCGCGGGTTTTCGAGCCTGGCGCGGCACTTTTCGAAGAGTTCTTTCGCCCCGCCGAACCGCTTGGCGTAAAGGGCGATGGCGTAGAAGTTCTGCGGCGGGAACTTCCAGCCGGGGAACCCCGTCTCGTTCTGCGGCGGCATCGCCGCCCGGTCGGCGTCAGTCTCCGGCGGCAGGTCGAAGTCCTCGCGGGCCGCGCCGTCCTTCCAGCCGATGTGCGAGATCGCGTACGGCGGCCAGGCCTCGAACTCCTTCCGAACGTGCTCCTCGGTCCGCTTCCGCAGGTCCTCCGGCAGCAGCGGCAGCACTTCCAGGAGCGTCGAGATCGTGTCGGCCGGGTTGTGGAAGTAGTCGATGGCGTCGTCGGCCACCACCTTGTGGAACCTGCTGTTGCAGATGCCCGAGCTCAGGTACCCCGGCCGCAGATGGCCGGCGGCCAGCATCTTTTCGACCTCGGCGGCCAGTCTGGCGCGGAGGGCATCGTTCGCCGCCCCGCGCGGCGGAACGTAGGGTGGGTGCTCTGCACCCACGCGGTCTCTTGCCGACCCGCCGCGCATGGTTCCGAGGGTCCCCTCTCGCCAATACTTCGCCAGCCCCGGCAGCACGGCCACCGCCTTGCCGCCGCCGACCGATGCCAGACGCCCCAGCGGCACGGCGTAGTCCAGGTCAACCGGGCTGCCAGCCACACGTATGGGCGACCCGTTCCAGGCTGCCAGGGCGAGGGCCGGGGGCAGATAGGCTCGCGGCTCCGGCTTGCCGCCCCATGCATCGGCGATGATACGGCTGCGGCAGATGGTCGTGACGGTCGCATCGCCCGTGGCCGGGTCGATCGTCCACTCATCGCGAACTTCGGCGGGCAGCGCGCGGGCGGCGCGGCTCAGCGTGCGGCAGCGCGCGGCGACTTCGGCCGGCAGCCCCTTTGCCCAGGCGAGGGCCTGCCGTGGGTCGGCGCTCGACAGCCCGTACAGAGGGACGGCCACGATGGCGCCCGCGGGGCCGGAGAACGAAACCCGCAGCCCCGCCTCCGAGAGCGCGACGGTCTCGGGCCTCTTCTCCAGCACGATGAGGACGGGGCGGAACCGCTTCATGCCGGCCCGCAGCCAGTCGCTCTGCCACTTGTCAACCTCCTCGGCGCCGTTGAGCGCGAAGAGGGGTGTGGGTTTCGGGATGTCGCCGCCGGCCCACAGAAGGATCCATCCTTCCGCCAGGTCCGCCCCGCGGATGGTCGCGGCGTCGTCGGCCGTCTTCACGCCGTCGGCCGCGGGCCACGCCGCGCCGGTGAATGCGCCGGCCAGGCGGACCGTGTCGGCGGCGGTCTCGGCCAGGACGCCGGGGAACCTCTCGAACGTCTGGAGCGAGAGCGTCTTGCCGCCGGCCTCGGCGGTCGCCTTGCCGCCGGGTCCCGCGCCGGGCTCGACCTTGACGGAGTCGGGGGCGCCGGCGTCGCCCGCGGCGATGCGGAGGAGGACCTCGGCATTGGGGGTCCTTCGTCGCGGGTTCGCCAGGTAATCGTGCGTGTGGGTGACGGCGGGCCAGCGTCCGTCGGCGGCGTCGATGGCGATGGTCAGGCCGGGCGCCCTTGCGGCGGACTCGACGAGTTCCGCCCGCAGGCGGTCGGGCGCAGGCTCATCCTTGGCGGGGACCTCCGGCATGCGGCCGTCGGCCGAGAACGCAAGGACCGCATTATATCGGTGCATGTACACCCGTCCCTTGTGCGGAACGGGCGGGTTCTGGTCGTTGTGGACCGAGCACGCAAAAAGCCACGCCTTCGAGCAGAGTTCCGGGAACCGCTTGTTGATGTTGTAGCCGAAGTATTCCCACTGCCTGCCGGCGGAGGCCCGGCCGGGGGGCGCAACGGGGTTCGCGATGGTGATATCGACCGCGCCGGCGGAGCGGTTGCAGCAGAGCGTCCAGTAGAGGAGTCGCCCGCCTGCCGACAGGGCCATCGGCTCATCCACGGCCTTCCATCCGCCGCACAGAGCGCTGATGAACGGCGTGCCGAACTTCCAGCCCGACGGCCCGCCGCCGGCGATGAACGGGCTCGACAGATAATTGTTCTGGACGTACAGCACCCCGTCGCAGCCGATGACGGGCGGATACCGGTTGCCGCTGTGCGTTCCGCACCAGAGGAACGGGGCGGTCTCCCGCTCCTGGCCGGTCGCGCGGTCCAGGACGAACGTGTTGCGGCGCCAGGGCTTCTGCTTGAAATAGTCAAGAATTCTAGATGCATCGACGGTGGGCGTCCCCGACGCCCACGCGCCGGGTTCCTTCCCGGCCGGGCCGACGGGCGTCGCTTGCGGGGCGGTCTTATAGTCCGGGTACACGTCCGGAAGTTCCAGTGTGGTGGTGAGTTGCGGCGGCCCCGGCCGGATGGCGGCGCGGTGGCCGCTGCTGCCCGCGAAGATGACGCGGTCTCCGCACACCACCGGCCACCACGAGTGGAACCCCGCGCCGGGGAGTTTCGCCGACCGCCACACCTGTTTGCCGGTGCGAGCGTCGAGGGCGTATGCGCGGCCGTCCTCGGCGGCGAAGAAGACCGCGCCGTCCTTGCAGGCGGCCGAGTAGAGGATCGGCGCCCCGACCTCGAACTTCCACGCCAGGCCGCTGGTCTTCGCGTCGAGCGCGTAAAAGAACCCGTCGCGGCATCCGGCGAAGACCCGCCCCTCGACGACGAGCGGGCTCGTCGAGAACCCCGCCCCCGCCTCGAAAGTCCAGAGGCCCCTGCCCGTGGCGGCATCCACGGCGTGCAGCCGCCGGTCGAAGCAGCCGACGTACGCCGCGCCGCCGGCGACCGTGGGCGAGTGGCCCAGAGGCAACTCCGTCCGGTACACCCACCGCTCCGCGCCGGTTGCGGCGTCGAGGGCGTAGAGACCGCGGGCGGTCGAGACGTAGATGAGGTCGCCGACGGCCACCAGTTGCACCTTCTGCGATATGTACGGCTCGATGGGGTGCGCCCAGAGGGGCAGTAGCGGCCCGCGGACTTCCTCGGCGGTCCAGGAGGTGCGCTCCGGATTGGCGCCGGCCATCGGCCAGTCTGCCCGCGCGGCAGTGGCGGCAAGAAGCGCAACCGCGAGGCATAACATGCACGCATGTAGCGGTTTCATGGCGGCGCCTCCTGTCGGGCTGCGCGCCTGGTTGGCGGCGCGCCCATAACGGCACGCGCTCGTCTCCGACTCGCGGCTAAACGAGCAGGTCAGGCGGCCTTATCGCCCCAGGACCCGCTTGCGCTCCGGCCGCCGGATGATAAGGTACAGCAGCGCCCCCAGCGCGTGCAGGAAGACGATCACCAGGACCCAGATGAGGCGGTTGTTGCCCTCATCGGTCTCCTTCGTCAGGCACTCGATGAGCATCCATATCCAGAGGGCGAAGGCCGCAAGGGCCACAAGCGCGATCCCGGCCATCAGCACAACCCAGATGCAGGCGAATCCTCCGGCCATCACTGCTGGTTCGGCTCCGTGCATGGAAGGTCAACCTCCTCTCAAGTGCCGGACTTGGCCCGCAGTCGGGCCAGCCGGACAAGGATGTCGGGGGCGTCCTTGATCGCGCTCAGGGGCTGCAATTGGGCCTCGACATAATCCCAATCCAATCGGCTGCCCTGGCGAGCGACAATGCCTTCGACATCCGCCCAGTCCTGGTCTCGGTCGGCGAAGGCCTTCAGGACGATAAGGTCCTCGGCGGAACACGTTATCAACGAAACACCGGGGGCGAACTCGAAAGGTGTGGCCCGCCGGACCGCTTCCTCCTCGAAAGGCACGGCCCCCAGGGCCAGGTCCACCGGAATGCCGTTGGAGGCGCTGATGAGGACCACGCGGCTGCGGCGGGCAAACTCGGCTGCATCCGACGTGCGCGCCTTGAAGCGGCCCAGCAACGCGTCGATGTACGGCCCCTCGCCTCCGAACCCGGTGAACAGCGTCACGTCAACGTCCTGCGTGGCTCGCGGCTCGCCCCACCGAGCGAGGGCCAGACCGCCGATGAAACAGAATCGCCAGCCGCGCTGCTGAAAAAACTCCTGCACTTCGGCGGCGGCCGCATATAGGGGGTTCATCGCGGTAGTTTCCCGAACAGCCGCTGCTGTTCGACGAGGCCGGTCATGGGGCGCGGTACGGCGAACTGACATCCGATCTCGAAGAGGGCGTCAATGATGCGGGCCGCGTCCTCGGGGCGCATCCGGCGCAACTCGTCGCGCTTGATCCGCGCTAGTTCCGGCCCGGCCCGACGCCAGGTCTCGACCCACAGCCTGATTTTTTCTTCGTCGGTCATGGACCTGCCGATGCCTCGCGGTGCGACCTGATCGTTCCTTATAACATGCGGCGCGGGCGCAGGTCAATCCGCCGCTACCGCTCGAACTTGTACGCCGGCTTCGTCATCCGCGAAACATAGAAAATGTTGCGGACCGCGTCCCAGGCGGCCGTCAGCATCCGGTCGGCGGCGTATTCCGGCGGCAGGGGCGCGGCCACCTTCCACGACTTGCCGCAGTCGGTCGATTCCACGAACCCGTCGCGGCCAACGACGACCACGTGCGATTCATCTTTCCCGAAGAACGGCCCGGCCATCGCCTTCACGGGCGAGCCGATGACCGACCACGTGGCGCCCTTGTCGCGCGACCCGATGAGGCCCGCATCGCTCGTCCAGTATCCGACGCCCTTGTGGATGCGCATGGCCAGGCCCGCCGGCTGGAGGTCCGAGACCTTCGTCCATGACTCGCCGCCGTCGGTCGAGCGGAAGATGCCCGGCTCCTTATCCTTCGTAGCCACATATATCTTAGCGTCGAAAACGCCGACGCCTCTGAATCCCTTGCCGATGTCCTTCCACGTCGCCCCGCCGTCGGTCGAGAGGGCGATCGTCCCGCCCGATTCGTGCCGCAGGGCCAGCAGCGTCTTCGCATCGGTCCAGTCCGCGGCCACGGCGTCAACGTGACTGACCTTCGACTTCGCCCACGTCTTGCCGCCGTCCAGCGTGACGGCGCTTGAGCCATAGACCACAAACATGGCGATGCGTCCGCCAGCCGGGTCGGCGTCGATGCCGAAACCGGTCTCGCACCGGCCGGTGACCGCGCCGCCGTCGCACCGCGCCCAGGTCGCCCCCTGGTCGCCGCTGCGGTAGAGGCCCTGGTCGTTGATGACGAGGAAGGCGTCGCCGCCCGCGCGATCCACGGCGATGCCGGCGGTCGGCCCGGCGTAACCGGGTTTCTTCCCCTCGGCCGCCAGTTTCGCGACGAGCGGGTCCGAGATGTTCACCCACGGGCCCTTGGCGGGGGCATCGGCGGCGATGGCCGCCGCGGCGATAGCGGCAACCGCTGCGATGGAGAGCATTATGCGTTTCATGGTGATTCTCCGAAAGAGCATGTTCCCCGACGCTCCCGCCTTCGCCAGGGCTACGGCGGACAGGCCCGCGTCGGGCTCGAATCAAGACTAGAGCATAGCCGCCGCCTTCTTAGCCGCGCGGCCGGCCTTGCCCGCGCCCTTGCCTCCGCCCCCGCCGCCGGCTGGGGGAGCATCGGCGTAGCCCTTGGCGTAGTCGGCCCGGCACCGCTGCTCGGTCTCATCCGGTTCCTGGCCGAGTTCCTTGATGAGCGCCTTGTGCATCGCCGCCACGCGGTCCTTCTGGTCGGCCCGGGCTGACAGGTTCGTGAACTCCTTCGGGTCGGCCGCAAGGTCGTAGAGTTCCCGCTGGGCCGGATGCCCGGCGTCGGGCGGGGTGTGATACACATATTTATACTGACCCATGCGGATCATCGCGTACCCCGAGGCGATGTTGTGGGCGTAGTACTCGCTTACGGCGATATCGCGCCACGGCGAAGCGCCGTCATCCATCCAGGCGCAGAGCGACCGCCCGTTCCAGTCGTCCGGCACCGTCGCCCCGCCGATCTCGGCCACCGTGCGGACCACGTCCACGTGCCCGCACGCCCCGCCGCGGCGCTGCCCGCCCTTCCACCGCTCGGGCCAACTCGCGATCAGCGGCACCCGCGCGGCGTGCTGGTACATGCAGTTCTTCCACCACAGGGCGTGCTCGCCCATGTTCTCACCGTGATCAGTAGTGTAGATAATTACGGTGTCCTCCGCCAGGCCCGCGTCGGCCAGGGCCTTGAGGACCAGCCCTACCTGGTTGTCGCACCACGACGTGAGTCCGTAGTAGAGTTCACGCCCCGTCCGCACCAGGTTCGGGTCGGTCTCAACCACGCCGAAGCCGCGCCTCAGGTGGTGGTAATTCAGCGGCTGCCCCTCAACGTGCCCGGGCGGCAACTCGGGCATCGCGATCTTTCCCTTGTACGGCGCCCAGTATTCCTCGGGCACCGTCAGCGGGAAGTGCGGCGTGAGGTACCCGGCCAGGAGGAAGAAAGGTTTCTCGCCGCGCCCGCGCTTCGCCAGAAACTCAAGCACCCCCGTGGTGACCCGCAGGTCGTGCTTGATGCTCCCGCCCTCGCCGGCGTGGAAACTGGCGAACCGCGAATCGCGCGCCGCCGTGTTGACCTGCGTGTCATCCGCCGCGCGCCGCCCGCCGCGGCCGCTCATCGCGCCCGCGTTCATGTTCCCGCCGATCTCCGTGAACCCGTACCGGTGGCGGCTGTCGTAGTGCATCTTGCCGCAGAGGAACGATTCGTACCCGGCGGCGTTCATGATCCGCGGCAGGCTGGGGAATTCGTCGCTCGCGAGGCGGCAATCGTTGTTCCACCCGCCGACCCGGCTGATGTACTTGCCCGAGGTTATCGCCAGCCGCGCGGGCACGCACAGGGGGGAACTGGTGTACGCCGCATCGAACGTCACGCCCCGCGCCGCCAGGCGGTCGAGGGTGGGCGTCCGGACAATCGCATTTCCATAACATCCGGTGATGGATGCGTTGTGCTCGTCCGAGATGACGAGCAGGATGTTCGGCCTGCGCTTGGGCGCAGCCGTCACGGCCGCCCACACCAGCCCGCGTCCGACCACCAGCCCCGCCGCCCCCGCTGCCGCCGCGCCCAGCAGTTCCCGCCGCCTGATGCCTCTTGCGCTGGCCATCGCCGTCTCCTTTATGGACTGCCCCCGGCCTTCTTCGCGCCGCCGGCGCCGGCCTTTTTGGCCTTCGGGGCGTCCGGAGCGGCGGGCTTGGTGCGGCCTGCCGCGGCAGCCACCTCGGGCGGCTCGAGCGTCTTGCCCTGGTCGCTAGAGTCCGATATCCACTTCTCGACGGCCGCACGCATCCGCTTCAGCGTCTCTTCGTGCTCCGGCGACTTCGCCAGGTTCCTGATCTCGTGCGGGTCCGACTCCATGTCATACAGTTCCTCTTCCGGCATCGTTGCCGCACACAGCGCCTCCTGCGGCGGGGTGAGTTTCCCCTGGGCGTGGAGTTCCTTCAGCAGGTTCCACACCGGGTAACTCCGCTCCTTGTACTTGTTAGGCTGGAGGAACGGGCGGTCGGGCGTGAAGTTGCGGATATATCTGTATCTCTTGTCGCGGGCGGTCCTCAGGCGGAAGACCGTCTCGTCGCAGCGGTCGCGGGCCCCGAAGGCGTACTCGCGCGGCTGGCCCGCGCGGTCGCCCAGGAACGGCCGGCCCTCCATTTTCTCGGGCACCTTCGCCCCGGCAAGGTCCAGCATCGTCGCGCCCAGGTCGAGCGAGACGAGCAGCCGGTCATCCACCGCGCCCGCCTTGAAATGGGCCGGCGGCGTCAGCCCTTTCGGCCACCGGATGATCATCGGCACCAGCAGCCCCTCCTCGTAGCAGAACTGTTTGCCGCGGACGTGGGCCTGCCCGTTGTCGCCGTAGAAGATGACCACGGTGCTCTCGGCCAGGCCGTCGGCCTCCAGTTGCTCGAGCACCAGGCCCGCCTTGCGGTCGAGTTCGCTGGCCGCATCCAGGTACGCCGCCATGTCTTCGCGCGTCACGGGGTGGTCGGGGTAGTAGGGCGGTATCTCGACCTTGGCCGGGTCGGCCCGCTTGGGGGCGTGGAACCCCCGGTGCGTCTCAGTGAAATTGATTTGCGCGTAGAATGGTTGATGAGACTTCAGGTCCGCCCAGTCGTCGGAGTCGAACGGCTTGCCCGTGTATGTGAAGTTCCAGTCGGTCTTGCCCGTGCCGCGGAAACCGCACTTCTCGGGCAGCACCCGCAGGTTGGCCGTGAAGTACCCGGCGTCGCGCATCCAGTCGGTCAGCACCCGCACGCCCGCGGGCAGCACGTATCCGTCGTCGCGGTGCGAGCGGTGATTGTGCGCCCCGATCGTGATGGCATACATGCCCGTCATGAACGCCGACCGGCTGGGCGAGCAGACCGGCGCGGTCGTGTGAAAGTGCGTGTACCGGACGCCCCCTGCGGCCAACTTATCTAGGTTCGGCGTCCAGACCTCCTTCGCCCCGTAACAGCCCAGGTGGTGCCCGAAATCCTCTGCGATGAGCCAGAGGAAATTGAGTTTCCGCGATGCCGCCGCGCCGACAGCGGGCGCCGCATGTGCTACGGCCCGCCAGGACTGAGGGCGGGCCGTGTTCCCTTGAAGCGCAGCCCGCGCGAGCCGTCCACCCGCCGCCAACCCCGCCGCCCCCGCTGCCGCCGCCCCCAGGAGTTCCCGCCGCCTGATGCCTCTTGCGCTGGCCATCGCCGTCTCCTTGCTCTGCCCGCCGCAATCATACTGTGCAATTCTGCATTCCGAATGCAAGATTGCAAGGCATATCCCGCCTCACCCGTAACCCCTCGGTTGCGGGCCGCAGGCTACGAGCGGCAGGGCTTACGGCTTGAGGCTTGCGGCTTGAGGTCTGCGGCAGGCACGGCAGCGAGGGCAGGCGGCCGGGGGACGAGCAGCAGCACCATTAGGCCGGCCAGGAAGAGGACCCCTCCTATCACGTAAAGCGGCGCCGCAGGGTCGGGCCAGGCGGACCTTATCCACGTGGTGATGTTCGGGCCGACGAACCCGCCGAGGTTTCCGACAGAGTTGACGATGCCGATGCCTGCGGCCGCCGCAGCCTGGGCGAGGAACCCGGTCGGCAGCGTCCAGAAGAGCGGCAGCGAGGCAAGGATTCCCAGTGTCCCCAGCGACAGGCAGGCGATGGAGAGGGGGGGATTGTCGGCGGTCAGGCCGCAGAGGATGAGTCCGCCGCCGCCGGCGAAACTCGTCAGCGCGGTGTGCCAGCGCCGCTCGCCCGTCAGGTCCGACCTGCGGCTGAGGATGATCATGCCGACCGCCGCGGCCCCGTACGGTATGGCGCTCGTCAGGCCGATCCTCAGGTATCCCTCGACGCCGAGGCGGTGGACGATGGTCGGCAGCCAGAAGCCCACTCCGTAAAGGCCGATCATGAGGCAGAAATAGACCGCGCTCAGGAGCCAGACGCGGCCCGAGCGGAAGGCGTCGGCCAGGCTGGCGTGCGACTTGTGGCGGTCGTCGCCCGCGAGGTTCCGCTTCAGCACGGCCTTCTCGCCGGCGGTCAGCCAGCGGGCCTCATCTATGCCGCTATCGAGATATAAATAGACCACCACGCCCGCCACGATGGACGGCACGCCCTCCATAAGGAAGAGCCACTGCCAGCCCGCGAGGCCGCATCGGCCCGAAAGCGTCTCCATGATCCAGCCCGAGACAGGATTGCCGATCACCCCCGTAACGGCGATGGCCAGCATGAACCACGCCGTCTTCCGCGCACGCAGCCGCGAGGGATACCAGTACGTCAGGTACAGAATGATGCCCGGGAAGAACCCGGCCTCGGCCAGTCCGAGCAGCAGCCGCAGGGCGTAAAAGACCGGTTCCGACCGGACGAATAGCGTGCAGGCCGAGATGATGCCCCACGTGACCATGATCCGCGCGATCCAGAAGCGGGCGCCGACGCGGCGCAGGATAAGATTGCTCGGCACCTCGAAGAGAAAGTAACCGATGAAGAATATGCCCGCCCCTGCCGCAAACACCGCGTCGCTCCACTCCAGATCCGCGAGCATCTGGAGTTTGGCGAAGCCGACGTTGACGCGGTCCAGGTACGCGAGCACGTAGCAGAGAAACAGCATCGGCAGGAGCCGCCACGAGACCTTGGCGTACGCGGCGCGCTGGAGTGCGGCATCGGGCTCGACGGACGGGACGGCGTTCACTCAGACCTCCCCGGCGGCCGGCCGACCGCCAACCCCACCGCCCCCACTGCCGCCCCGAGAAGTTCCCGCCGCCTGATGCCTCTCGTGTTTGCCATCGCCGCCTCCTGAGCGCAATATACCAAGGCCGGCCGCCAATGGCACTAAGGTAAGGACTTCGGCTCCACAATGAAAGTGAGTTCCGACGGCTTCAGTACTGCGTCCTCGCATAGGCCACGGTTCTGTTCTGGCGATGTCAATCGGAGCAAGTGTAGGGAGAGTCGAGGAATCTAGTCGCGTAAGTTTTCGCTTGCCTGCCGCACGATCACGGGGTCTAATCACACCAAACATTGGTAGCTGCTCTCACTTGCTCGGGGGTTGGTCATGCCGATTCCTGTTATGTGCCCGTGCGGCAAGCAATACACTTTCAAAGACGAGTTCGCTGGCCAGCGGGCGCGATGCCCGGCCTGCGGTCATGCTCTAACCATTCAAGCCCCTGTCAAGAAGGGCGCGACTCCAAGCATTCCAATCACGCCAAGCGATGCCACCGGAACTCAGCCACTTCTTGAGCGCATCGGCCGCAGAACCATGCTGATCTGCGGTGCCATTGCATGGGGGTTCGCTCGCTCTGGCTTCATGCTGATGCTGACGGCAGCAATGATGATCCTGATCTATCCTGTCAGCGTGGGGCTTGTGCTGCCTGCTGTCGCATTTATCGATTTCACCGAGGGTGTCACGGGAGTGGCGAGAATGCCGGCGTTTCTCTTTTGCGTTGCCTTAACAGTCGTGTGCGAGTACTTCGCGGTGTTTGGCACACTGGGCTGGATCAAGGGATTCGTCGCGGGGAACGGCAAAATGGGCTGGGCAGAATTCAAACGGAGTTGCCTTGTCGACAAACTCATGATGGGTAGGACTTTCTTCATTGGAGCCGGGGTGGTGCTGGTCGCAGGGATCATCTCCGCGGCCATCATGGAGGTATTGTCGCTCATAGGATTGCGTCCGTGATTCGAAAGTGACGGAATTGGCGAACCAAAAGGTGGAGGCCGCTTTTTGCACGGGGCGGTCAAAACGAGCGTCACCCGCGATTTTAGGCACACTCCTTGTCGATCCGCACCTGCCCGCAGTCGAGGCAGCGGCACCGGCGGCGCATGATGGCGGCTTAGAGCGTGCCGTCGGCACGCGGGGCGAGTAACGAAGGCACAGGGCGGAGGGTGGGACTCTAAAAGTAATGACATGCACGCCGCGGCCAGTACAGTCGGATTCTCTGAGGAAGTGCATCATGGGCTGGTTCGTTCTTGTATGTGGCGCGTTCTTGGTGGGACTTTTTCTGTATCACTATTACTCGGCCGTTATGGTCTTTCCGCGTAAGGTTAGGCTCAGCGTGTTTAGGGACGGCAGTGAGCACAGAGCCGTCATCTCCTTTTTACTGTCGATGAGCCTCCTGTTCGTGCTCGGGCTCTTCTTCCTCATCACCGCCGGCGATATTGCAGTGAACTGGGACGTTACAGTGCCCCAGTCGCCCCCGCCGATGTCTGATGACCTCACGCGAGCGATCAAGGATTTTAAACCGGTGTTCGGTCGAAAAGAACTCAGCCTTGAGCATGCCTGCATGCTGATGATGAATATCGCTGACAGCCCAGTGCCCTTCTCAGCGCGCGTCGGCAGTTTCGATTGCGTCAAAGGATACTGGCAGCCTGAGCGGGCCGCCCTGGAGATCGGCGGTATCGCGCTGCCCGTAGAACTCACTACCCGTCCCCCTCCCGAATGGCGTGATGGTATCCCAATCCCCCCCGGATTTGAGCATGTTGAGATCGAACCGCAACTCAATGGGCATATCGATCTCTCAAAGGCTCCGCTGCACCAACCCGTTCCGTGTGAGGTAGTTCTCGATGTCCGTTATCCGATTTACGTCGGACGCGAGGTCTCCCCGAACAACCGGCGAACGCTGACATTGCCGTTCTACATCTTCGTCGTTTCACCTCAGGAATCCAGCCTGATTAAGCAATGGGGCGAGTACCATCAGAATCTGCGCACCGTGGAAACACGTGGCGCTATGTGGGCGTTGTTCGGCGTGTTCGGCATCTTGGCTCTGGCCGACGCCTGGTGGTTCCATCGAAGCGCCAGGCGCCTGCGTTCCCGCATGGAAGCCTCTTCGGGCAAAGGGCATGTGCAGCAGTAGGAGCCACCACCGATTCAAGAACGGCTCACTGCTCAGCAGACACCGCCAAAGCAGTCCAAGGCAGAGGGGCTGGCCATATTCGTAACGCTGGGGACGCTACCCATGTTTTCCCCTCTTTCGTCGGCTCCCGGCGGGCGGGCGGGCCTTTCTCGGACGGCCGCCTTTGCGGGGCGCAAGAAAACGCCCGCTCAGTTCCTCCAGCCGCGCTACAAACGCTCCATCACCAGCCGGGCGTCCCGTCCGCGTCGTCAGGGCCGCAGTGGAAATCACGGTACATGGGCAAGGGCCGGCGGTCAACTGAAAACGGCGGCAGATGCGGCATGGTGCTCGATGAGTTTATGAGTATATCTGCCTTCGCGTGCCCTGGCATTCGCACGGCTTCGGCCGGCGGAGCGGCGGGTTGCAGCCGCGGGTGGAGAGGCGCGCCCGTACGGGCCGACGCGGAACCAGTGGAAAGCCTACAACTGCCCGGCGACCCAGCGGATGCCCCGCTGCACGAGGACCTTGTAGGTGGGGTTCATGAACGCCCCGGCGTCGTGGCCGTTCTGGATGTAGAAGACCCTGGAGTTCCGGTACGTGCGCGTCCAGGCGATTGTCTTCATGCTCGACGGCTCGACGGTGGTCAGCAGGATGTGGTTCAGCGGGTCCACTTGCACGCCCGCGAAAGTCTCGTCGGTCAACTCGTAGTCCGAAAGGCCCGCCGTGATCGGGTGCTTCGGGTCGGCCACGCGGACCCTGTACTTGACGTCGGCCTTGGTTGACGTCGTGCCGGTGAACGTCGCGCCGACGATCTTGAGGAATTCGGGCCACTCGTTGTAGGCCTCGCACGCGTGGTGGAGGATAACGAGGCCGACGCCCTTGTCGGCCAGTTTCAGCAGGTTCTGCTGCTGCCTCTCGGTGATCTTCTGATAGACGTTGTAGAAGACCACGACATCGTATTTCCAATCGTCGATGCTATCGAAGACCTCGCCGCCTACTTGCTGACGCATGGCGGTCACGCTGATGCCCGGCCCATCAAACACGTTCATCAAGGCCGCGGGGGCGCTGGTGTAAAGGCGCCCGCCAGTCAGGAGGGCAACGTTGATCTTCTTCCTTGCCCCGCCGCCGAATTTCGCCAGTTCGGCATCCGCCTTCTTCAGGGCCAGTTCCATCCGCGTCCGATCGATGTCTCGCGCCTCGTGGAGTCTCAGGAACCGCTCGGCGTAGGATTTCACCCGGGCGTACGCCGCCATCTTGCCCGCAAGGCCGGCCGCAGACGCGAATTGCAGGTACCCGTCGGCCAACTCAAGGCACCCCATGTCCGGCATCTCGGCGACAGGCCGGGCGGCCGCCGGCACGAACCTGCGAAGCGCCGCCTCGCTCGTCTCATCGAGGTACTTCGCCGCCTCCGCCGGGTCGTCGAGGTCCACTACCAGCAACCGCACCAACTGGTCGCGGGCCTTGGCGTTGGCCGGGTCGGCCTGCACCTGGACCTTCAGTTGCGCCGCCAGGACCGCCGCCTTCTGGCGCTCGGCGATCGCACGAACCTGCAATTCCACGCCGTCGGTCTTCGGAGACTTGACGGCCCTGGCCACGGCCAGCGCCTTGCGCAATCGCTTGTCCGCTTCCTCTACGTCGCCCGCCCGTCTCTTGGTTGCCGCCGAGGCGACCAGCGCATCGACAAGCGCATCGCCGGCCGCGTCCTTTTCCTCCGGGCGGGCCTTGTCATACTGCTTCTGGCGGATTGTGGCGATCTTATCCTGGCACGGACCGGCCAATTCGGGCGTCGTCATCTCGGCAAGCGCGGCGGCCGCCCCCGCGGTCTCGTAGCCTTTGACATCCATCGCGCCCAGTTCACACGCCTTCGCACACAGGAGGGCCATCAGTTCCGGCTGGGTCTCGGCCGACTTGGCGGCATCCAGCAACTTGGCTGCCAGCGCGACGGCCTGCGCCGTGTCGCGAGAGGCCGCCGCGCGCCTGAAGTCCTCGCCGTAGAGCGTGTCGAAAGTCTTCTGGGCCTTCTCTTCCGCCTCCGACGCGGCCGCGTACGAGCAATATAGGGCGATGATCCCGCAGGCCGCCAGACCAAGGACTACCAAGCGCGACATGGGTTGCCCCTTCCTGTGGCAGCAAGGGTGCACATCCGGACGACACGACCGGATTGTACCCCCTCCCGGCAGGCCCTGTCAACCGGCAGCCAGGGCCTCAGTCCGGAGTGTCAGGGAACGTTCCGCCCTTCGGGCCGCACAGCATCAATAACGGCAGAAATCACGATACGTCTGCGGGCGGCCCCGGCCCGCCCAGGGCTTTACAAGATTGTACGGCAGGTTGCGGTCGGCGTTTACGGGACCCAGGCGTTGCCCTGGGCTTTGACGTTCGAGCCTCTCAGTCTCGGCGGTCGCGGCCTCTTCCGTTCACTCCGTTACCCAGTCACCCAGTGACCCGCCTTGTGCCCCCTACATATAGTGTTCCCCCGCCCCCGCCTATTGTGGTCGGACGCCCGGCACCTGATTCTTCTTCGGGCTTCCGCCCCGGCCCGGATATACTTGCATATCTATCGAGCAGTTCACCTATATTCATTCATTAGCGTAAAATTCGGTGAAAAAACGATCTAAAACCGTCCAAAACCGTCAAGAACCGATCAAAACCGATCAAAACCGTTCAAAATCGTCTTGCCCATCTTAACATCCGGACCCTCGAACCCCATTGGCGCTAGCGCCAGGGCCGTTTTGGGGTCCGAAAACCGGTTTTTTTCGCCTCCCGGAAGTCAAAATCGGCGCAGGCGTTTTTGCGGGGCGATACTTAAGTGAACAACCAGGGACGGAGGGAAAGGTTCAAAGTGACGGCAAAACGGCAAGGGCGGGCGAGTCGCAAGTCCGCAATCCGAGATCCGCGATTCCTCCGCCTTCCTGCGTCACCTGGAGGCGATTCTCCTCAAGTCAACTTTGCCGACGTAGAAAAAAAGGAAGGCCGCGCCACCGCAGCGGCACGGCCCTCTGCCGTACGTCCCGCCTCCGGGCGCTCGGGTCGCACTCCTGCGGAGCCCTATCCTCCCAGAGGCAAAAAGAGTGTACCACAGCCCCAACCCTATCGTCCAC
>CAYGWP010000272.1:0-19078 GCA_964353455.1 uncultured Anaerolineales bacterium
CAGCAGGCCCTGCGGCAACGCCATCGCCGCCGCGCCGAGAAGAGACCCCTTGCAGAACTGCCTGCGATTCATGATTGCCTCCTCTACTCTGGCTGCCGCAGGACAAAGATACGCGTTTGCGAGTCGGCAGGCAAGAGCACCGTCAGGCCTTTCCGGCCGTCGAAACCCTTGAGTTCAACCGACTGCATCACCTGGTTCTTCTGCCACTGCGGGTCGTAGGTCGCCACGACGTGATACCGCCCCAGTTGGACCTGCCGCACTATCGGCTGGACCTTGAAGAACTGGTCCTGAGCCGTCACGTCGATCCGGACCTGGCCGTGCCGCAGAACGTACTCGAATGGCTTCGCCAAGGCCATCCCCTCGATGAACGCCGACACCGGCTCCGACGCCGCCCTCAGGCACGGCCGCAGGGCATCCGTCGGCATGACGTAGGCGGGGTAGTCCTGGCCCACGCCGCCATCGGATTTCGGCGTGGTCTGGACCTTCTGGAAGTGCGCTATCCCGGCGGCATCCACGCTGTCGAAATGGATCACGTCGTCGTGCTCGAAAAGCGCCGCCTTCGCCGACTTTCCGGCCCCATCGGCCTTGCACTCGAACTGCCGGCCGACAGTGGCCTCGCGGCCGGGCGTGATGTCCGCCACGTGGGGGTTGCGGTCGGCGTTCCAGCCCCACAGCATCAGCCCGTCGAAGCCCGTGAAGAACGCCATTGCGGCCAATGCCCGGGCCTCTTCAACGCCCATCGGCTGCCCGGCCCACCATCGCCACCCCGGTCCGCCGCCTGAGTAATGGAGCGAGTACCGCGTGCGCACAGGCTTCTTAACAGGCAGCGTGCCGATCAGGCGCATGATGTTATCGGTGTAGGCCAGCGAGAACGCCACGTTGCCGGGCGTCATGTAGGGCATGGTGACCGCGTGGTTGATGACGTCAACCTGCTCGCAGATCCTCTTGCCGTAGGTGTTCCACGGATGGTCGCCGGCCGGATCGACAGGCGCCTTCTCAAGGCCGAACCACCCCTTGGCGTACGGCGCCCACGCGTCAAGCGAGATCGTCTGCCAGCCGCGTCTGCGGGCGGCCTGAATGCTGGAAAGGTAAACCGCGGCATAGCCGTCGTAGTAGTTCTTCTCAAAGCGGGCCCGCTCTGCCGCAGACTTCGGATACCACGGCTGTTCGCGCAGTTTGTCCTGCGGCAGAACGTTCATGCCCATGAAGAACCAGAGCGCGTCGGCCGTGGCAGGCCGCGCGAAGGCGTTCTTCTCCAGCAGCACCTTCGCCAGGTCCTTGCCCGCCAGCAGGTCGTACCGGCCCTCGCCGATCTTGTTCTCCTCCATCCAGACCGGCCAGTTGAACGTAGGCCCCGGCCACGCCCAGACCGTCCCCTTGGGAAGGTGCGGGGAATCCTCCGGCTTCCGGCCCCATGGGCGCAGCACGCTGAAACCGTGGGCCAGCGCGTAGTCCTGCATGGGGAAGTTGTGCTTCCCGCCGTAATCCACCATGTTATTGAAGTAGCGGAACCGGAAAGGCTTGATATCGCGGGCGACGTACGGCGCCTTGCCCGGCGCAAAGCCGTCGCCCTGCGCCGCATCGTACGCCACGGCTGGCTCGTTCAGCACCGGCGGATCATCGTCCAGCGGCACGCCGCGCAGGGTCTCGACCGTCACCGACTGCTTGGGCGCCAGCATGACCACGCCCTTTGCGGGCAGGTCCACCGCCTTCAGACCCTTGACCTTGGCGAAGAGTCTCCCCAGTTCCGCCTGGACCTGGGCATCATCCCGCGCCGCCGCCTGCGCCAGCGCGGCAAGACACGCCGACAGCATCAGCGCACAAAACGGCCGGATAGACATGACCTGCCCCCTCCCCCCGGCCTGCAAATGCTTGAGCCGCAGTCATCCTACCCGCCCTCCCCCCGCAAGAGCAACAGGTCTTTTGCGCCGCTCTGCGGTTCAGGCCGTACTGCTTATCTTCATGCCACTGGAGTCCGCAACCGGGGCCACGGCCGGATTCTTCACTTCGCGCGGAGAAAAGGGTCCAGGACCCTTTTCTTCGTCGCCGGCGGTATTAACTTGATTCCGCGGCGAAATCATAGACAAATCGTCTGACGCCCCGGCTCTTATTGGGTGCGGAGAGACAGATGCCCGGGCCCGACGAGGAACTTCTGGCTGGTCTTGCCGCCGGACGCGAGGACGCCTTTCGGGCGGCCTACGAGCGGTTCGCCCCGCGGCTGCTGGCCGTCGCCTGCGGAATCCTGGGCACACGAGACGAAGCGGAGGATGCCGTGCAGGACCTATTCCTCAGCCTGGTGAAGTCGCGGCCAACGCTTGGACGGGTCGAGAACCTTTCGGCGTACCTTTTCGCATCGCTCCGGCACGCCGCCGCAAGGCGCATCGCGCGGCAGCGGATCATGCCGCAGGCGACCGACCCGGCCCGCCCTCCGGAATGGCGGGCGCCCGCGAAGAGCGAGATCCCAGCCGAGAGGTCCGCGCGGCTGGAGCAGGCCCTCGCCTCGCTTCCCCCCGAACAGCGAGAGGTCATCGCCCTGAAGGTCGATGGCGGACTGACGTTCCACGAAATCGCCGCCGTCCTCGGCACCAGCCCGAACACGGCGGCCAGCAGATACCGGTACGCCCTTGAAAAGTTGCGGGAGCGCATGAAGTGATTCGGGTGGCACGGCCACGCTTTGCCGTTGCGTGACCGTGCGTCGCGGGGAAGCGCACGGCCAGACAAGCCGGCCGTGGCACACAAGGCGAGGAGTGAGCACCGTGGAACCGCACGAACTTCCCGAAGAACTGGCGGCGATTGAGCGGCAACTTGCCGCACGGCCGCGGCCGCAGCCCTCCGAGGCGCTCCGGGACCGCGTGATGACCGCCGTCCGGCGCGAACTCCGCGCTGCGGCGGCCCCCGCTCGGAAGCCGCTTACGGCATGGAAGTGCGCCTTGGCGGCGGCCGCAGCCGTCATACTGCTCCTTAACCTCAGCGTCATGTCAACGAATAGCGCGGTCTTCGCGCTCCACACCCCCGGCGACGGCCCCGACACGCTTGCCACCGCCGAGGCCGTGCGGCGCCTCGTCCCGGAAATGTCGGAGGAGCAGGCCCTCGGACAGGCCGTGCTGCTCAGGGCCGGGTCGGGCCTGGTGCTCGCACCCGAACTCAGGCCGTCGCTTGACCGGCAGGTATCTTGCGAGGACATCCGGCTGCCGATGCGCGCGCCGGCCGGCCGGACCGGGAAGTCGTAATTGCTCTGTCACAACTTTGGGGCTGAAGGTCTCAGCAACCACCTGTGTGGCACGGCCGGCTTGACCGGCCGTGGGCAGTCGGCGCGGGGTAAGACACGGCCGGACAAGCCGGCCGTGGCACACCACCGCTGGCGACACGAAAGGAGATTGCCATGGGATACGCACTAATATGGATCGAGGCACTGGCCACTGCCCTGTTCCTCGTGGCCGTCGTGACGGCCGGCGCCGCGCGGCTGCGGTGGCGGTCGCTCCAGATACTCTTCCCGGTGGCGGCCGCGGTCATCATCTTCGGCCTCGGCATCGCCACGGCTGCGGCGGCCTGGTTCATCTACTATGACAGGCATCTCTCTCACGACTGGGTGGCGTACACCTTCTCGTGGACGGCGGCAGTCGGCATCGGCATGGCGATCGTCATACGGCAAGGCCTCAGGCGCGGCGAGGGCCAGGCGCCCGCGGCTACCGCATGGCCGCCGTTACGGATCGCCATCGGACTTGTGGCGGCCGCAGCATGCTATGTCATGACCTTCTGGAACATGGACCTGACGGCCAGGATGTCGGTGGCGGCACTTCGGACCGAGGCCGGGGCACGGGCGATGGCGCTCGCCCCGCCGCGCATCGCGGACCGCGACAACGCCGCCCTCGTCTATGAGAAGGCCTTCAACACCATGGACAAGGGCGATGCCCTGCCCAAAGAGTGGTCCGAGGAATGGGGCAACTGGGCCGATGACCCGCAGAAACCCGGTTTCGATTCCGACAGCGCAGCCCTCAGGGCGTTCATGAAACGCCAGGAGCCGGCTATCGCGATCCTGCGGCGCGCCGCCGCCATGCCCGACTGCTCCTTCGAGCGCAACTGGGCGGCGCCAGGGTTCGACATGCTCCTGCCTGAACTCTCGGACCTCCGTCATGCCGCGCGACTGCTGGTGGTCGATGCCCGGTTGAAGGCCGCCGACGGCAAGCCGCGCGAGGCCCTGGAAGACATCGCCGCCGTCTTCGGCATGGCCGAGCACACGCGGCGCGAACCGATCACCATCAGCGCGCTGGTGGCCATGTCGATCGACACCGCCGGCTCGGAAGGGCTGGAGGCCGTCCTGGCCGCCTGCCGCCCGGGGGCCGACGACCTGAAGGTCCTCGCCATGGATGAGACAACTTCGTTTCAGCACATCATGCCGCGCGTCTTCCAGATGGAGGAGGCGTTCGGCCTGTCGGCGTTCCCCATGGTGTCGGAGGGAGACATGGGCATGCGCGCTCTGGGGCTCAACGTCGAGTCGTTCCTGGTCCCGCTGCTGCCCGTCTGGCGCGTGTACCTGCTGCCCGACGAGATCTTTAGTTATCGCAATGTGATGGGTGAGTACCGCTCGATTGCCGCGCGGCCGTACTTCCAGACGCACATCGAGTGGCAGAGGACCGAATCCCAACTGTCCGAGAACCACGGAATGGGCATCCTGACCAGGTTTATCGTGCCGGCACTTGGCCGGTGCATGGAGGTGGCGGCAAGGGCCGATGCGCGGCATCGCCTGGCGATGGCCGCGGTTGCCGCAACGTCGTATCGCCTGAAGACCGGCCGCCTGCCGGCCCGCCTTGAGGACCTCGTGCCGGAGTTCATGCCCGCGGCACCGGTCGATCCGTTCGACGGCAAGCCGATGAAGATGGCCGCGACGACCGGCGGCGGAATCGTCATCTACAGCATCGGCGCCGACTTTAAGGACAACGGCGGCAAGGACTGGGACGACGAGAAGCGCACCGGAGACATCACCTTTCACCTCGGGGCGAAGTAGGACGAACTGATCGCGCGGCCCGCCCCACGGACTGGCGGGCCGCGCGCCTTTCGGTCCGACTCTAAGAACGTGTATGAGAACCGCCTGGGCCATGTGGCACACCCGCCCTCGGGTGTGCAATTCCGGCGGCAAAGCCTGTCGCCGACACGAGGCGCTCAGCCGAGGGCGGCTGAGCCACAGGGTTTTCATACACGCTCCAAGGCCGAAAAAGGGTCCTGGACCCTTTTATCTGCCACGATGAACCCGCGACGCCATCTGCTCTCATCCTCATACGCATTCTGACCTGTTGTGCCGCAAGGGGCGGCGGTATAATACCGAAGGCCCTGGCAAGAATGGGAAAGGATGCATCATGCCCTTTGACCGCATAACGTGCGACCCCGCCCGCCTGAACGGACAACCGTGCATCCGCAACCTGCGGCTGACTGTACGCCGCGTGCTGGAAGCGGTGGCCGCCCATCCCGACCGGGATGAACTCCGCCGAGAGTATCCGGAGTTGGAGGATGAGGACATCCGGCAGGCGCTTGAGTATGCGGCGGCAACCCTTGACGACAAGGTGACTCCTCTCATAGCGGTAAAATGAACCAAACTCCATGAATAGGATTGTGGCGCCGATTGCGTTGCTTGTCTGCGTGCTCCTGGCGCCTCCAGCCCCCGCGGCCGCGCCCGATGATTCCGCGGCATGGTCCATATATATTGCCAACGACAACTGTCCCGATTACACCTGGGGCCTGACGGAAGCCGAGACCCGCCAGGCCTTCGCCGACATCGTCCGTGGGCACCTCGATGAGATGAACCGCACCGACTCCGCGCCGCCCGAAAACCAGGACCGATACAACATGGCGGTCACGCAGGAGGCCCTCTGCTTCGTCGAGAAGTACCCCGACCGCAAGGACGAACTCGTGCGCCGCATCAAGGAAGGCCGCATCTTCGTAAGCCCATATCTATGCAACTCGCTGTGGGGCCTCGCGAGTTTTGAGCAGACCGTCCGCACGCTTTACCCCGCCCGGCGGCTGGAACGCGAGTGGGGAATCCCCAGAATCGAATGGGCCGAGCACATCGAGGAGCCGTGCCTCCCGTGGGGCACCGCCACCATCCTCGCGGGCTGCGGCATACGGTGGCTCTCCAGCCCGTTCTACAACTACGATTCCACGTTCCGCGGCCTGAAGACCCCGCCGCTCTTTACTTACGAGGGGCCCGACGGGTCGAAGATCAGGGTCGTCATGGACCCGTGGGCATGCAACCGCTCAAGTTACACCCAGGGCGCGGCCATCCTGCGTAAGCCGGAATCGGTGCTGGCGGAGTGGCTGCCGCACTACAGGTCGCTCGGGGCCGCGTATCCGCTACGGGCCGTCCTGGCCAGCGGCACGCATGGAGATATCAACCCCGGCTCGGGCAACCACGCCCGCGGTTTCGCCGAGGGCATCGCCAGGTACAACGCCGCCCCGGGGCCGCACCCGAAACTCATCAACGCAACTCTACCCATGTTCTGCCGCGCGGTCGATGAGGCCGAGGCCCGCCAGCCGTTCCTGCCGACCGTGCGCGGCGACTTCGGACACTCGTGGGACTCCTGGCCCGTCAGCCTCGCCAAGTACGCCGCTCGTCTGCGCGAAGGCGAGCGGCAGTTCCTCGCCGCCGAGGCCCTGCTGGCCGTCGTCGGCCGCACCCGGCCCGAACTCTTCAAGGAGACCGAGGCCGACCGCCGCCGCGCAGAGTGGTGCCTGTGCATGCTCTCGGACCACGCCTGGAACGGCACCGACGAGCGCAACCAGCGCCACAACGCCGATCTCCGCAAGCGATGGAGCGAGGAACTCCTTCGCCTGGCGGCGGACCTTCGGGCAAGAACTTGGAGGCACGCAGGACGGCCTGACACCGGGTCCATCACCGTGTTCAACCCATCTGGCCGGCCGCGCGGCGGACTGGTGCGTCCCGAGGGGCTGCCCGATGATCGACTATATGAGGTATCATACGAGGGCCGGAACCTGCCGGCTCAGTTGCAGCCACCGGGCCAAGGTGGCACGCTGTTTGTGTCGCCCGAGATTCCGCCATATGGTTTCAGCACGCTGCAATACCGTCTTAGCAGTTCAGGTGCCCGTACGAGCCCCAAGTTGCCGTACTCGGATACTGCCCTGGAGAGTCCGTTCTATCGGTTATCGCTGAATGAAGAGACCCGAAGTATCAGGAGTCTCTTGCACAAGTCCAGCGGCCAGGAACTCCTGGTCCCCGGTAAGGCGGCCTCCCTTTGCCGCGTCGTTCACCCCGGGATTGGAGAATCCGACGGCAGACTTTTCCTTGGATGCCTTGACGACGCCGGCCCTGTGCGATCGCGTCTGTTCCTGGGACGGCCCACCCGCGTCCACGGCACAAGTAGGGAAATGGGTTTCATGGTCTTCCCCTACGTTTACGCAGACATCGACCGTATGGACTTCGACGTGCTTGTCTCGAAGGCCCCGTCGCCGTTGGCGGAGTGGTTGGGCGTGGTGTTTCCGGTCATGCGCGAAGGCGCCGTGCTGCGGGTCGAGACGCCGGGCGGCGTCATCCGGCCCAAGCCGCAACCCGAGGGCGACCTTCTGCCCGGCGCCGATGCGAAGCGGGTCGTCGTTCAGGGGTTCGTCGATGTGTCCATGCCCGACGGCCCCGGAGTCACCATCGTGCCCCTCGATGCGTTCCTCCTGCGACTGGACCTGGACCCCATCACGTTCGAGGTCCTGGGCAACGACCAGAACCACAAAGAAGTCGTGAGAGACCAGAACGGTGTCGAGGAGTTCCGCTTCCGCTTCGCGCTTCGTGCCCACGCGGGGCCGTACAACCAGGCCGAGGCGGTTGCCTTCAGCCGCGACGTGACGATGCCGCTGATCGCAATTCCGGGCGCGGCGCCTGCGCAGGTCCTCGGGGCATCGCCCGTCGAGGTCGATCCGTCGCGGGCCATCGCCACGGCCTTCAAGCCCGCCGACGATCTGCGCGAAGGCGGATCCATCCTGCGACTGTGGGAGACCGCCGGCAAGGACGGGCCTCTCGCCATCAGGATTCCCGGCTACGGGCGCGCCATCCTCACGGACCTCGTGGAGCGAGACATCAAGGAACTGCCCATCGCGGACGGCGTCGTCGCGGTCCCCATCCGCCCGCATGGCTTCGCGGCCGTGCGGCTGATTCCTTAGCGGGCATGTTTTTGTTCGACCCGTCCGCCTTCCGACGTTAGGCTACTCCAACTCTTGTCGCGCGGCCCGTACGGATCGTATGTGCTCAGCGTGTGCTGTGCCGTTAACCCTCTCCCCTCGCGGGAGAGGGTGGCCGAAGGCCGGGTGAGGGGTTGCCGCGTATGGCCCCCTCACCCCCAACCCCTCTCCCGCGAGGGGAGAGGGGGTGAACGGCGCTACGCTAGATACATACTACGGGCCGCGCGAAGATCAACGTGAAAGGAACGTCGCATGGCTACGCTGGCCGGCAGCATGGCTCACACGAGCGGCATCCCGCTGGGCGGGATCGGGACGGGCTCGGTTGAAATCCAGCCGGATGGATATTTCCATGAATGGCAGATCTTTAACCTCGGCCGCTGGGCGCCCAAGCAGCCCCAGTGCTGCCGCGGGGCGGGCATCGACCTGCCGCCGGGGGCCCTGGCGTTTCACATCCGCACCCGCAAGGGCCAGGCCGCGCCAATCATGCGGCGACTGGGCACCCGCTCGGACCAGCACAACCTGTATTCGCTGCCGTGGCTGAAGAGCGTCCGCCGCATCGAGTTCACCGGCCGCTACCCGGTCGCGGGCCTCCGGTACATCGACGACGACCTGCCGGTGGCCGTCTCGGCCGAGATGTTCTCGCCGTTCATCCCGCACGATTCGCGGACCAGCGGCACGCCGGGCTTCTACGCCGTCTTCCGCATCCGCAACACGAGCGATGAGCCGGTCGAGGCGAGCGTCCTGGGGGTCCTCAAGAACCCGCTGGCGTGGGGCGCGGCAGACCGGCGGCTCGCGAACTCCATCGTGCGCGGAGGCGGCGCTACGCACCTCGTGATGCGCACCAGCGCGCACCTCGGGTGCGATGCCACGGCGGGCAGCCTCGCCTTTTCAGTTGCGGGCGGCGATGCGAGTTGGATCGCCGGCGAGTTCGCCGACTTCATGGCCGGACGACATCTATCTGACGGCATATATGGGCATTTCCACGAGTGTTTCCTGCACGAGTTCCGCTCGGCCGGCCGCCTGCCCAGCCTCTCGGGAAGCCGCTCGCCGCTGGCCCTCGTGCCGGCGGCGCCCGAGGAAATCGACGCCCTGCCGCCGGCGGAGAAGAAGCGCCTCGCGCGGTCCGTCTGCCGCTGGCCCTTCGCGCGGACCCTCTACGACCGCGTGGCCGAGGCGGAAATAAAGTCGCTCTCGACCGATGCGGGCCTGGCCATGTTCCTCAAGGCCGTCCGCGCGCGGCTCGACCGCTACAGCGAACCCGACCGCCGCGGCCAGACGTGGGGGGATGGGGCGCTGGCCTCCACGCTCCTCCTGGCGCCGCAGGAAGAACGGGAGATCTCCTTCGCGCTCGCCTGGCACTTCCCGAACCACTACAGCGAGCGCGGGCCGCGGCTGGGTCACATGTACGAAAACTGGTTCGATGACGCCGAGGACGTGAGCCGGTTCCTCGCGGCCAACCGCGACATCCACCGGGCCCGCACCGTCGCCTTCGCGGAAACGCTTTTCGATACGTCGCTCGACCCGGTGCTGGCCGATGCGTGGGCCGGGCAACTCACGACCCTCCCCAAGTGCACGTGGTGGACGAAGGCCGGCGACTTCGCCGTATGGGAGGGCCTCGGCTGCTGCGGGTTCCACACCACCGACATCACGTACCAGGGTTCGTTCGGCATCCTGGCGCTGTTTCCGGACCTCCAGGCGCGGCAGATGGAGATGGGCGCGAGGTTCCAGCGTGCCGACGGGCGTGTGCACCACTTCTTCACGCCCGACCTTTCGGCGGTCGATAACGGTTTCGGCCGCGTCGATATGAACCAGCAGTTCGTGCTGCTGGCGGTGCGCGATTACCTCTGGACGGGCGACCGCCCGTACCTCGCGCGGCTCTGGCCGCACATCGTCCGCGCGATGGAGAGCACGGCCGCGCTCGACGCCGACGGCGACGGCCTCCCCGACCACGACACCCGCTGGAACACGTACGATGCCTGGCACTTCTACGGAACGCCGTCGTACATCGCGAGCCTGTGGCTGTCGGCCCTGCTGGCGGCGGCCCGCGCGGCTGAAGACCTGGGCAAACGCGCCCAGGCGGCCCGGTGGCGGGCGGTCCTCCGCAAGGGCACGGCATCCTTCGAGAAGAAATTATGGAATGGAGAATACTACAGCCTTTGGGTCGATGGCAAGGCGCGGGATGAGTGCTGCATGACCGACCAGATCGACGGCGAGTGGTTCACGCAACTCATCGGCCTCGGCCACTGCCTGCCGCGCGAGCGGGTCCTCGCGGCCCTCAGGGCCGTCATGCGCTATAACTACAGCCCGGAAGACGGCCTCGTGAACGCCACGTATCCGCCCAAGCGGCCCAAGCGGCTCTCGACGCACCAGAACCTCCAGGCCACCGCCCCGTGGACGGGAATCGAGTACGCCATCGCATCAATGATGTTTGATTTCGGAATGGCCGGCGAAGGCTGGGCCGTCGTCCGCAACATCCACGAGCGCTACGACCGCGCCGGCCGGTTCTGGAACCACGTGGAGTGCGGCGACCACTACTACCGCGCAATGTCGTCATGGGCCGTCCTCCTGGGGGCCACCGGCTTTAAGATCGACGTGCCGCGCGCAAGAGTCACGTTCGCGCCGGCCGTCCGGAGCGATGAGGTCCGCGCCCCGTGGGTCTCTTCGAGCGGCTGGGGCCGGTTCGTCCAAGCGGCGGACGGGTTCGGACTGTTCTGCCAGGCCGGGGAACTCTCATTCAAGGAGTTGCACCTCGGCATCGCCGTCGGCCGGCGCGCTGGGGTCGTGTTGAGCGGCAAGCGCCTGGCGGCGACCGTCTCGCGCGACGGCAACCACACCATCGTCCGCTTCAAGAAACCCGTAACCTTGCGCGAAGGCGACACGCTGACGGTTGGATAAGGGGACCGTCCGATTACGTTCGACCTGCGCGGCATCTTGAGCGGCGACAAGCGGGCGTGGGATGCCTTCGTGAGCCGCTTCGCGCCCGTCATCTACGCCGCCGTGGCGCGGACGGTCGGCGACCGCCTGCCGCAGCCCGGGGCGAGCGGCGTCGAAGACGTCGTCCAGAACGTCTTCGTGCGGCTCCTGGCGAACGATTGCCGGCTGCTGCGGGCGTTCGACCCGGCGCGGGCATCGCTCGCAACGTACCTGACGATCATCGCGCGGTCTGCGGCCCTCGACCACCTGCGGAAGCGCCGGCCGGAGACGGCGCCGCTCGAAGGCGAGGAACCCGCCGCGCCCGCCGCGGAAGACGCCGGCCCGCCCGCCGTCGAGATTCCCGCCGGACTCCTCACGGAGCGGCAGCGGCTCGTCCTCCACATGCTCTTCGACAGGCAGATGTCGGTTGAAGAGGTCTCGCGCATCCTGGGCATCGACGCCCAGACCGTGCGGAGCACCCGGCATAAGGCCCTCGCGCGGCTACGCGAACACTTCGACACAGGGTAAGAATTCCTCCAACCAGCGGGGATGTTTCTGACCCGGGTTACGTACAACAAGATGAAAGGCAAATCATGGCCAGTGCGGAACAATTCGACCCGGCGGAGCGGCGGCTGTGGAGCCACGTTAAGCGCACCGCCGCCGGCCCATGTCCGGACACCATCCTCCTTGCGGCCTACGTTGACGGTTTGGCTTCCGAGGCCGAAACCAGCGCGGTCGAGGCCCATCTTGCGGCGTGCCCGCGGTGCCTGGAGACTATCGCGGAGACGCAGCGTCTCTCGGCCGCGCCGCCGGTGATCGCCCCGGCGGGCGTGGCGGCCCGCGCGAAGGCCCTCGTGCCGCCGGCCGCGCAGGCCCGGTCCGTCCGCTGGTTCCGTTACGGCCGGTGGGCGGCAGCGGCGGCGGCAGTTGCGGCGGTCGCGTACCTGGGCTTCGTCTCCGGAGATGCCGCAGGGCGCCGGGGCATCGACCTGACGGAGGTCCTCGTGCAGGAGGCGACGTTCGGGCTCGCCGATCCCTGGGGCGAGGCGGAAATGGGCGACGAACTGGCGCAGGCCCTGGCGGAGGACCGGCCATGACACGGAAACTCCCCTGGATGCTCCTTACGCTGTCGCTGGTGTTCAACTTCTTTTTCGCGGGCGGGTTCTTCGAGGCCCGCTCGACTGGCGACCAAGTCCAGGCCGACGAGGGCACGAAGGTCGTGGCCGAGCGCCTGGGCCTCTCCGACGAGCAGCGCCGGACGTACCTGCAACTCCGCGACGACATGGCGGCCAAAGCCCGCCAGGCCCGCGAATCCATCTTTGCCGCGCGCCAGGAACTCTGGGGCGCAGTGTCCGGCGACTCGGCCGACCCGCGGCGGGCACGCGACCTGATTGAGTTCGAGGCCGAGCAGACCCAGCAACTCAGGCTCCAGATGGCCGAGCACCTCGGCTCCTTCATGCGGATACTGAATCCGCAGCAGCGCCGCACGCTGATGGAGGCCATCCAGCGGCGAGAGGCCACGCATCCCTTCGCCGGGCAGGCATTCCAGAGGTTCGACACAAACCGCGACGGGAAACTGGACGACCAGGAGCGAGCCGCCGTCCGCGAACGCCTCGGCTCGCGGCTGCCGGAAATCCAGCGCATGCGCCAGCGGATGCTCGACCGCTTCGACACCGACGGCGACGGCAAACTCAGCCCCGAAGAACGCCAGGAAGCCCTCAAGGCGATGGAGAACTGGAAGGCCAACGGCCACGCGCCCGCTCGACCATAAAACCGCATCATCCCCGGTGCGGTGGGCGGGGATAATGCGTGCTGCACGTGACGCCGGCACGAGGCCGCCGCCACACGCGAACAACTACGGACTCGCAAGGAGAAGGCCATGAAGTCAAGCGTCCTGTTGTGCACGGCGGCGGTCCTGGGACTGGCGGTCCTCGTGCTGCCCGCGCGGGCGGCGACCGATGAGGGCCAGGGGCCGGCGCTCGGCGGACTCCGCGCTCGCCTCATGGAAAAGTTCGACGCCAACCATGACGGCAAACTCGATGAACAGGAACGCGCCGCTGCAAAGGCCTCGATCCAGGGACGCCGCGGCGAACTCATCCAGAAGTTCGACTCCAGCGGCGACGGCAAGTTGGATGAACAGGAACGCGCCGCCGCAAAGGATGCACTCAGGTCGAAACTCCAGGGCCGCCGCGAGGAGATCATGAAGAAGTTCGATAAGGACGGCGACGGGAAACTCGACGAGCAGGAGCGCGCCGCCGCCAAGGAGTCCATCAAGACCCGCATCGCGGAGAATCATCCGGAGGCCTTCAAGAAACTCGACACCAACGGCGACGGCAAGATCGACGATGCCGAATGGGAAGCCGCCAAGGAGGCATTCAAGGCCCGCTTCCAGGGACTCCGCGGAGAAATCATGAAGAAGTTCGATAAGGACGGCGACGGGAAACTGGACGAGCAGGAACGTGCCGCCGCCAGGGAGGCGATCAAGGAGAAGTTACAGGACGGGGCCGGCGGCGCTGCCGGAAACCTGCGCGAGCGCATCGAGCAGTGGCGCGCCCAGCACGGCGCCGGCAAGTAACACTACAGCGCCACATAGGCCTTTGCGCGGTGGGTCTCCCGACCCACCGCGAGACGAAGCCAAGTTGGCGCGGTCGAAAACGCGGTTTGCGCGGCGGGTCGGGAGACCCGCCGCGCTAAGTGGCGCTGTAGTAGTAAACATCACCCACATACTGCCCCGTTGACGCAAAGCAGGAACCCGAAGGAGCCGCCAAATCACATGTTGCGTCCGGTGCACTTAATATTGAGCGCCACTTGAGCCATGACGCGGTGGGTTCCCCCACCCGCCGCGAGCCACGTACGTCGGAGCCCGTCCATGTGTTTCACCCTCTCCCCATAGCCTGCCCGCCCGTTGTATTGGCGGGCGGGAGAGGGTAGGGCGTTTCCATTTTCTCCCTCTCCCCTGGCGGGAGAGGGGTAGGGCTTGCCCGCCGTAGCCTCGGCGGAGGCGGGTGAGGGGTTCGTGCCTTCACCGGTGCCAGCGCCGCAGGGCCACAAGCGCGCAACCGATCCCAAGCAGCAGGATTGTTGCTGGCTCCGGCGTAACGCCTACTCGCGGGACTCCAGGAGTTCCTTAAGAGCGTCCTCCCAGTCGCGCCCCAGTTCCTGCGCCTCATCCAGAATCTGGAACCGGAAAACGTGGTCCTTGAAGTCCTTGCCGAGTTGCTGCCAAGTGACCTTTTTGCCGACCTTCTCAAAATAATGGGCGACCTTGCGCTTGTATTCCGTGTCGGGATTGCCTTCTAGGTGCGCCCCTTTGCTCTCGATCACGATGACGCGGTGCTCCGGTCTCTGCTCCGTTCCGCTCTGGACCACAAAGTCCGGCCGGATGCGGTAACGCTTGTATCCCTGGACCGTGAAGTGCTCCGGGCCGACGAGGTTCCTGTACCACCACAGCACATCGGCGCTGGAATCCAGGCAGAGCGCGATCGCCCGCTCGTACTCATTCTGCGATTCGTGCTCCACGTAATCAAACAGCGACTTGGCGGGCAACCGACCGTCGTCGTGCGTCATGGGACGTACGCTGTTAACCGTAATGGATGCCGGAATCTCAAAACGGCACTCCGCGCACTCAAGATAAAACCGGAGTTTCCCCTCGTTGAAAATCGCTGCAAACGCCGCCTCCGTCTGGGCGTCAATCTCGCCCTGCACGAATGTCTGAATCCTGTCGCGCACAACGAATTTCACCAGGGCCAGCCGGTCGCGCAGGTCAAGTTCGGACTTGATTAGCCTCTCATATACGCTGCGCACAACATGATGAATCTGCTTGTGGCTGAGGTACGCAAACGGGAGGCTTGCCGCAATCCAGCCCAGCACTTGCTCGTCGGATTCCAGGGCGTCCACATCTTTCTCACTCTGACGAATCAGGTCTTCGCCGAGGGTGATCGTGTAGTAGCGGTCCTTGGCTTCCTTAAGGGCTTCGGTAAGCGGCCAGTTGATTTCACCGTAGCGGAAACGGGCAACGTCCACCTGGCTTACAAGATGCCTGAAGTAATCCAGCGCCTCATAGTGCTTGCCGTTCTTGACGCTGAAGTGCGGCAGGTAAATCTTCCCCTCGTAGGGCCTCGTGTAGTATGCGAGGAACTCATCGCGAATACGAACCGTGCGTTGCGGCCGACGGAAATCCGGGTCCGTGGCATCAACAACCGCGCCCGCCACGTCGCCCTCGTACCCTTCTTTCTCAAGCGCCTTCTTGACTTCCTTGGCTATCTCCCCGGCCCGCCGGTGCAGGCAGAAGACGTAACTCTCGTTCAACTCCTGGCAGGGCGTGCGTTCCTGGTACGGCTGGCGCAGGATGCGGCCCACCAACTGCGTCATACTCATGCCGCTACCCACGTTGCAAAGAGACACCAGAATGTACGCGAAGGGGCAGTCCCAGCCTTCCTGAAGAGCGCTCTTTGTGATAATCCATTCCACCGGGCAGAGAGGGTCGAGGAGATCAATGCCCTCGATGTCGTCGGTTTCCGATGTCTTGATCGCAATGGCGGTCTCAAGCACGCCGAGCCGTTCGATGAGGTATTCCTTCACCTGCTCGCTGTGAATGAACCCCGCGTCTCGCTGGTCGCGCCCGGTGCGTTGGACTTGCACGAGAATAATAGGCCGGATGTGTTGCGACTCGCCCGCCTTAGCCGTGTGCTCCGCCGCAAGGCGGGCGAGCGTTTCCCGGCGGTCGCGGGCCTGCGTCAGAACGTCCTTCCATAACTTCTGCCCGCTCGTGGCGATATTGAGGGGCAGTTTGATCATCTCTTCGTCCAGCAGTTCCTGGCCGCTGACGCGGCAGATGATATTCGTGCCCTTGCGCGGCGTGGCCGAGAGTTCCACCACCAGCGAGGCGTTGAATCCTTCGATGGTGCTCCGGGCCAGTTCGCTCGTCGCCTTGTGCCCCTCGTCAAGGATCACAGGCGGGCGGCATAGGCGCACCAGGTTGCCGATGGACGTGGCGGCAAGGTGTTGGCCCGACTCCTCATCATCAACGATCATGTCCAGGTTGGGGAACTGCTTCTTGAGGGCCTTATGGGTTTCGGGATCGTCTTCCGGCGGGAAATGCTGGACGATGTTGCCCCCGCTGTCCTTGAAGAACTTCAGTTGCTCCCGCGTCTCGCGGTTGGTGCTGGCCAGTTGCACCACGAGGATGTTGAGGCAATCCCTCAGCCGCCCCGGCGAAAGACGCGCGATCTCGTGTTTCTCCCAGACTTCAATCCGCCGCGACACGGCATGTTCCAGCATGAGGCGGTACAAGTCGTTGCGGTCGCGCAGCCGCCTCAGGGTGTCACGGTAAATCTGGCTGCTCGGCACAACCCACATCACAAGGCCCGCGCCGTTGCGGTCCTTCAGCATCGTGCGGTACGCCGAACCGAGTATCTGCGTGGCAAGCAGCGTCTTGCCGCCGCCCGTCGGAACCTTGATGCAGAACGTCGGCAGGTCTTCGCCAAGGCCGTTCCTGTGCTCATGGTACGGCCCGATTCTCAGGGACTCCCATGCGTCGAGGGCCGCGTGTCTTGAGTTGCCTTTGGCGCGCTCTTCCGAAAGCCGTGCGAGATACCGCTCGACTTCATCTACGACGCGGCGCTGGAACTTCTTTAACTCCATCGGCAGGTCATTTCAGTTGAAACGGCACCAGCATCGGCCGGATGCGCTTGCCGCGCTCCACCTCAAACTTCCGCAACTGGTCCTGATGCAGCCAGACCTTCTCGCAGTATATCACCCAACTTCGGTTCTTGTCCCTCTCGGCCAGGGCCTTGAGGGTCACAAGGCTCATCTCGCGGTCCTCTTTTTTGCGGTTGGGCGTGTAGAGAAGATAGTAACTCGTGCCGCCCGCCGCCTCCGTCGAGCCGATGAACCCCGATTCCGGGTCGATCTTCTTCAAGTCGCACTGGCGGCTGGTTTCGGTGTAGAAGATGTACTTGGCCAGTTCCTCGAAGGATGGGAGTTTCTCGCCCAGGTCCCGGTACTCGCCGAAAAGCCGGTCGCCGACGCAGGCGTAGGTGAATGAGCCGCCGAGACCCTCAACCTTGACGTTGGCCTTCCTGCCTCTTGACATCCGACGCACGTAGGTATAACCGTTTATGACGCGTCGTACGCGCTCTGCCGTAATGGTACGGCAAATGTTGATCTTCTCCTTCGCTTGGTCTTTGGTGTCGTGGGGAATCTGGACAAGCAGGAAACGGCGGCTCCCGCCATCTTCCTTATTCATGTCGAGGACGGCGTGGCCTGTAGTGCCAGATCCCGCAAATGAATCCAAAATGATATCTTGCGGCGTAGTTGAAATCTGGATTATGCGTTTGATGAGGGCAACTGGCTTGGGGGTTGTGAAGACCTCCTTGTCGGAGAGCACGCGCAAGTACTCCTGCTTTGCCTCTTGGGTGTGCCCGACGTCCTCGTAATCCCAGATGGTCTGCGGAATCAAGCCATCCTGCACTTCGCTGAGGAATCGCTTGATTCTCGGAACATTGTTTCCGTCCTCGCCCCACCAAATGCGGCCATCTGCATCCAGGTCCCAAAGGGTTTCCTCGGGTACGCGCCAATAACTGCCGCCCGGCGGACCATCTATCACCCTACCGCCAGGACACGTTATAGGATACTTCCCCTTACTGTAGTAGTTGCGCGCATCTAACCCGCCGGAGCGCCATGGCCCCCTGGGATCGTTATCCGGGTTCTCGTATTCCGCTTCCTGCTCTTCAGTTCGCGGAAGAAGATTCCGATTCCAACTTTCCTTACTCTTGGCGTAACAGACAAGATAGTCGTGGCTGGTTGATAGGTATCTGCTCTGTTTTGGTCCAGTGCTGTTCCGCCAGATTATGGAGGCTACGAAGTTGTTCTCGCCGAAAACCTCGTCCATAATCATGCGTAGGTGTTGGACCTCGTTGTCGTCGATGCTGATGAAGATGGCCCCGTCGTCGCGCAGGAGTTCCTTGAGCAACTCAAGGCGCGGGTACATCATGCAGCACCACTTGTCGTGGCGGCAGGCGTCTTCGCCTTCCTTGCCCACGGTCTGGCCGATCCATTCCTTGAACTGCGGCTGCGTGAGGTTGTCGTTATAGACCCACCCCTCGTTGCCCGTATTGTACGGCGGGTCGATATAGATGCACTTCACGCGCCCGGCGTGCGTCGGAAGCAGGGCCTTCAGGGCCAGGAGGTTATCACCCTCGATGATGAGGTTGCCATCGAGGCCGGGCTTCTCGCCTTTGGGGATGACCGAGAGTTTCTCGTCAAACTCAAGCCGGTGGTGGGGCACACCGTGGTGGTACGACTCAATCGCCGACTTTCCCTTGAACTGAAGCACTGGCATGACAGGTCCTCTTCAAAGGGCGGGACGCGCAACCGCCGACGCGGCCCGGCACCACCATCGCTCTAGCGTCGAGTGAGCCGCCGGCCGCAACCCCTTTATACTGCCAGCCTTCCTCCGCGCCAAGTCCTATGTTCGCCTGCTTGCCGGTAATTTCGGGGCAGCCTGCGCCTTGCCTCTTTGCGGCTTGGCGTGCGCAAGTCATCGGCCTTACGCGTGGCGGATGAAAGGCGTTAAGTCGCCCCGATGGGGCTGCGAAAAAGAGGAAAGAAGGAGGGGGGGCGCGGGCTTTCGATTCCCAGGGCTCACGCCACTGGGCTATTGTCCTTCGCCCTTCCAGGGCTTCACAAGGTTGACGGCTTCTTGTTTGTGGCTCTCTGCGTCCTCGGCCTTCTCTGCGTCGGGTCCGTTGCCTTTTCGTCTCACCCCAGGTTCCCCTCTGCGTTCTCTGCGGCCTCCGCGGTGAGATCTGCTCCGTTGTTGCCTCTCCGTTCAATCCGCAATCCGCAATCCACAATCCGCAATCGACCGGTCCCGAGGCCACGGCGTACAGGTCCACAGCCAAAATTCCATACCGTATATGGTACTCGGACGGGCTTTGACCCCCCACTAATGGTATGCCCTGATGCCTGGCACCTGATTATTTTT
>CAYGWP010000273.1:0-26558 GCA_964353455.1 uncultured Anaerolineales bacterium
CTGCTCAAGTGCGATGGCCGGCGGCAGGCCCGTGATCGAATCGACGTCGGGGCGCTCCATCTGTTCGAGGGACTGGCGGCTGTACGCCGAGAGGCTCTCGACGTACCGCATCTGGCCCTCGGCGTAGAGGGTGTCGAACGCCAGGCTCGACTTGCCGGAGCCGCTGACGCCCGTCACGACCGTCAAGGCCCGGTGTGGCACGGTTACGCTGATGCCCTTGAGGTTGTGCGTCCGAGCGCCGCGTACTTCGATGTTTCGCCGCATAGGCGCGGTAACTCCACCGTATCGAATCCTCCAGGCTACCTGGAATCACGGTGTGCGTCAAGCGCGGCGAAAACTTCGCGTACGTTTAGAGGCTGTTTCAGAACTGTGGCACGCCCGCCCTCGGGCGTGCAAGTGGCTGAAAAGATGCACAGCCGGGGGCGGCTGTGCCACAAGAAGCCGGTTCTGAAACAGCCTCTTAGCCGCGACTCGGAGAGGAGCGCGTTTTCGAACGGCCACACGCGCTCCTCTTCGAGTCGCGGCTAAACCTTGGTGAGATTACCCCGCCGCCTCGGCAGCCTCGCGGGCGATGGCCAGGGCGGCAAGGTCCTGGATCTGATCGCCGAGGACGGCCTGGTCGATGGTGCAGGCCTCGAAGGCGGCGGGCAGGGCCTCGCGTCCGGCGGCCTCACGCACGCCGTCAATGAGCAGCGGCCCCAGGTGCCGGGCCATGCTCCCCAGGCTGATCCGCTGCGGATTAAGGATGTCGATAAGTATGGCGCACGCGCGGCCGAGGTACCCGGCCTGCTCGCGGACGATGCGGACGGCGAAGGCGTCGCCTTCCAGGGCCTCGGCGGCCACTTCCTTCGCGGTCACAGAATCGACGGGAAGTTTGTCGAGCCGCGTCGGCTCGTGCGCCTCGCGCAGGCGCATCCGGGCGAGTTGCCCGAGGGCCCGCCCGCTCGTCAGCCCCTCGATGCTCCCGGCCTTGTAGTATCCGACCGGCCCCATCTCCAGGAGCCTCACGTGGCCGATCTCGCCGGCCAGGTCCTGCCGCCCGCGAACCAGCCGGCCCCCCAGGACGATCCCCGCGCCCTGGCCCGTGCCGCACGTCAGGTACACGAGGTCGTCGATCTCGCACTTCAGGCCCCACCGCCACTCGGCCACCGCGCAGGCGTTGGCATCGTTCTCGAGCGCTGCCGGAATGCCGAGCGCATCGCGGACCATCCGGACGACGGGCACGCGGTCCCATCCGGGGAGGTTGGGCGGGGAGAGGATGAGTCCCTCGCGGCTGGAGAGCGGCCCGCCGCAGGCTATGCCGCAGGCCGCGGGGCGCTCGCCGCTGCAGAGGCGCCTCCCGAGTTCGATCAACTGGCCGATGGTGGCATCGGGCGCAGAAGTGGCGAACTCCTCGCGCGCAAGCGCGTTGCCGTCGCCGTCGCCGACCACCGCCGCCGACTTCGTGCCGCCGATGTCGAATCCGAGCAGGAGAGTGCTTGCCATGGGGATATGAGCGTACAGTGAGAGCGGGTCAACCTCAACAGGAAAAAACGGTTGGGCGCACTGCGTCACTCACGGGGGTAGCACGTTTAGCCGCGACTCGAAGAGGAGCGCGTGTTCGAACGGCCAAACGCGCTCCCCTGCGAGTCGCGGCTAAACTCTCGGCCACCCGCCGAGGCAAGCACCCGTGCGTGGCGCATTACGGTTGGCCGCCGCGCGCCGCTGGCGCTATTGCGCCTTCGGGTCCCAGATGAGCAGACCTACCTTGTCGGCTTTCACGTCCTCAACGTGCCCATCGCAGAAGCCGATGAGGTAGCCCGACGAGCGGCGAGGGGCGGGCGGCAGGTCGGTCGGGCCGCCGCACATCGGGCCGCCGGGGCCGCACTCGAAGAACAGGACGGTCTGCGAAGGTGAGGCGACGTTCGACATCTTGATGTCCCTGAGCGCGGCGTTCATGGCAACGAAGCGGCCGGCGCTCGGATCTGTCGGATCGGTCATCGCCTGGTCGCCCTCGATGGCGTGGCCCTCCTTCAGGGCCTGCGGCCACGAGTCCGTCGGCGGGAAGCGGTCGTTGTTCGCGGCCGCGTACTGGTTGGCAGCCCTGCACAGGTGCATCATGTTGACTCTGGCCATCTGAGCGATGTGCTGCGCATGGGCTTCGGCTTCAGCCTTGCGCCTGTCCATTTCATTGGCAACTTCATTGGCAGCCGTAAAGCAAAGGGCTCCCAGCAGTGTGAGTGGAGGCAAAGCACCTGAGACTACTGCACCAGTAAGCGCCATGCCCAAGCCGGTAAGTTGGCCATGACTCTTCGTGATCTGTACAGTTGCCAGAATTCCCAGAAGAACGCCGATTCCACACAAAGGCAGTAATAGAACCCAAAACGCGACTTCACGAACAAGCACGGCCAGCCCTACGACTAGCGCCCATAAACCAAACGCCGCGAGCACGCAAACCGCTGCGACGCTACAGGCCAGGCCTGCAATCGCCAAGCCACTCATCTTTGCCGCAGGGGAAGTCGGGGCGGCAGTGCCTGGTAGTTGACTCATGGTATCTCCTTTGCCGAAGTCGGTCCTCCGCGTGGTCCGGTGAATCTCGGCAACACTTTCCCGCGCAAGGATTGGCGCTGCAAGAACTTTCCGCTCCACAACTTTTCGGTTTCTTGCGGCGGCGGGGCTATCGCTTCGGGTTCCAGATGAGCCGGCCCTTCTGGTGAGGCGGAACGCTCTCGATGTGGCCGTTGACGAAACCGAACAAGTAGCCGGCGGGATGCCGCGGCGCAGGAAGCAACTGGTCCTGGTCGCCGGCAGAGAGGCCGGAGTCGCTGCTCTCGAAGAACAGCACCGTCTCGTGCGGGTTCGGAACATCGTTGATCCGCAGCCCGGCCAGGTGGATGTTCATCGCGAACCCGCGTTCTATGTCGCGCATGTCTTCGGGATTACAGACGGCCGCCTCGAGGTTCTTGAGGTGGGGCTTCAGGGCCTCGCGCCAGGAATCGGGCGGCGGCAGGCGGCCGGCGTTCTTTGCGCAGTAGCCCTCGGCGGCCAGACACAGGAAATTGAGGCGATGCATGGACCTGGAGTATTCCGTCTCCGGGGCGGTCTCGCCGACCACGTGCAGGATGAACACCGCCAGGATGACCTCCAGCGCCAGGCCGCCCGCCGAGAGGATGCTGCCGGCGACGGCCGTTCCACGGTTGACCATCTTGCCGCCGGCCGCCGTGATCCGGCCTGCGGCGACGATTCCGAGCGCGAGTCCCAGCACGCCGCCGATGCCGCCTGCGAGGAACCCCGTCCACACGAGCAGCCACCCCAGCGACTCTTGCGGACTCTCAAGATAGATGTCGCCCAGGGTGGCCAGAAATCCGAACACGCACGGCGAGAGGATGCCGCAGACCAGGCTCAGCGTCGCAAGGCCGCGGGCGGGGGGCGCTGCGGAGGCCGAAGTGGGTGATGTCTGGTCGCCGGTCATGGCCGCGCCTTCTTCGGGGTGCGCTTTGGCGGCAGCGGGGGCGCCTGCGGCTGAGGTGGGGCCGGACTCGGCGGCGGAGCGGGCGGCTGTGCGAACTGCGGTTGCCAGATGAGGCCGGCAACGAGTGCTGGGGCGATGAGTTCGGCGCGGCCGTCGGCAAAGCCGATCATGAAACCCATGCCCTGCGACGGCGCGGCAGGCAGGAGTTCCCGCCCGCCCGCGAGCGGACTGCCGGGCCGACACTCAAAGAAAAGGACGGTCCGGTCCGCGTTGGTCAGAGTGGTAAAATCGACGCCGCCCAGGGCGCGATTCATCGCCCACGGGCGGTCGCTGTGCGTGTCCGCCGACCCGGAGAGAAGTTGCCGGAGCGCCGCATCGTTCGTCTTGATGGTCTGGGGCCATGTGTCGGCCGGCGGCAGCCGGTTAGCGTGCTCCGCCGCATAGTCGATCGCCCCCTGGCACAACTGCTTCAGGTGGAGGAAGGAAGCCACCGTCCGGGCGTGGCCGGCGCCGGCTGAGAGCCAGGAGATGAACATGAGGATGAGCGCGCCCGCCAAGAGCAGGCCGATTGCCGAAGCCGTGATGCCGCCAACGGCGGCGCCGTGCCCGGGCGCCTCGGCGCCGCACGCCCTGATAAGGCCAAGGGCCTTGATGCCGCGGATAATGCCCCCGATCGCCAGGACCGCGGCCGCGAGCAGGACGGGGACGAAAAGAAGGAGGCTCACGCCTCGGCCCGTGCCGCGCTCAAACACGTTGCCGCCCAGGGCGCTCACGGCCGCGATGACAATGGCGGCGATTCCCAGGCCGAGGCTGAAGTTGGCCTGCCGCGCGGCCTGTGCGGGATCGGGGGCCGGCTCTGCCTGCGGAGGGTTGCGAACGCTCGTCATGTGGTGTTCCCCTAATTGTGTGCGGACATATCGACCGCAGGCAGTTTGAGCCTTTGGCGCGCGGGTTTCAACTATTTTTTCGACGGCCATGCACAGCGTCGCGCTCGGACGCAGTGCCCGGCCGGCTGTTTCGGCTTGCTCCGGCGCGGCGCGGGGCATACAATCGGCTTCTGAAATCGACCCGCCGCCCGGCATGTGCTCGTTTAGCCGCGACTCGAAGAGGAGCGCGCGGCGGGGCATCTTGGGCATGAAAAAGGGCGCATCAGATGAAATCTATCCATATTGAAGCAAGAACGCTCCCCGAAGGCTGGGAGGCCGCCGTCAAGCGGTGCTGGGAAGAGGGCGCAAGGTTCCGCACGCAGTACAACAAGCCCGGCGACCCGCCCAGCCGCGATGTGGCGTGCCTCATCCACGTCAAGGAACCCTTCGGCGAGCCGCGCATACACAAGGCGTTTCCGGGGGGCCTCGACGACCTGGAGGTCTATCGGGCCGAGGTCCTCTACGGCGTCCACGACCACTGGATCGCCCCTGAAGAAGGGAAGTGGGAGTACACCTACCACGAGCGGCTGTTCTCGTACAAGGTGCCGGGCGTCGCCGAGCCGATCGACCAGATCGCGCGGGTGGTGCGGCTGCTTAAGGAGACCCCGCACACGCGGAGGGCGCAGGCCGTCACGTGGCAGGCGTGGAACGACCTCGGCATCCACGACCCGGCGTGCCTCCAGCGGATGTGGTTCCGCATCGAGGAGCCGGAGCAGGGCGGCGGCGCGGGGCGGCTTAACCTCGTAATCCACATCCGCTCGAACGATGCCTTCAAGGCGGCGTTCATGAACATGTTCGCGTTCACCGAACTCCAGCGGGAGGTGGCGCGCGAACTTGGGGTCGAGGTCGGCGAATATATGCACATAGCCGACAGTTTCCATATATACGGGTCGTACTTCGCCGAGTTCGAGGGGTTCCTGGGGATGATCGGCCGGCGGCCCGACCGGTACTTTACGAGCGAGTTCGCCCGCCCCATGTTCGAGGACGGCGCCCGGCGGCTGCTGGCCGAGGAGAACCTTCCGGCCGACAAGCGCAGGGTCATGGAGCGCCGCCTGGCTGAACTAACCTCAACATGATTCACAGTTAGCCGCCGCGCTTGCGCGGCGCGTTCTCTGCCTGTTGGCGGCGCGGGTAAACATCAAAGGGTCACTCATGCCCGAACGTCATCCCGAAAGCGACCGTCGCGGCCTCGGCGGCGAACGCACCCAGTACGCATCGCCCTTCACGCTTGTGGGGCGGCTGCGGAGTTTCCGAAATGCCGCAAAGGGCGTCTGGTTCGTCCTCCGCAGCCAGCACAACGCCTGGGTCCACGCGGCCGCCACGGTGGCCGTCCTGGCCTTGGGAACGTTTCTCCATGTGACCGTGCGGCCGTTCACGCTGGGCCAGTGGAGCGCTCTGGTGATTGCCATCGTCATGGTGTGGGTGGCCGAGACGTTCAACACGGGCCTTGAGGTCCTTGCCGAGGCGATCACGCAGGAGCGGCACCCGATGCTGAAGGTGGCCAAGGACATTGCCGCCGCCGCCGTTCTGATTGCGGCCGTAGGCGCGGCCATCGTCGGCGCGATCCTCTTCATCCCGCCGATCCTGGAGTTGGTGAAGCGGTGCGGCTGAGCAGGGGCCGCCAATCATCAGTCGGATGGTGGCACGGCCGCGTCCTGCCCGCGCGAGGCGGGAGAAATGGCCGGGGCGAGTGGCAGAACTTCAAACGGCGCCCCGCCGCCGTCAGGCCCTTCGTGACCGCCTTCAGCGGCCATTCCGAACCGTATCTCCTTGCGGCGGCGAGACTTGGGTGCGATCCGGTTGCGGAAGCATCCTGACCTGGACCTGCCCGGCCTGGGCGAGGCTGGAGTGGGCTTGGTGGAGATGGGGCGGGGCGGGGGGTTTGGCGAGGCGCAGTCGGTCGGAAAACCTGGAGTACCTGTTTGACTTCCGTAGGTTCTTGATTCATACTCTCCGCGATGTAAAGCCTCGGTGGTCCCAGGGGGGAGCGCTGGAGGCTTCGGCAGCGACATACTGGGTTGGCACGAAGGGCGCGGCTGAGCAACTCTTTCTGGTGAGGGGGGACGAGACTTGGGTCGAAAGGCGGGTCCGATGCGTCCAGTGAGAAGCGTGGCGGGTGTCCCCCGCATGTGCGGCGCCGTCATGGGCGGGCGCCTGCTGGTTGCGGCACTTCTTGTGGTCAGCCTGGCGCCGTCGTCATGGGCGAACTCGCTCTCCGATTTCGCCGTGTTCGGCGGAACCAATGTGTTCATCTGGGACGGCCCCACTGTCAGCGGACAGGTCGGCAGCAACGGCGCTGTGTTCGCCGGAGCCAGCACCTTGTATGGTCCGGTCGTCGGCGGTGGAGTGTTTACCTCCGGGGGTGGGAACCGCATCTTTGGCGACATGAGGTTCAACGGCGGAGTTACTTTGGCGGATACCGATAAGCACGTCGGGCAGATTTATTCGTCCGGGTACACTGCCGTGGACCTTCCCGCGACGATGTATCCTGGTGATTTGCCGGGGACCAGCGGTCCGCTCCTCAACGCCTCCGTGACTCTCTCGGCCGGGTCGTATCGTTATGATTCCATTGGAGGCACGCTGCATCTGGACTTGCACCCATCGCAGGATCCAATCGCTGTCTATGTGGACGGAGACGTCTCGATCAGCGATGTTAGCGTCTCGATATGGGACGGCCAGCAGTATCTTCCTTACGCACAAGCGATCGCCGATCCGGTGCTTCGTGCCCTGGCCCAGAACGTGTACTTCGAGACCGGCGGATCGTGGTTCAGCACGGGAGAGTGGTTCGGCCTCATCTATGCCCCTAACAGCGGCGCCTCTATCTGGGAGGGCAGCAACATTACGGGCGCCGTCTGGGCCGGACAAGACGTGTCCCTTTATTCGAACTCGCAAGTGAACGTGATTCCCGAGCCGATCACGGCCGTTGGCCTGGTCCTGGGGGTCTCGGCGCTGGGCGGCGTTGTCCGCAGGCGGTTCGCGGCCAGTCTCAGGCGCGGTTAGCGCCGGTCGCCAGACGGCCCGCCATCGCCGGCGTAAGTAACTGTCCTCGCGGCACTTGGACTCCACGGCTGCGGTTCCCTCGATTGGCGAGACCTTCTTCCGAGCCCGGTTACAGAAAGAGCCGCAACCTCTCAAGGTTGCGGCTCTTGTATTCTGGTCAGGGCGACCCGGCTCCGCCAAGGCTTCCGCCTTCGCAAACGCTACGGCGGACAAGTCGCCGGGCAGGCCGGCACTCGCTCGAGCCGTCGCGCGGGGCTTCGGAGATGGCGGCTGCGTTCATTATGGTCTGCGGCGAAGTTGCGGCAATCTGTCGGGAACCCGCGCGGTCCGCGCGGTGTTGAAGTCAATACGAGGATGCAACCCTAGCAGGAGAATCGGCCATGGTTCGAGCGATAGCCGCGGCGGGCTGGGTGGTGATGATGGCCGCAGGGCTTGCGGCGGGCGAGGATATTACCGTGCGGCTGACGCCGGCAGGGGGCGTCCTCGTTATCGAGGCCGATAGCGGCAAGGAAGTGGTCGCATGGGTCGGGCGGACCCTTGAGGTGCGATTGGAGGGCGATCGGCCGCGGACCGGGTGGGAAGGCGGCGAGGCCGACGGGGCGATCCAACGCACCGGCTTCGACTTTAAGCCCAAGCCTGATGCCGCCGACAAGGCCATCGGCACGTACACCTTTCGATACAATGCGGTGAAGGAGGGGGTGGCCGCGCTAAGGATGGTCTATGTGTTTCCCGGCGGTCCGGAGCCCACGATCCGTAAAGCGACGGAACTTGTCAGGGAGTTCAAGGTGACGGTGCGCGTGCGGCCCGCGCTCGCGACGCCGGCGGCGAAGGAGGGCGAGCGCGAGCCGCCGCTCCCCGACAACGCCACCGCCAGGTTCCTGGGGCCTGAGGGCGACTGGCCGAAGTGCCAACTCGTGCTGCGCGACGTGCAGGGCCTCTTCGGCGGCGAGGACGTGTACGTCAGCGGCGCGGGCGAGTGCACCATCCGGCTGGTGGCCGCCGGGATGAAGGAGAAACGGTTCCGCCTGAAACTGACGGCCTCGGAGACGCTGGCCCTGCGGCGGGCGTGCGTCGAGGCGGACCTGGCGGACCTGAGAATCAGGGACCGGTCGGGCGTCCCCGACGAGGCCCATCCGGAACTTTCGCTCACCAGTGCCGCCGGCGAGACGCGCAAGGTGGCCAAGTGGGCCAACGACAAGGTCCCCGCGTTCGACAAGGTGTACCAGGCGGTGCGCGCCCTCAAGGAGAAGACCAAGGACCTCAAGCCCGAGTACGACGGGCCATACGACCGCGCGTGGAAACCGGGGCCGGGGAAGTAAGCCGCCCCTGCCGCAGGCGCGGCTGGTCCGTAGCCGTGGGCGCGAGCCCCTTGCGGCGGCTGCCCGGCCTCCATGGGGCGACGAATCGGCCAACTAGCGGTTCTTACGCCGCCGCGCCATCAGCGCCAGGCCGCCCAGGGCCAACAGCGACAGCGTGGCGGGTTCCGGGCTGACCTCCGCCACCCCCGTCCAGCGGGCACCCGTGATCGGCTCGCCGTACATGGACCCAAAAACCACATTGCAGATTATGAACTCGCCTTGGCCCTGGGCGTCCACCCAGAGGTGATGATCGCCCTGATATTGGCCTGCCTGATTAATGTGGTCTTTGTAAATGTCGAAGGGCAAAGCGTGGTCGATGCCCGACTCCTTGGTGTCACCGAAGTCTTGCGTGACGTCCACCCACATAGCGCCGCCAAGCTGGTACTCGATTCTGGTGTACTCGGCCGACCAGTTGTAGTCATACCATTGGGTGCTGACAGCCGTTGGAGAAGTCCACGAGATGTTCGCGCCGCGGGTCTCCATAACCCAGTTCCAGGTCTCTGCCACTGCGGCATTGGGCACTGCTGCGCCCAACACCAGGAGCAGGCCGACTGACACAATGAGTCCATTCCTGCGGTTCATGGATTGCCTCCCTTACAAAGTGCATGGCTCCTCGTAGTCGGCTATGCGACCCCACCGGCGCGCATAGCCGTTTCGTTCAGCGTGATGGAAGTTGGCTTGCCCCTCCAGAGGCGAGCCCGCAACACCAGACATACTGCGCGGGGCAAACCGGATGCCACGGACTGGCTTTCAGCGGTTTTTCCTTGGCCATGCCGCGTAAGTGCTTGGCGGAGCACGGATTAGCAGCATTGGAATCCGTTTGGGCTGCAACGCCTCGATGCGAAGCGATGTTGCGGAAAAGAAACGTCTTTGGGGGCTCAATCGGCCGGCAGCGGCGAAAACACCTGAAATCAAAGGCATTCCCTTCAGTTTGGCCATCTCTGAAGGGAGTGTTTACCTGCGGCAACACCGCTCCGAAATATCAACATCAACGCGGATGATGAATGGCCGGGGCAAGTGGCCAAACTTCGAACCGCGCCCGTCGGGCTTTTCATGGCCGCCTTCAGCGGCCGGTCCGAACCGTATCTCCTTACTGCGGCGAGATTTGCGCCTCGCCACTCAGCACACAGCCGGAACGCAACGGAGACCCTCACTCGCCCTGGTGCATGAAACGGGGCAGGGTCAAATACGCCCCGTGCCGGTTCTTCTGTTTCTCTTCTTGCCTCTTCACGGAATTCGGTGTATACTTCGGGTTAGAGGCGTACCCCTGCCATATGGGGGTGTGGCAGCGAACATCGCAGAAAACATGGCGATCCAGGGCAGGCTGGCCGGGCATGGCCGGTCTCCCCCTTATTCTTGAGAAGTCGGATAAGCACCCATGAGGGCAAGAACAAGGTCATCTATACGTATGACCCTGTTCCCGAGCCGGCGACGCCGGGCCTGCCGGCCCTGGGCGGGCTGGCGATGATTCGCCGACGCAGATAGCGCATGGGTACTATGCCGTTCCGCCAATGGCGGCTCACCACGAGAGGGGCGATATATGAACAGATCAACATTTCTGCGGGTTGCGGCGGTTTTGGGGGTCTTCGTTCTCCTGTGCTCGGCCGCACATGCCGAGTTGATGACCCTTTGGCACAATGGGGATCCGATTAGCGGTACGTCTAAGGGCACTGGCGCAGTTCAGGTCGAGCTTTACGATGCCGGCACCCTGATCGGGATGAATACCGAGATGTTCTTGTTCAACGAGGTGGCCACGCACGAGTGGGGTATGAATGTAGTCACCAATACGTCCAATATGATCCAACTATATGGCCTCAGGAATCAGACCACCGCGGATTGGAACAATCTCCTACTTGAGGTGTCCGGCAACGCTAACCCAACCCTCCCCACTGCGCATGGCGTGGTTTGCACCGGCACGAGCATCACGACCATCAACAACAAAGCGATAGCGATTTATTATCCACACCCTGCCGGCCCGGGCGATGTGCCCTATGTGTCTTTCACCTTGTCCACCATTGTGGGCAACAACCTTCTGCTCCAGACAACGCCCAATGGCGCCCCCCCCGGGCCTGTGTTCACCAACGGCTCCGGGAGCGTCACCACTCACCCGGGGGGATGGAACGAAGGCGAGTACACCACCGATGGCATGTTGCCCGGCACCGTTGCTCCGGCGGACACCTTCGATGTGAACTCAATCGTCCCGGCCGGTGGGTTCGTGACATTGACGGCCAAGTTTGATCCGGGCCTCGGGTACGATCCTGAATCGTGTCGCCTGTATGTGTGGAATATCATCAACACCGAGTGGCAACTCGCCGGAAAGTGGAGCAACACGAACGCCTCGTCCGGCAACTTCATTGAGGGGCCCCCGACCAACGTCCTGGGCGACTGGGGCGTGGACATCGACCACTACATGGTCTGGGCCAACGTTGACCATGCCTCCACCTACGCGGTGGCCGGCGCCCCCGAACCCGCCACGCTCTCGCTGCTGGTGCTGGGCGGCGGGTTGGCGCTGATTGGGCGGAGGCGTATGCGAAAGGCGTGAGGCCGGGCCGAAAGGACACGGCTCCGTCACCGCTTTGATGCGATGTCCGGCAGTGTGATGTCGGCGGGCCAGGGGCGGACCTCGGCCTGAGAGAAAATGCCCAGTTCGGAGAGGCCCATGCCCGCACCCTTCTGCGGCGTGCAGATAAACCGCACGTACCGCGCGGCAAGGGGCTTCTGGAAGACCAGCGGGAACGGGTACGCGAGCCGCCCGCCGGCCGGCAGGCCTGCGTAGGCCGGAGTGTCGTCGTGCTCCCACGGCTCGTAGTCGCCAGGGGGGTTCCAGAGGTCGTCGTGGCGGACCGTGCCTGCGGCACGCCAGGCGCGGCCGTCATCGGAGACGCTCACCTCGACGCCGGCCGGATGGCAGTACTTGGCGTTGGGCTGGTGTGTGCTGATGCGGACGCCGCCCACCGGCGTTGTCTTCTCCAGGTCAACGACGAATGTGACCGGGTCGCCGGCGTCCCAGAAGGCGGTGGCCTCCCGCACGGGACCGCCGGCACTCACGTAGTCAGTAGGCGCGATGATGATGCCATTGGTCAGTTCGCGGCCGCCGGTGTCGGGGTTGCCGGATTCCGTGCTGGAGTTGCGGCTGGCGGTGTACGGTTTCCCGATGGAGACCGGCTGGCCCCAGCGGTAGGCGACCTTGACGGGTTCGCAGGCGCCTCCGACGTCCACGCCGTCGGGGTAGCCGTATCGCGCGGCCTTGCCGTCGGGTCCGCTGCCCTGGAGGTTGATGCGGACGTAGTTCATGGTGGGGTCGCGCCGCCCTGCCACGTTGATGGCATATCGGTGCGGCAGCGAGCGTACCAGTTCGGTGTGGCTGCGGGTCACGTCGCCGGTGTCTCTGTGCTCGGTCCAGCAATAGGTGACCTCGATGGGCTGGAACGCGGGGTCGCGCGGCTTGTGGCTGATTCGCATCAGCAGGTCCTGGATGCCCGGCATGTTGTAGGTGGCGGCGCCGCTCTTGCAGGAGAACACGCCGCGGAAGCACGCCTGCCGCGCCTCGCCAGGAACAGCGGCCCCTGCGAACGTATGGAACACCTGATCGTCCATCGGGAACCCGCCATCGCTCTTCGCGTAGAACTGGTCGAAGCGCGAGCCGTCCCAGGAATGTCGCAGGGAAACGGAAGACTGGTTCCCGCGATTAGTGGCGATGACGGCGTAGGTGACGGCGACGATGTCGCTGGGTACGCCGAGCCGCCATGTAACGGAGCACTCGCGGCCGTTTACGCCCGCGCCAAGCGTCGCCTTGTACATGCCGTCGGGCTTCTGGTCGCTGAAGACGCCGTCCTCCTCGATGGCGGTGCGCTTGTACGCGCCGTCGTGCAGAGGCGGCCAGAGTTCCGCGGTCTCAACCTGCGCATCGGCCCGCAGGAGCACCTGGTTTGTGCCTCGGGTGAGCAGGGGCAGCGCCCGCCGGTTGACCTGCGTGATGGTGGTGACCTGTAGCGAGTCGAGGCCGACGCCCTTCCTGTCCTTTGCCGCCCGCATCTGGACCTTGACGAGGCATTGCGTGACGCCGGCGACCTCATCGCCGAGCGTGGCGCGGACGGTCTGCCGGCCGGCGCCCTCGGCCTGCCAGACGGTGGTCCAGTGGAGGCCGGCATCGCGCGAGACGGCCAGTTGCAGGACGTCGGCGGCATCGGCCCGCAGGCCCTCGGCCTCGATTCGCATAGATGTGATCACGTTGGCGGCATACACTTTGAAGACGACCCATGCGTCGGCGGCCGCGGCGGAAGGATGGAGGTTCGGGCCGGCGCCGTCCTCGGCACGAAGCGCTGCGCCCGAATCCTCATAGAAGACGTTGCGGCAATCCTTGGCCGAGAGGTCCGGCTTGAGGAGCCACCGCCCGTTGCCGCGGATGTTGTAGAGTCCGTGGCTGGCGTCGGGGTCCGGGGTCTTGCTGGTGAGCGTGCGGAAGCAGGCCATGTCTTTGAGCCCCTCGCCGCCCTTTTCCTTTTCGCGGTCGAGAGGAGTCCAGTACCGCGTGTACGACTCGTACGGCCTCAGGTTCAGCGTGTAACGATGGCCGTAGCGGGCCACCTGGCAGTACTTATCGACGGAGAACCCGTCGGTGTAGGAAGATGCGCCGTTCAGGAGTGTGCGGTTGTATCCGACAGGCTGGTCCGATGCGCATCGCCAGCCGGTCGGCCCCGTGTGCGTGCCGCACTGCGGCGCGTAGTGGTAGAAGTAGAAATGTCCCGGCTCGCTCTGGCCTGCCGAGAGTTCGCACGCGGCGGCGGACTTGATCTCGTCGCAACTTGCCACCTCGCCCGCGTGGTTGTAGCAGAAAACGCTCATCGAGGAGTCGAAGAGGTGCCACGTTTTGCCATCATCCCACGAGACCTCGCTGACCGTGTGGTCGCCCAGTTGGATGTACCTGCCGCGGTACCCCAGTTGCAGCCACGAGGCGATGTTGAGGGACGAGATGATGCCGCAGTTCATCGCGCCGTAAGAGTTATAGTGGAGGATGGGGTCCCAGATGCCGCGCCCGTCTTCGCCCGCGCAACTGGTCTGGCGCCGGCTGCGGCGGCCCCAGCGCCAGACGGCGATGGACTTCTCCTGCGGCGTCTGCCAGGCGGCGGTGGCCGACTGGACGAACGATTCCATGTCGGTGTAGTCGGGGGCGTTGTCGGTGGCCAGATGGATGTTATAGACGGCGCCCTCCGCCAGCGCGCAAGAGAAGGCCGTTCCAATGACCGCGGCGAGAACAAGCGGTTTCATCCAGGCCTCCCGTGTCTCGCGCACTGAGCATGGCAGCCGACTTCGGATGCAGGCGACGCCGCGGAGGAAGCGGACCGGGGAGATAGCAGCGCCCCTGCAAGGCAAAGGGGCAGCGTCTTCTTGACGCGGCCCCGATCATTTCTGGTCGGGGCGAGGGGATTTGAACCACCGACCTCTTGGTCCCGAACTCGACCGCGCCAGACACAGCCTGCCGTAACCTCTTGATTTTAAGCCTACTTACGCCGTCCGGCCATTGCAAGCCTTTTGCCGTAATGCACTCGATTTCGCCTCGTTTCGGTTAGTCTAACCGGAACTTGGCATGTAGCAACAATTATGTTTGATAAGAAGGTCGGGCCGCGCAAGCGCGGGTTGCAATGAACGGACGCCGGTGGCGTGTTCGCCCGCGCATCGCGGCCCAGTCTCAAGTGTCTGTCCCAGGAGGTCGGTCCATCCGTTCATTGCGCCTTCAGTATCGGCAACCGGCCGGGGCCTGTCAAGAGAAATTCCGCCGCGAGTCGCGGCGCGGCCCTCCTGGGGCATGCTGGCGTGATCGTCCTCAAGATAATTGCCAGCCCATCGCGGACTGACGCGCCAGGATGCCCCAGGAAGGCCGCGCGCCCCTGGACGGCCCGGTAGCCTCGGGCCTGGGCCGGCGGGCAACGGGGCTGCTACGGTGGCCACCGTGCGGCGGAATTCGGGAAGGGCTCGGTCGGCGCCGGCAAGGTCAGTTCAGCCAGGGATACCACAAGGTCTGCACTCCGCTGGCAGGCGCCAGCGTGCACTGCCCCCTCAGCGAGCATTGCCCCTTCGTCGCCTGGACCTGTACGCCGAAGAGTTGGAAGCAATAGACTCGCACGGCACACGCGAGGGCTACCCACGCCTCAAGCAACGTCTGGCCGTTCAGGGCGCTCCCGAAACCATCCTTGTCGATACCTCTGGCCTCGGCCTGGGGCAGGCAGAGGACCCACAGCAAATCAGCCATGCCCGCGAGGTCCGTCGCGTACTTGAACCAGTCTTTCCCGGCCGTCGCCTTGAAGAAGTCGATTTGAAGGTGCTTGTGGAGGCGCAAGATAACATCGGGGTCGATACCAATGTTCCAGGTGCGCCCTGCGAGGTCCGTAAATGTCTCCATGCGTTCTTCTCTATGACCCGATGCCGAGGTCCGCAAACTTCGTCCGCCGGAGAACCCTATCCAGATGCGCCCCTGCGATGACGGGCACGCGGCCAACCCCGCTGACGTATGTATCCTTATAGTCCCAATGGAGAAGGTCCCATCCCTCCTGAGCCTTAGTGATCGTGATCGGAGGGTTCGGCGCGGGCCGCTCGATTATCTGGCCGGCGGCGATGTTGGCGATTGCCTCAAAGCGGAACTGGAGATCCGCGTAGCCGGAATCGGTCGGGCCGCCGAAGATGGCCCCGGACTTGACCTCGCCCGGCTGGAAGTTGCGGAAGGCATCAGAGTTGACGCTGCCGACCGCGTTCAAGAGAATCCGCTTATACGCCGGTGTCAGACTCTTGTTGGTCTTCCAGTGCCGCTCGGACCATTCATAAATACCTACCTCGACGTCGACTCCGTTGATCGCAGGCGGATCGTCCGTCACATTGATGAGGCCCCCCAGGTTGCGCACCCCATCCCCCTCTGGCGCCCAATCGCCGATATGCCCCAGGCCCCTCCACAAGTGCCTCTGCCGGGTGCCGAACTCAAAGCGGATCTCGGGCTCGCGGTCCTCCCCGCCGCCCCCCGATCCGTTCGCGTACTCGACGGCGCCGTGCCACAGTCCGGTTACTGCGGCGTCGCCGATTTCAGTGACCGTGCAGGTCTGACGCCACACGCCGTCTATGGACTCGGGCGCGGCGTCCATGAGGGCGTCCCTGGCCTCCGCCCGCGTCTCGTAGCCGCGGAGGAGGAACTTGAGGCTGCCGCTCCCCAACGTGCCGCTCGACAAGATATCCCCGACGCATTCCAATACCTCGGCAGACATTGCAGCCTCCTATTGGAACTGCAGGATTTTCGTGATTTGCCCTTTGATGGCCGCGGTGTTTTGGGCCGTCTCTTGAGCGGCCGCAAGAAGGGCGGGGCCTTGGGCCACGGCCATCCCGGCCACGTCCTGCTTATAGAACGTGCTCCCCGTCGCGGTGACCCCCGCGGCGGCCCGCGTGGCCTTGCCGGCGAGTTCCCAACCCTTGTATCCCAGGGCCGTCAGATCCACGCCAGCCCCCTGGGCCTTGAGGAGCGCCTGTAGTTCGGCCCGGGCGCGGGTGACCGGGGTGATCAGGTTCGCCACTTCCTCTATGCCGGCCAGTTCCTCCGCCAGGCGTTCGCCCGGCGTCCGGAGAGAGACCTCCAGCCCTTCGGCCAAACCAAAGCGATGCGTGAATCCCTCGCGGACTTGGCCCATCCATTCCTCAGCCTCCTGCGCTGCCTCGGCCGCACGCTCTCTCGCGTCAGCCTTGGCCTGCTTGTCCCGTAGAGTGCTTAGCCGAACTGACAAGAGGCTCTCGGCATCATTCGGCGCCAGGCCCATCCTCCGGACCTGGTACGCAAGAAAATCTTCCTCGCTCATCGTCTGCTGGGCGAACTCATCCCATGCCTGGTCAACGGCCGTCTGACCCTTGGCGCGCTGGGCCTGCCCGGGCGCGGCGGCGATACCGGCTTCCCGCATCCTCCGCCATTCATCCAGTTTTGCCAGGGCCGCGTCACGCCGGGCGGCTGCATCGCCGCCTCCACCGGCGCCCGTGAATGCGTCCCAAATCTCGCGGCTGCGGGCCTGAACCTGCTGAATCAACTGGGCAAGTTCTCGCGCCTGGCCGGTCAACCCCTCAAGATTTATGTCGCGGGTGAGGCCGGCGGTAATGTCAGCCAACTTCCCCGCGCCCGTGAGAGACGCCAGTTCATCGCGGAGGGCGCGCACCTTCTCTGCCGTGAACTCGGCCCAGGTAGGCAAGCCCGCCAACCGCGATATCAACGCATCGACTTCGGTTACCAGTGGCATCTTCATAAAGGTGTCGATGGCTTTTTCCCATCCGGCCTGAACCGCCTCCACGCCAGCCGTAGCCATGTTAAGTGCTGTTCGCAACCCGTGAATGTTCAGCATCACGCGCCCGATCAGCACGTCCATGCCGCTCAGTCCAGCCGATTGCGCCGCCAGGCGTCCGGGTTCCAGACCGCCCATCAAGGCCCCGCCGCCCATCCCCGCGGGGCCTCGGCCCATCGCGGCGCTCGTTTGCCCCTGGACCTTGGCAGCCCATTCAACCAGCCGCTGCCGGTCGCGCTCGAGGGTCTGGAACAACTTCGAGTCATCGGCCCCGATTTCGACCTGGGCGCCGCCCGCACGAATCGCGCCGGGTTCTGACATGTCTCACCCTCCAATCAACCGTTCGCCCCGCATCGGCTTCCGCGGCGGCCGGCCGGGGAGCGGCACGGGTTGCGCCAGCCGACCCGCCGCGCCGCCGGCGCCTATACCCGAGCATCGGGCCGGCGAGCCGATATGAACTCAGAACACCAAGCCGGCCGACACGCTCTTGCCGGAGCAGTCGCCGACGGGAACCTGGGGGCTCGCGTCGGCCGTGGTGGCCTTCACGCGGACATATCGCTTTACGTCAACGGATAGCCGGCCACGCCACGCGGCGGCCGGCAAAGCCTCAGTAACGGCCAGGGCCGCATCTTCAACTCCGTAACTCATGTTGAGCATCCTCCATGTTATTCGCGGCGGCCGACCGCCTGGTGCCGACATCCAGGCGGCCAGGCCGGCCGCAGTTCCCCTCGCCGCGCTGCTGGTCGCGGCGAAGGCCGTCATGCTCAGAATGCCAGGTCCTGAACCAACTCCATCGTGTTATCCGCCGCCAGGCGGCTGATGGCCATCTCGAAGTGAACGATCCCCCAGCCCACCGCCCCACGGGCCGGCAAGTCCATCAGGTACATCTTCGACCTGGAAATCGCGCCGAGAAGGGACCGGGTCACGGCCGCGCCGACGATCCGTTCATACTCGGCGGGGGTCGCATAAAGGTCGTGCACAGGTGCCGCGTTCCTCGAAACCCCGATCACGTCACGGGCGGCGCGGCGAACGCGCTGCACCAGGAACGCCGTGCGCCAATCGGCGGGGAAGGCGTTGTCCTTGTCAGGGACGCCCCACGGCCCGAGGATTCGACTCTGGCAGACCGCATTGATCTCCGGCGTGGTCTTGACCGGGATGATATCACCATCCTTCACGTTGGGCGGGGGGGTGTCCGGTATCTGGCCCGCAAAGACGTCCGTCAAGGCGTCGGGGAACGCATCCGCACCCCTGATGGCCGCGAACCAGGAGGCGTCGATGTCCGGCATCGCCGAGTCCGGCGCACCGCTCTTGATATACTTCTCCACATCGGCCGCGAGAATCCGCCATTGATCCGGGTTCCATTTCGGCGACAAGCCGGACCCCGTGCGGGTCACGGGTATCTGCCCGCGGCAGACCAACCGCATGACGCCCAGCGGCGTCGTACCGAGAGTCTCGGCGACCGCCTCGATGCCCAGGACACCAACGCTCGCAGTCAGATTCATGTTACTGCCCTCCATATGTTGCCGTGTTTCCATGTTCAACGTTTCCATTGCCACCATCGACTTTACCCTGTCGGCCGACCGTGTCAACCCGGCTTCCGGAATCAATTGCCGGCGGGCAATTGTTTTTTTCAGGTCCGGACGGGCGCGACCACGGGGGACCGGCAACGATTTCCTTCTCGACTCTCACCTGGCCGCATGCGGTGCAGCGGCAACGTCGGTAAATCAAAACGTCGTATGGCGTTCCGTCCTCCACCACGCCCCGAGTCCCGACCTTGCGCCGGGCCCAGTACTTCCCCCGCACCATGCTTCCGCACCACGGGCACCTGGGCCGGCAGACGATCACGGGCGGCGGCTCGTGCGTCATCACGCTGCCGACAGGCCGGCCTGGGCGGCGCCGCTTCGTCGCGGGGATCGTCTTTCTCCGAGGCATCGAGCAGCCCCTACAGTCCGCCCACCAGTCGCTTCCAGGCGTCCACCAGGACCTCACCCACGATGAGCGTGTCAGCGTTGATGGCGGCGGCCTGAGTCCGCACAAGCGAGAAGGCCGCTCGGAGGTTCTTTGCCTCGGCCGCGGCCGTCACGACTGACGGAGTGGCATCGACCTTGTGACCAAAGATGCGTTCGGCCGTGCCAGGGTTCTTTACAAATCGGAGATCATTCTCCGGACCGTGGCCAACCGACTTGAGGGCGGCAGCCGCCGCTTCGCGGGCTGCCGCAAGCGCCGCCTCGGCCGCGGCCACCTGCCGCTCAAGCACCGCAGCCACGTCGCCCAGGAGCGGCGCCCGTTGCTCGATGAGCGCCAGCCATCGGCTGAGCAGGTCGTACCGGCCGCGCCGCAATTCGTCCCCGCCCTTCTGGACGGCTGCGCCGGTTGTCTCAGCGTTCATCATCGTCATGGGCAACTGCGCCGCGCTCTCAGCCAGGGCGTCCAGGTCGCCCGCAAACTTGGCGGCGGCTGCCGCGTAAGCCTTCAGCCGCGTTCTGAGGCCCTCGGGACATCGGGCCGGGGCCGCGACGGGCAGGGGATGATTATGGAGTTTCCCGCATAGTTGCATCCGTTCGGCGGCAAGATCCGCCTTGAGCCTGTCCGCCAGTTCCTGTGGTCTCTCGATAGTCGCGTGCATCTTACGTCCTTTCATGGTATGTAAGTATGTGCCTTATCTCCCTGGCCGGAAACGCTCCGGCCTTTGGATGCTCTTGGTTTGCCGGCTGCCGCACGGCGGCGCCGGCGCCGGCAGCGTGAAAGAGGGGTCCAGGCTGGCCGGCAGCCGGGGACCCGGCAGGGCCGGCCGCCCCCCACGCGAAAATCCCCAGGGAAAGCAAGTATCTATCCTTCGGCGAGTGTTCGCGGAGCACAGACGCTCGGACATCGGCCAGAAAGTACCTTTGACCCGACCACAAGGGACGGGGCCCACGAGCAAACGCCGTGCCAGCCGGACGGATTTCGGCAATTTCTGACGCGAAAATGGCGCGGAGGGCACAGGATACTGAATCTAGCATATACGAAAATCGGGACGTTGCCGAACGTGCCGAGTTCATTGGGGCATCCGGGCCTATCGGGCTACTGTCCCTGTCGGGCATGGCACGCGTTTTGTCACCGGAGGTTTTCAACAAATCAATCCGCCTCTTCCAATTTCCGCAGCGCCTCGTGGGCCGCACGGCGGTCATCGACTCGCACGTAGAAGTCCATCGTCGTCTTGATGTCTGCATGCCGCATGACGCGCTGGAGTTGCGCGGCCTGCATGCCTTCATTGGCCAAGATCGTGCCGAAGGTCCGACGCAGGCCGTGGGGCAGGATAGGGGGCAGGCCGGCCCGGATGCACGCTTGCTTCAGTCTCAGGCGGAAGGCGTGGACGAAATATCCAGGGCTTCGGCCACCCAGAACGCGGGCGGCGTCGTCAACGTCGCCGGCGGATCCGCGCGCCGCTTTCCGCAGCGTCGCCAGCAGAGCAGCCACGCGGTCACCGAAGGCCGCCAGGCCCGGCGTGCCCTTGGGCCGCCAGCCGTCCGGCTCGGGCTGGATGGCGATCTCCCGCCGCGCCAGATCCACCGACCCCCATGTCAGGTGCCCCAGTTCCGCGACGCGCAGTCCGCAGTCCATGCCCAGCCGCACGGCGGTCTCCCATCGCGGGCCATCCTTCCCGATCTCCTTCGCCAGTTGCTCGCAGGCGGACCGCGCGGGCAGGATGGTATGGGGCAGGCGGGTCTCTTTCAGGGGACGGAGGCCGTCGGCCGGGTTCCGGGTGACCAGGCCGCCGCCATCCGCAGCGAAAAAGAATTGCTCGGCAGTGGCCCAGTCGAAGGCCGCACGCAGAACTCGCAGGTGCCGGTTGCGGCTCGCCGGCCGGGCGCCGCTCAAGGTCAAGGCATCGAGGTAGCAGTTGATCATGGGCCGCGAGACTTCTTCGACACGCGATATATCTATCTGTTTATGAAACTGCGCAAGCACCTGCCGCACGCCGGCGACCGTGGCGGGCCGGTTGCGGCGGGCCTGGTATGCCAGATACCGCGCGGCGAAGTCATCCCATGGGCACCCCTGGTGATTGAGTTCGCGCTGCAGGCGTCGGGCGGCGTCGGTCGCCTGCGCCATGGTCCAGCCCCGGCGCTCGATGGTCCGCTTGCGGCCCTCGCCGTCGCGCCACCAGAGCCGCCAGACCTTGTGGTCTCCGCGCCCGCGATGGTCGATGCGCACCCGCATCCTGCCCTTGCCGACGATCAACGTTGCCAGGCGATCAGTCACGTTCTACCCTTTCCGCCACGGCCAGTAGCGGCGCGTGCTCCAGGTCCTCGTACTTCTCCTGGGCCTCGGCAAAGTCAAAGTGCCGCTGCCGGTTCAGGGCTTCGCGGGCCGTCGCCTTGAACCGCCGGCATCGCTTGCCCTGGACGATCATGCGCTTGTACAGGGTCCGGTACGCCGCGCGGAAATCATGCCGGTCCAGGCAGACGAAAGCGCCGCACGGTTTCCCGCTCGTGGTGCCGATGGGCCAGCCTCGGCACGCCAGGGCCGCGATGGCGTCCTGCACGTCGCGTGTCTTTATCTCCATGCCAAGCCGGCGGAAGTCGCCGGCGATCTGCGCCTCAGTCCGGGCATGGGCGCGGCCCTGGCAGTGCGTCTTCAGGTAGCCCGCGAGGATGATGGCGAAGAGGTCGCTTGTCACGGTGACGCCCCCTCCGGCCACGCAACGGCTGCTTCGAGCACTGCTTTGTGTGCGAGCGCCCATCGCAGGGTTGCCGACACGTCGGCCGCCGGGCCAGCCTCCAGGTCGCCTCGCTCCTGGAGGCGGCGGCACGTGCCCACGCGGTCAAGAAGCCCCTTGATGGTCCGCGCGTTCCGCGGACAGAAGTAAGGCTCGAAGTCGCCGAGCAACCGGCGGGCCTGGGCACGTGCGGCGTTGGGGCCGGCCCATACCTGCCCGCGCCCGTCCGCGAGGACCGCGGCAGCAATCATCGGGTCCGTGGCCCCGGCCTCGCGGGCCTCGCGGACGGCCGTGAGAAAGTTCTCGCGCTGCCTGCCGAGGGCCTTCCCGCGTACGCGCTCCATGAGGGCCACGAGACGGCCGTCGCCGTTGCCTTCCCCGAGCGCGCCTGAGGGGGCGGGGGCCTGTCCCCTGTGCCTTACTGTCCTTGTATGTTGTTTGGTAGCGCCAACTTGGCGCTTGTCATGCGCCACTTTGGCGCTGGTTGCCGCGCCGCCTCTCGGCTTATCCTGCGCCAAACTCGCGCACGTTACCAGGTAGGTATTGTGTGCCCCACGTCGGCGGGTCACTGCTAGGAGACAGCGGCTTTCCAGAAGTACAACGGCCCGCTGGAGAGACCTCGGAGGTATGCCGACCATTTCGCGGAGAACCGGCAGGCCGCGCTTCCGGCCGGAGCCCAGGGAGAAGGGGGCTTCGTCGGGCGGCTGAAGATATGCCAGGGCGGCGAACACGATCTTGGCCTCGGCCGTGAGGTCCACCCGCCGCGCGACCGCCTCGGGAAGTCGCCAGTAGGGTGCGGGGACCTCGATCATAGCCGGTCCCCCGTTGCCGCGCGCCAGTGGTCGCCGGTGAATGTACGCATGTCTATATCCCCGCGCTGGCGAGTGTCTTCTCCGCCGCGTCCACGGCCGCCGCACGGCGCGCGCCGCTGGGGGGCCTCGGCCGCTGCGGAATCGTCGCCGATGGCGGCGGGCCTGCCTTCGCCAGGGCCGCGACGAATTCATTCAAGGCCCGTGGGCTCGTGATGACCTTACCGCCCAAGCGGCCAAACTCTAGGTGGATGCCGCCGCGAATTCCTTTGACTGCCCAGCGCCAGAGCGTGCTGGTGCACGGCCTCTTGCCGTTTACGCGCGGCAGAAATCGTGCGGCCTCGGCAAGGCTCAGGATTTCATCGTGTGCCAGGTCAATCATGGGTGCCTCCACCTGCATATGTGACAGTGGCCGTGCGGAAGCCGGCGACCGGGCCGGCGGCAGGCGGCGGCCGCGCGGTCTTGCGCGCGGCCGCGGCGGCGGGGGGAGGGCATTGCATCGGCGCCCCTTGGCGCCGCTGGGCGCGTATCTGTGCGCGGCGGAGTTTTGTTAAGGCTCGGGCCAGGTTCTTGTAGGCCCCGACTTCGGCGGGCGTCAATTCTCGTCTCATGACCTAACTGGGAAAAGGGGGGATTGTGCGCGCAGAATACCCCCCGCGCCATGCAGAAAAGAGTTGATTCTACGGCTCAGAAACGACTTTGAGGAAAAAGCGGAAATACCCCCGCTAACTACCCCCCGCGCGTTTGCCTTCTATTCTTCCGGCGGGGCGGCCACCGCAACTTGGCCACGGCGGTCGGACGGCAGAGGGAGAGTCTTCGGCTTGGGCTGGCGCGTTACTTTCTGGCCGAGTTTCTTGCAGGCCGCCATGTAACACTCCTTGAGAGACTTGGGGCAGATGCCGAGTTCCTTCGCCGCTTTAGCGAAGTTCTCCTGGCAGGCCGCCACTACGTGCATGGCCTGAATCTGTCTCTCCGTTAGAGGTCGTATGCTTTGGTGGACATATCTGCGGCGACCTCTTCCTTGCCCGCGGGCAGGCTTCCCCGTCGCCGCTGTAGCGTGATGGACCGCCGCGTCCGCCGGGCCGGGTTCAAGAGGGATGCCATGCTTGCGGCAGTATATATGGAGTTCATTTAGGGCTTCCCGGTCGAGGTACTCCACGGGGGCAAGTTTCTCGGCCCTGGCGTCCTCTTCGACAAGCGCCCGCTCTTCGTCGGTGAGCCGTGTCCAGCGCCGGTACTCTGCCCAGATCTCCCGCTCATAGCGTGTGTACGTGAAGCGTTTCAGGAACGCGATCGCGGCTTTCTGGTGTGGCCCCGGCCTATCCAAGTGCGTGCGGGAGTAAAGGGCCCGAGCGAGACGCCTTAGGCGCGATCTCTTCTTCACTGTGTCGGGGCCTGCAAAGTCGCACGGGCATTCCGTGCCCGTGCCTGGGGGCGGCGGGGCGAAGAGGGCAGGCTGGGGCGTCTCCTCCCACCAGGGCCCGAGCGCGGCCGGGGTTTTCTTTGGCTGTGTCTTGCGTTTTCGCTTCGGCATGGTCGGCTCCCGCTGTCCGATCCCGACAAAGGGTTGCGTGGGGCAGGCGGTCGGGAACCGCTCTTCGGGTTGCATCCCTATCCCCACGCCAAGATTCTACCGCCCCGCCGCTACCGCGTCGAGGCGCTGTGAAGCACGCCCCTTCGGCTAGCCATCGTCCACGGAATTTCCCCATCTCTCAATCCTGTCGATTAAGGCGGCCGCGTCATTCCCTCGGAGTGCGGAGGCCAAGAACACCGTCATGCCCTTGGCCATCACAACGAATTGAGCCACATCATACGTGTCCCTACCAGCCACACCGCCCCTCGGCGCACCCGCCGACACTCGGAGACGCACCTTTTCCGCGTTGGAGAGGCACTCAGACGCATCATCCAGACATTTCCGCATATACTTCATTCCCACTTTCGGGGCCTCGGCCACCGTCACGTCCTCACGCTCTTCGATCTCCAACATGCTGCACCACCTTTCCCGATGTGGCCGCCGTCTTGGCGGCCTGTCCCAATGAAGGCCCCCCACTCCCTGGCGGGCGACCAGCCTCCCCGCGGCTACCGCGTCGAGGCGCTCTCGGCCTTCAGGCGTTCCCCAAGTTCCTTGATAGTCATGCGCCCCGTGTTGTCCGGGTCCCACATGTCGCCGGTCTCTGCCTCGCCCCATGCACGACAGCCCGCGCATGCCAGGCTAACCACGGGGTCGGCCTTCATCGCTTCCTCAACAGCGACGGCCGCTCTCTCGACCACGTCCTCCGCGAGACCGAGAAATTCCGCGGTGTGGTAGATGTCCGGCTCTCTGCCCGGCGCCGGCCCCTCGGCGGCCATCACCGCGAGGACCGCAGCCCGGTTAAGCCGGGCCGATGCCCAGTTCGTCAGTTTCCTGAACCTGTCGACTCGATCTTTCAGGGCCTGGGCAACCGTCACGTCTTCACGCTCTTCGATCTGCAGCATGCTGCACCACCTTTCCCGATTTGGCCGCCGTGTTGGCGGCCTGTCCCAATGAAGCCCCCCGCTCCAATAGCGGGCGCACGAGCGCCCCGGTCTATCAGGCGGCTTTACGACCGAAGATTTCCCGGCGAATGCCCGAGAAGAGTTCGCCGGCCGACGCCAGCGTGTTGCACTTCGGACAAGCGACCGTTCGCAACGCATGGACATAGGGGATGGTCAGCACTCCCATGCCCGGCACCGTTGCGGCCCACCAGTGGCTGCAGACGTTCGACTTGATCCTGACGCGCGTTTCCATGCTACACCGTCCTTTCCCAAATCGGCCGCCGTGCTGGCGGCCTATCCCAATGAAGGCCCCCGCTTCCCCAGCGGGCGGCCGATGTTCTTTCTTACGGCCGCGCTCAGCCTACCCGCCCAATCGCCTCGACGGCCTTCCTCTCATCGACCTCGGCGTATATCTCGGCGACGGCGGCGCTGCGGTGGCCGAGGATGATCCGGGCAGTCTCCAGGCCGAATTCCTTCCGCAGGAAGGTGCCGGCGGTGTGCCGCAGTTGGTGCGTGTGCCATCGGTGTGCCTTCTGCCAGGCCCGCAGATCCGCCTGGAGTTCCGGCGTCAACCGCTCGCGCCGCTGGCGATCCGTCTCTCCCGCCGCCTTTGCCAGCGGCGCGGGCGGCGGGAAGGCAAGGTCACAGCCTCGCGCCACGGCACGGTTGTAACTGTCGCTCGTGTACCTGGACCCCGGCGCCACCGCCGGCCGGGCCTTGCGATTCGTGCCGGGCCGGTTGCCGTAACCGGCCGGGGTCCGCCGCCGCTCGTGCGCCCGGGCCCGCCGTTCGGCCTCGGCCTCTGCCGGCGAGAACATGAAAGCCTCGGGCGACCGCAGCAGGAACGGCCGCACGATCCCCTGGGCCTTCGGCCCCAGGTAGATCGTCCGCACGTGGCCGCGGTGGGCCGTCTTGTGCGCCGCCGGCCGATACAACCAGACCTTGCCGCCGGTGTCCAGGTCGGCCGGCCGCATGATCACCAGTTCGCCCGCGCGGGCCGCCGTCAGGAGTTGCAGTTGAACCAGGGCCCACACCTGGCGCGAGACGTGCGGCGCGATGGCGTGTATCCTGTCCGCAGAGACCGGCTTGACGGGTTCGGATTCGCGCGCGTCGCTGCGGCCGCGCTTCAGCGATGCCACGGCCCGCAGTCCTTCGAGGACGCCCGGCGGAATCAACTGGTGTTCGGTCGCCCACCGGAAGATGAGCCGCACGCGGTTTATCGTCTTATTGACATTGCTGCGGCACCAGCCGTATGAGACCATCTTATCCCGGACGGCCCGGAGCGCCAGGGGGCCGACGTCCACCGCCCGGGCGTGGCCATACAATTCCTTGAGGGGCTTCATGGCCTGCCGCAGGGCGGCGATCTCGCCGGTGGGCTTGCCGTCCGGCTGGGCGTAGTACCCTTCGGCCCAGGTCCAGAACCGGGCAAGCAACTCCACGACGGTCATCACGTCGGGGGCGACGGGCAGTTGCCGGCCGGCGGCCAGGTACTCGGCGA
>CAYGWP010000274.1:0-10625 GCA_964353455.1 uncultured Anaerolineales bacterium
TCGGCCAGAAGATGCAGGAGGAAGTGCTGCGGATGGGCGCGACGAACATCATCGTCGAGGCCGTCAAACCCGCCGAGAGCCAGTCGGCCGCCAGCGCCACGGCCACCGGCGGCGCCCTCGTGTACGGCCTCACGTACGAGGACGCCGAGCGGTTCCAGTCGAGCATCCGCGGGGCCGACATCATAGTCCCCGCCCGCAGAATCCCCACCATGGCCCGGTACCTCACGCGGCGCGCACGCGTCGAAGTCCTCGGCACCGTTCCGTGGTACGACAACACCTACGGCATCCAGACGGCCTCCGGGCGATGGCTGACCCACACCGACCTCAGGAAGACCGACAACGTTTGCGTCCTGGGTGCGACCGTGGCCCAGACCCTCTTCCCGCAGATGGAGCCGGTAGGACAGAACCTGTGGCTGGGCGAATATGCGTACCGGATAGTCGGGGTCCTGAAGGCCCGCGGCCGGGCGTCGGGCAGCGGCGGCGAGGATTTCGACCGCGTGGTCTATATCCCGCTGACTGCCGCCAGCCGCAGGTTCGGCCAGGTCCTCACGGAGCGGACCGCCGGCGGCCACTCGCTCGAAATCTGCGAACTGCACCAGATCACCGTGAAGTTGGCGGCTGCCCAGCAGGTGCGGCCGGCCGCGAAGATCATCACGCACCTCCTGGAGCGGTTCCACGACTCCAACCGCAAGGACTGGGCGGTCCAGGTGCCGCTGGAGCGGCTCGACGCCCTCGAGCGGACCAAGTGGCTCTTCGTGGTGCTGGGCGTTTCCATTGCGGCGATCAGCCTGCTGGTGGGCGGCATCGGCATCATGAACATCATGCTGGCGAGCGTGACGGAGCGGACCCGCGAGATCGGCATCCGCCGCGCCATGGGCGCCAAACGCAAGGACATCATCCAGCAGTTCCTCGTCGAGACGGTGGTCCTTTCGACGCTGGGGGGCCTCGTGGGCGTGCCGGTCGGCTACCTGTTGGCCCGGATCATCCCGTGGGGCCTGACGCGTGCGGCTGCGACGCTGGGCATCGGCGGCGAGGCGGCACTGTCGAGCCTCTCGCAGACCATTGTTACGCCCAGCGCTGTTGTCCTGGCCCTGGGGACGAGCGTCCTGGTGGGTGTCGTGTCGGGGGTGTATCCGGCGTACCGCGCGGCGCAGATGGACCCGATTCAGGCGCTCAGACACGAGTAGAATGTGGGGAATTCTCCCCCGCTCCCGCAGCGGGCTCGGCTACTTCACTACCAGCACCGGGCACGTGGCGCGGTCAACGATCTGCTGGCGCTGGCGGGCCACGAGGTCGCGCTGGGCCCGGTGCGACTCAAAGCCACCGATGGCGATCAGGTCAACCCGGCGCTCGTGGACGATCCTCGGAACGATGTCCTCAACGTTGCCGGTAACCAGGATTTCCTCGATGACGAGGTGCTCGTCCAGCGCGCGGCTGCGAACGGCAAGGAGATGGCGGCGGGCGCTTTCCTGGAGTTCCTTTTCGAACTCGCTCATTTCGGCGTCCACGAGGATCTTGACGCTGAGAAGTTGGTGCAGCGTCGCCGTATCGACCACGGCCATGGCCGTCAGGTGTGCGCCCAGCATGCACGCCAGGTCGATGGCGCGGCCGGCGGCGTGGAACGCCTGCTCGGTGCCGTCCACCAGGACCAGAATATGATTGACGGGCGACTTAGCCATGACCTGCGCTCCCTTCGATCGCGCGGGCCATGCGGTCCTTGATCATTTTCATAATGATGAATGACTCGCGCTCGCGCTCCTCCAGGCTCGAGACGATGTAGCCGATCGTCTCGGAATAATCCGGAATGAATATCTTCGACAAGGCGTTGCAGCGTCGCTGGGTCTTGCGGAGTTCCCTCGCCAGGCGCAGCACGGCGTTTTCAAGTTCGGCCAGTTCGGCCAGCAGCCGCAGCACCTCCGTGAACCGATGCATCGTCTGGTCGGCGCGGACGCTCGTGCCGCCGACGCCGAACTGCGGGCTGACCGGCGCGGGGTGGACCGCCACCGTCGGGATGCGGATGCCCATGAGGCCCTGGTCCGAGATCTCGACCTTGTGGTCCATGCGGACTGCCAGCGCGGCCCGGTCGGCCGCATCAGAGCCGATGTCGAGAACCGTCGCCCGGAGGAATGCGAAGGCCTCGGCCATGGACGCGCCGAGACGGCGCTCGGCGTCGCGTGCGCGGCCCAGGCGGCTCATCAATTCGAAGATCAGGATCTGGCGCTTCTGCTCAAGGAGGTCGTAGCCTTCGCGGGCGAACGCAAGGCTGCGCTTCAACCCGAGGAGGCTCGACTTCGTCGGCGCCACTTTCAGTTTGGCCATCGCCGTACCTTCACGGTCCGCGTCAGGATGCGGTCTTCGCCTTGGCGTCGGCCGGCGCGGGGACCTGGGCCCCCTCCATCCGGCCTTCGCGGTAATGCTTCTTGATGAGTTCGTCGGTAACCCGGTGCAGTTCCTCGTGCGGCAGCATCGAGAGCATGTCCCAGCCGAGTTCGAGCGTCTGTTCCACGGGGCGGTTCTCGTACTCCCCCTGCCCCAGGAACTTGTGCTCGAACGCATCGCCGAATTTCATGTACTGCTTGTCGAGGACACCGAGTTCCTCTTCGCCGATGACGTCCGCCAGGCCCCTCGTCTGCCGCACGCGGGCGTAGCAGGCAAACAACTGGCTCGCCAGTTTCGGATGGTCCTCGCGGGTGTAGCCTTTGCCCACACCGTCCTTCATCAGGCGCGAGAGGCTCGACAGGGCCGCCAGCGGCGGATAGATGCCGCGCCCGTGCAGGTCGCGGTCCAGCACCACCTGCCCTTCCGTGATGTAGCCAGTCAGGTCGGGCACGGGGTGGCTGATGTCGTCGGAGGGCATCGTCAGGATTGCCATCTGCGTGATGGAGCCGCCGGAACCCTCGATGCGGCCCGCGCGCTCGTAGATGCTCGCCAGGTCGGAGTACAGGTATCCGGGGTACCCCTTGCGGCCGGGGATTTCGCCGCGGGCGGTGCCGACCTCGCGCAGGCTCTCGCAGTAGTTCGTCATATCCGTCAGGACCAGCAGCACGTGCTGGCCGCAGTCGAACGCCAGATACTCGGCCAGTGTGGATGCGGCGCGCGGCGTAAGGAGCCGCTCGACGCTTGGCGCGTCGGCCAGCGAGAGGAACATCGAGACGCGCGACAGCACGCCCGATTCCTCGAAGTTGCGGATGAAGAACTGTGCAACGTCGTGCTTTACGCCCATCGCGCCGAACACGATCGAGAACTCGACCTTCTCCTCCAGCAGCCGCGCCTGCCGGACCACCTGGGCGGCCACGCGGTCGTGTGGCAGCCCGTTGCCGGAGAAGATCGGCAGTTTCTGGCCGCGGACCAGCGAGTTCAGGCCGTCAATGGCCGAGATGCCCGTCTGTATGAACTCGCGCGGATACCGCCGCGCGTTCGGGTTGATCGGGAGGCCGTTAATGTCGCGGCGGTCGCCCGAAAGTGGAGGCGGCCCGCCGTCCATCGGGCGACCCAGGCCGTCGAAAATCCGTCCCAGCATCTGCCGCGCAACCGGCAGGCGGAAACTCTCGCCGAGAAAGCGGACCCGCGTCGTCTGGTTCGACAGGCCCGTCGTCCCTTCGAGGACCTGGATGACGGCGTGCGCGTCCGAAACGTCGAGGACCCGCCCCAGGCGCGTGCGCCCGGAAGCGTCGGTGATCTCGACGACCTCGTCGTAGCCGACCTCGCGCACGCGCTCCACAACGACCAGCGGGCCCTCAATGCGGGCCGATCCCACGTACTGAAGCCCACGATCCTGAATGTCGAGTTTGAAGTCCGCCACGTTAGGACCCCTGCTTGCGGTGCTCTCTGGCCAGCGCGTCAAGTTCGCGGCCGACTCGCGCCTCCAGTTCCCTGAGGCCGTCCATTTCGTTGTTGCCGAAAGCAACCTTGGCCCGCACGATCTCGGTCACGCTGGGCAGTTGCCGCAGCAGAGCCAGCGGCACCCCCGCATGCACAAGGTCGCGGCCGCGGCGGTAAAGCGTCAGGATCAGCCGCAGCAGCGCCACCTGCCGCTCGGGGGTGCAGTAACTGTCCTTCTCGTCGTAGGCGCTCTGCGTCAGGAAACCGTCCTTGAAGATCTCGGCAATGAAGAGGATCAGCCGCTGAGTGTCGGGCAGCACGTCCGGCCCGACCAGTTTGACGATCTGCTGGAGCCGGTCCTCGCGCTGGAGGATCGTCATGGCCTCGGTCCGCATATCGTTCCAGTCGGGGGCCTGAATCTGCCACCACGCGGCCACGTCCTCGGTGTACTCGGAGTACGAGCGGAGCCAGTGGATCGCCGGGTAGTGCCGCGCGTAGGCCAGTTCAGTATCGAGCGCCCAGAAGCACCGGACGAACCGCCGCGTGTGCTGGGTGACCGGCTCAGAGAAGTCGCCGCCGGGAGGGCTGACGGCGCCGACGATGCTGACCGAGGCCCTCTGGTCGGCCAGCGTGCGGACCGCGCCGGCCCGCTCGTAGAACTGGGCCAGGCGCGTCGGCAGCGTCGCCGGGAACCCTTCCTCGGCCGGCATCTCCTCCAGTCGCGCTGCCAGTTCACGCAGCGCCTCGGCCCAGCGGCTCGTCGAGTCGGCGAACACCGCCACGTCGCGGCCCTGGTCGCGGTAATATTCGGCCAGCGTGATGCCCGTGTAGATCGAGACCTCGCGGGCCGCCACCGGCATGTTCGACGTGTTGGCGATCAGGATCGTCCGCTCCATGAGCGGCCGGCCCGACCGCGGGTCCTTCAGTTCCGGGAACTCCCGCAGCACCTCGGTCATCTCGTTGCCGCGCTCGCCGCAGCCGATATAGACAATGATGTCGGCGTCGGACCATTTCGCCAACTGGTGCTGCGTGATAGTCTTGCCGGTGCCGAAGCCGCCGGGAATCGCCGCCGTCCCGCCCTTGCCGATCGGGAAGAACGTGTCGATGATCCGCTGACCGGTGACGAGCGGCTGGAGGATGCGGAGTCGCTCGCGGATGGGTCGCGGCTGGCGGACCGGCCACCGCTGGAGCATCGCCAGTTCCTTCGGCCCGTCGGCCGTCTCGATTATCGCAACCGTGTCGCGGATCGTGTAATCGCCCTTGCCGACAATCGACTTCACCGTACCCGACATGCCCGGCGGCACAAGACATAGGTGCCGCACGAGCGGCGACTCGGGGACCTCGCCGATCGTCCGGCCGCGCTGGACGGCGTCTCCGGCCTTGACCTTCTGCTCGAACGTCCATCGCTTGGCCGTGTCGAGCGGGTCAACCTTCTCGCCGCGGCGGATCCACGCGCCGCTGCGGGCCTGGATGCCCGGCAGCGGCCGCTGAATGCCGTCGTAAATGTTCCCAACCAGCCCCGGACCGAGCCACACCGAGAGCGGGGCACCCGTACGCTTGATCGGCGACCCGGGCTTCAGCATGGTCGTGTCTTCATAGACGGCAATGGTGGCACGGTCGCCGATGAGGCGGACGACCTCGCCCACCAGCCCCAGTTCGCCGACCTCGACGACCTCGTACATCTGTGCCCCGTGCATGCCGGTAGCGGTCGCAATGGGGCCGCTGACGCGCGTCACGACGGGCTTTCCGGTATCAGTCAGGACGGTCATTTACGACTCCTTTGACGGGCCGCCCCCGGGGATGAGCGCTGCGGCCACGGCGATGGCGGGGCGCACCTGCGGCCAGAGCCTGGCCAGGCGCGCGGCAAAACTCTGGTCGCAAGTCCGGCGGCCGTCCCCATCAGAGACACGGAGCCCGGCCTGGATATTGGCCGGCTCGGGCGCGACGGCAAGTTCGACATCGCGGCCGGCGCGACGGCGAACATCCTCGAGCCACCCGTCGCCAAGCGTCTGGCGGTCCGCCGCGGAGAGTGCGATTACGAACTTGCTGCCGTCCATCGAGGCGATCGCGTCGGCGGCCAGCGAAACAAGCGCCCCGCGATAGTCCAGGCCTTCGCGCGCGGCCAGGCGGCGGGCCGTCTCTTCGCGAACCGATTCCAGCGCGGCCTCGATGCGCGCCGACCGCATGCGGCCGACCTCGACCGGAACGGCCCCGAGGATGAGGTCCCGGCGCCGTTGGGCCTCGGCGCGGGCCGCATCCAGCCGCGCTCGCTGGTCCTTCTCGGCTTCAGCCTTGGCCTCGGCCAGAATGGCCTCGGCCTCCTGCTGGGCGCGGAGGAGGGTGCGTTCCCCTTGCCGTTTGGCGTCCGCGAGAATCTCCTCTCGCAGGACCTCTTGCGGATTGGCATTGGCCGCCGTCACTGGAGGCGCTCCTCCTCTTGTCCGATGCGGATGCCGATCGCCTCCTGGACGAACTGGCGGAGCGTCTTGCGCCCGGGCATCGGCCCTTGCGGTCCGGGGATTTCCACAACGAGCGGCTCTTTCCGCCCTGAACGCATCTCATCAACCAGGGGCCGGATCCCAGCAGCAACCCGGTCCGTCAGGATGAGGATGCCGACGTCCAGCCGCGCCGCCGCCTCTTCGACGGCTGCGCGCGCGCCGTCCGGCGTGTCCGCCACCCGGCCCTCGACACCCGCCAGGCGGAATCCTCGCACGGTATCCTCATCCGCGATGCAGTAGAACTTCACGTGCCTTGCCTTACATCGTGTACATGATCAGGATGGCGATGGCAAAACCGAGCACCGCAAGCCCCTCGGCCAGCGCGACGAACAGGATCGTGCGGCCCACCAGTTCGGGCTTCTCGGCGACGGCCCCGATGGCGGCCGACCCGACCCGCGCGACCGCGTAGGCCGCGGCGGTAATGCTGATGCCCGCGACGAGCGCGGCCGCAAAGGCCTTCGTCATAAGCCGGACCGATGCGCCTTCCTCCGCCGGCGCAACCGCCGCGCCCTCTGCCGGAGCAACCGCCGCGCCCTCGGCTGGTGCACTCGACGCCATCACCACCTGTCCCGCCAGCACGAGGCCCACGAAGGCCAGCGCCATCACTGCGTAACGCCAATTCATTGCATAGTCTCCTTCTACCTTGAGGTCATGCTCCATGATCAAAAGACGGACAGCCGGAACGGCTTGAACGCCTGGCCGCTCCCCGAAAAGAACTTGCCGAAGAACTCGTAGTACTCAAGACGCAGCGCCTGGACGGAGGCGACGATGCCTTCCAGGAGGATCGCTATCACGTTGCCGCCGATTATGACCAGAAGGCCCAGGGCGCCGCCGATGACAGGCCCCGCGCCCTTCTGTATCTGCTCGGCAATGGCGAACGATGCCAGCAGCACCGCCGCGTGCGCCATCGCGTACGCCGCCAGACGGACGAAACTGATCGTGTTCGCCAGGAACGCAAGGACCGTGTCGAACGCCTCGACGGCCGACTCGATGCACGCCTCCGACAGGCTGCCGCCGTGGCCCCCGTGGCCTCCGTGTTCCGCGCGCCGCCTAGCGAGCATGAATTGCAGCGGCTCCTTTACAGCAATCGCCAGGAGCGGCACGGCGATTACCAGGATGAGCATGGGGATCACCAGCCCCGCCTCCCGGAAGACCGAGAACTTCAGCAGCAGCGCCAGCACGCCCCAGTAGAACACGGCCCCGGCGACGCCGAACTTGCCGAGCAGCCCGCCGACAAGATCGCCGCGGCGGAACCGGTTGATGATGTTCAGCACCAGCCCGACGCTTATCATGACGATGCCGAGCGCGACGGCGGCGATCATCAAGTTCATCGGGTTCCCCTTCAGGGGGTCGTGCCCCAGTTCGTGCCCGCCGATCTCCGTGACGCCGAAGTAACTGCCATAGTAGATGCCGAAGGCGACGCTCGAGAGGCCGGCCATGAGCAGCAGCAGCCCGGAGTCGCGCATCGTCATCGTCTTGCCCCTGAGGAGCAGCCACAGCCCCCCTGCCGCCACGACGGCGCCGTTGCCGGCATCGCCGAACATCATGCCGAACATAATGACCCACGAGACGGCCATGAGGACCGTGGGCTCGATCTCGCGGTAGGTCGGAAGTCCGTAATTCTCCACCAGCATCAGGAACGGCCGCAGAAGCCGCCCGTGCCTGAGGAGCACCGGAATCTCGCTCTCCGGAACATCATCGGGCCGCGCGCGCCGCAGGAGGAACCGCCCCCGCGTGACCTCGGCCAGGCGCGGCTCGATTGTCCGAACGTCCGCCTCGGGGGCCCAGCCCGTGATAAGCACCGTCCGCTCGGTCCGCGGGAAGTTCTGCTCGGCATCCGTGACGTGGCGCTCGACGACGAGAACCCCCTCCAGGTCCGCGATGAGGCCCGACGACTCGCTCACCATCGCCGCCACCGCGTCGGCCGCCTGCTTCCACTCGACCTCCAGGCCCTCAGCGTCGCGGCGGCTGTCGGCAAACAGCGTACCGAGCGTAGCCGTCGCATCGCCGCGCCCGGGAACCGACCCCTGGCGGAATCCCGCATCCTTCAACTGGGCATCCAGTGCATACCGCGCCTTGCGGCTGGTGATGACGACCAGCGGCTGCTGGTCGCCGCGCGCGGCAAGAGGCAGAAGGACCGCGTTTGCAGGGACCTTCCGCCGAAGGTCCTCGAGAGTTCCCGCTGGCAGACTCCCGAAAGCGAAATGCAGGAACGGCGACTCGCTGAGGCCCGCCAGCGGAACCCCGGTATCCTGGAACGGCTCAACCTGCTCCAGCATGCCTCTGACCTGGCCCAACTTCTGCCGCAGGTCAAGTTCACGCGCGAGGAGTTCCTGGGCCCGCGCCTCCAGCGGCGCCACCGACGCCTCGACCTCATCGAGCGTTATCACGGGCGGCGGGAGAAAAGGGGGGTCGAAGTCTTGTGGCACAGCCGCCCCCGGCTGTGCACTCACGCCCGAGGGCGGGCGTGCCACACTTGCCTCCGCCAGCCGCTGGCGGAGGCCCTGGACGCGGGCCAGAAGGGCATCGCACCGGGCAAGTTCTTCGCTGCGGTCGGGCGGCGGAAGCGGCGCAGTGTCAGGCCCCGCCGCCGCTTTCAAGAGGTGGACCACCCCGAGCCGGCCCAGCGTGCGCAGCACCTGCCGCTCGTCCCGTTCCAGGACGACGGCGCCCAAGCGCATCATGGCGACGGGACTAAACACGCGAGACCTCCCCCCTTCGCCCAGGCTCTCGCCGCGGCGAGCCTACGGCGGGCATGCCCGAAAGGTCCGTCCGCGGAACCAGCCGCAGCCGGATGGCCTCGGGGGGCGCCGCCATGCGGATACCCTCCGAAATCGTTATCAGGTTCGCCAGTTCCACCCGGCGGACGCCCAAGTAGCCGACCACCGCCCCAAAGCCGATTGGGCTGCGACGAAACATCGAGTCGGCCAGCCACAGGTACCGGTTCAAGGCCAGCGTCTCGAGAATCGCGGGGTCGGTGATGTCTCCGCCGCCGCTCTGCTCGCCCAAGCCCCTCCACCGCGCAGCAACGGAGGCGATGTCCGGCGCGGACAGCATGTCGGCCAGCCGATCGCGCCCTATGCCCGTCCCGCAAATGTGGAACCTGATGAGAGTTTCCGGCTTCAGCCCATACTGGAACTTGCCGCGCACCACCAGCATCACGTGGAAGGCATCCGCCTCCTGGAGCAGGAGGCGCAGGACGGTCTCGCGGTCCTCTCCCGAGAGGCGTGCCGCCCGCTCGAGCGCTTCGAGGAAGTAGCCCATGTCCAGCGCGGCCTCGATGAAGAATGGGCGCGGCAGGCTCTCATAGATGCCGGCGATGCCGCGAACCGCCTCGGCGAGAGGCTTGTGGGGAATCCCCTGTGCGAAGACCTCGACCGAGTCGGCCGCCGCAAGCGCGGCCTCGTCCAGCGAGTACTCCGCGGGCAACGGCACGAGGTGCGGCCGCAAATCCTTGATCGGCGTCCGATTGACGAACCCGCGCGCCAGGACCTTCAGGTTCTCCACCTGGAACCGGACGCACAGCCAGTCGAGGTAATTCTCGGTGGCGCCTTCCAGGTTGTGGCGGAGTTCGACGAGTTCGCGGACCTGTTCGGCAGTCATTCTTCGCTGGAGGAGAGCGGCCGTCTGGATTGCAGTGTCGCTGAGAACGGCGCGGGCCAGTTCCGGGATGGCGCGGATGCGGCAAAGGGTGTCCAGCCGCTCGCCCTCGGCGAGACGGCTGCGGCGCGCGTGCAGCCGCGCGCTCACGAAATCCAGGCCCGTCAGTATTCGAGCCGTCATAGGCGGTAATCGCCCTTCAATCGGCTACGGTTTTCCGCACACGGCCTTGACCACGGCTTCGACGGCGTCGCGGCGGAGCGACTCGTCCATGCGGACCTCTTTCTCGACCTCCGCCGTCGCCTTGGCCAGGCGATCCTTCTTCTCGCGCTCCGCCTCGCGGCTCGCCGCCTCGACAATCCTGGCGGCCTCATCGCGGGTGCTTGCCAGGACCTCCTGGGCGATGCCCTGGGCCTGCTTGTGCGCCTCGGCCACGAGGCGATCGGCCTCGGCCTTGGCCGCCGCGACGATACGTTTCGCCTCGGTCTCGGCCTGGACCATGCCTTGGATCACGTCACGCATCGAAAAGGCCCTCCCAGGCGGTTACTCCTCGGCGTCGAGGATATCGAGAATGTCGTTGGCGGACCTGGCCTCGGTGAGTTTGCGGTAGAAGCCGGGGGTCTGGACAAGGCGGGCTATCTCGGCCAAGGCCCGCACGTGCGGACCCGGATCGTCGATCCGCGCCAGCAGCATGAACACCAGGCG
>CAYGWP010000275.1:0-11626 GCA_964353455.1 uncultured Anaerolineales bacterium
GGGCCGCGTCGGGCGACGGAGAGGCCCGTAGTACCGACGAAGCCCCATAACGGGGGTGGAGGGAAGGGGCCTTGGTTGAAGGCGAGCGCAGGAAGCGGCGAAGGGCGGGAGATTGGCGATGAGCCTGGCAACTCCTGAAAGCGTTCAGAGGCTGCAAGCGGCGCTCCACGCCAAAGCGAAGGGAGAACCCGACTACCGGTTCTACATGCTGTACGACAAGGTGCACCGGCGTGACGTGCTGGCCCATGCCTACGAGTGCTGCCGCGCGAATCGTGGGGCGGCCGGGGTGGACGGCCAGACGTTCGAGGCCATCGAGGCGTACGGAGTGGAACGGTGGCTGGGGGAACTGACGGAGGAACTCAGGAAGAAGACGTATCGTCCGGAGGCCGTGCGGCGGGTATGGATACCCAAGCCGGACGGTACGAAGCGACCGCTCGGCATCCCGACGATTCGGGACCGGGTGGAGAAAGATGGCGGCGGTGCTGGTGCTTTCGCCGATCTTTGAGGCGGACCTTGCCGCCGAGCAGTACGCCTACCGGACTGGCCGGGGGGCGTTGGATGCGGTGCAGCACGTCCACCGGCTTCTGATGAGCGGATACACCGAGGTGGTGGACGCGGACCTGAGCGGGTACTTCGACTCGATACCGCACGCGGAACTCATGAAATCGGTGGCCCGTCGCGTCGTCGATGGTGCGATGTTGCACCTTGTGAAGATGTGGCTGGTGATGCCGGTGGAAGAAGAGGACGACCGCGGGCGGCGCGAGCGAACGACCCAGGCGAAGGACGCGGGGCGAGGGACGCCGCAAGGCGCGCCGGTCTCCCCGTTGCTGGCAAACATCTATATCCTACGCTTCGTGGCGGGCTGGCGGGCGCTGGGGCACGAGGCGCGTCTGGCAGCGCGCATCGTCAACTATGCCGACGACTTCGTCATCTGCTGCCGCGGGACGGGCGCTGAGGCGCTGGCCGCGATGCGGAAGATGATGGCGCGGCTGAAACTGACGGTGAACGAGGCCAAGACGCGGCTGCGGCACGCGCCGGACGAACCGTTCGACTTCCTGGGGTACACCTTCGGCCGAAACTGGTCGCCCAAGACGGGACGGGCGTACATCGAGACGCGGCCGTCGAAGAAACGGCTGGCGCGCCTGGTGGCGGCCCTGCGGTCCCTGACCGGGCGAGAAAGTTCGCGGCCGACGGTCCCGGAGAAGGTAGGCGAACTCAACCGCCTGCTCGTGGGCTGGGCGAACTACTTCTCTCTGGGGTCGGTCAGCCCGCCAGGACGAAGGGCGGGCGACGGCTGCGTCAGTGGTTGCGCGCGAAGTACCCGCACCAGGGATACGGCCGGGGGAGTTACCCGGACGCATACCTGCACGAGGTGCTGGGGTTGGTCCGCCTCCAGGGGCGGCCGCGCAACTTCCCGTGTGCGATGGCGTGAGTCCTTCTCCGAGAGCCGGATGCGGGAAATCCGCCCGTCCGGGTCGATGAGCGGGGGCTGGAAACGGAGCACGGTCGGGCCAGTGAGGCACCGCCAACCGAAAGGGGCGGCCAACGGCTATGCCCGGCCTACCCCACCGCGCCAGACCTCGACTCTACCCCATCACAAGGGGCGGTTTGTCGAGGGCAAGGAGGCGTCGGCTGGGGTCGGGGGCGACTCTACTGGTGGACAGAGTGTTCAGCGTCGGTAACTACTGCGTCAGGGCGAGTATGAGGCGAAGCGAGAGAGGAAAGGGGCGGCGTCCTACGTTCCGGTGGCTGCCAGCCGTCCCACCTTGGGCGGGCCGTGCCAGGGGGCCGCGACGTTGGCCCTTGGGGCGTCGATGATGGGCAGCCGGTCCAGGGCCGCACGTTCGTCGCCGATGAGCGTGTGCGTGTGGTGGTCCATCGTCAGGACCAGGCCAGAGTGCCGCGCGAGGCTCTTGGCCACGGCCGGCACGACGCCGGACCGGGCCAGCCGCGTGAGAAAAGAGTGCCGCAGGGTGTGGAAGTCCACGACGCGGCCTGAGCCGTCGGTGTCTGCGCGCCAAGCAGTCGCCCGCTACCGCCGACAATGCCGGATCACGCCTGCCGCGCCCCATGCCCCGATGATCAGCCCGGCCAGAACGCCAAACATCAGCGGAAGGCGAATCCCATCATCCAGGGCGGCGATACGCAGCGCCACAACCGCTACGGCCACCGCCCAATACAGAACGCGCAAGACCCGCGGCAGGCGCACGTCAACCGTCTGGATGATCGCCACGGCAACGACGGTCGCCGCGGCGACCCCGGAGACGGGCCAACCCGCCAATTCGCGGCCCACGGTGATGATCGTCATCGCCGCCACCGCGCCCAGGCGGCCCCACCATGCCGGCCCGCGGGCCCGCGCCACGGCCTCGGCCAGCAGCAGCGCCGGAAGACTGTAAGACGCCAGCGCCGCCGGTATGTCGTAGGCCAGGCGCAGCGGCAGTTCCCAACTACGATTGTAGATGAGAAAAGCGGCGGCGCCCGCCAGCGTGCCGCCTATCGCCACAACCTTCGCCAGCGGCGGGAGCATGCTTGGCGGCCGGGGGGTGTGCTTGGATCTTCAGTCTCTCGGAGCAGCCGGAGCCCGGGCAATCGGGCTGGTTCTCATCAGCCGCTTTTCCCGGCATTCACCTTTGCGGCTGGGCCGGCCTTCGTGGGTGTGGGGGGCCGGTCCCTGCCTCTCTTGCCTCCGTGTTGCCGCAGCAACTCGTTGATCCGGTCGTCCACGGCGTTATCCAGCGGCGTCCATCCGTCGGTGGTTCTGGCGTTAACGTCCGCACCCTTCTCCAGCAGGAAGCGAGCCACGTCGTAGGCATCATTTCCCTGGACGTCGGACCCGCGGCCCACCTCGTGAAGGACCGCGAATCCATATGACGCCCGGGCGCGTACGTCCGCGCCGTGAGCCACGAGGACCTTGACCGCCGCCAGGCAACCGTTCTGCGCCGCCTTGAAGAGCGGCGTCCAGCCGCTGGAGTCCCGGCAGTCGACCTTGGCCCCGTGCGCCAGGAGCAGTTCGATCATCTCCGAGCGGTTTGCGGCAGCCGCCACGTGAAGTGGCAGTTCGACGCCTCCCGCCCCAGACGTAACATCAACCTTGGCGCCCCGCTGGAGCAGCAGGATTGCCAGGTCCCTGTAATCCTTCTCGACCGCAACATACAGGGCTGAATGCTGCCACCCCGAGGTTCGGTTCGGATCGGCCCCCGCGTCGAGCAGCATCTCGGCGGCCCGGACCTGGTTATTGATTGCCGCATAGTCCAAGGGCGTCAGCGTGGTGCTCAGGCCGTACTGTGACTCGGCTGTCGCCATTTTCCGGGCCGATTCCTTGTCCCCTTCAAGACAGGTGCGCAGGAAGGCTATGTCTCCAATGCCTGCGGCGCAGAACACGTTCAACTTGGCGCCGTGCCGGACCAGGGTTTTCGCCGCATCCAGGCGCCCGTTGAGCAGTGCCATGTGCAGCGCATGGCTGTAGGTCTCGCTCTTATCGTTGACGCGGGCTCCGTGCGCAACCAGCAGTTCGATCACGGCCGGGCTGCCTTCCCATGCGGCGCTGTCTATCGGGCCACCAAAGACCTCGGAGCCACTGTTGGGGTCGACGCCGCGATCCAGGAGCGTCTTGACGATCGGGGTAAGACCTCCGCGCACGGCATACATAAGTGGCGTGTTCCCGTGCACGTCCGCCAGGTGGATGTCGGCGCCGCGTTCGATCAGAAGTTGGGCCAACTCGGCATGCCGAAAATCAATCGCCCTTACCAGCGGGGTCCGGTGGTCCTTGTTGAGTGCGTTGATCTCGGCCCCGTGCTGGAGCAGGAGTTCCGCCACGCGGAACCACCCATACGTGGCCGCCTCGTGAAGCCGGGTGACCTGAGATGCTTCTTGCGGCGGAGGCGAATTGGCGGAGCCTCCATTCGCCAGGAACTTCCGGGTCTCCTCCAGATAGAATGATTCCCCCGTGACGAGGGGCGGCGCATCGATGGTCTTCGCAGCGAGCGGAGGCGCCGCCGGTGGCTGCGCCGGCACATGGTTCGCACAGCCCCCCAAGGACTCTGGCAGGGTCAAAGCAAGGCAGAGCGCCAAGCCCGGAGGGAATCCCAATAGAATCAGATTGCATCTCATGTCGGGCTCCTGGGCGCGGGTCCCTTGTCTGCCATTCTACCGCGCCATCAACCGCCGACAAGCCTGCTCCCCGGCACGTCAGCCAGGAGGAACTTGAAACTGGTACGTCTCGGCCCCCCGCGCGCGACATCTCGAATTCCCCGGCGATAGATAGTGAAGGGAAAGACGCCGCGCGGCGGCGTCGCTGGACGCTGGCGCCGGAGTCGGCCCCCACCTCTTTCACGAACTCCTGGGCCAGTGCCTCGGCGTCCGGCGCCTGAAGCAGAATCTCGACGTTGGACATGGCTGTGCCTCCCTGAAGTGGCCGTATGGGGCCGATATTTTAAGGAATCGCCGCGGGAACGCAAGGAGCGGGGCGAAAGTCCTTCAGCGCCTCGGCCATGAGGGCGTACCACTGCGGCGTCTGCACCACGCCGGAGGTGGGCAGGATGCGGACCGGAAGCCCCGCCACGTTGACCGCCGAGTCCCACTTGTCCCAGTGACCATTGATGTTGATACGTGAATCATCGGTCGGGCCGTCAGACGCGGTCAGAGTAACGGCCTTGCCGCCCGAGGCCAGCACCTTTTCGACCTCCGCGGCCGGGTAGTCCAGGTACCCCAGCCACAGGAGCATGTCGCCCGGCCGGATGACCTGCGGCCGCCACTCCCAGGTGCGGCCGTACATCACCATGTTGGTGAACTCCCTGGGGATGACGGCGCCGCGGACATGCAGATGCCCGCAGACTACGATGAAGCATGCCTTGCCGTCGCTCAGGGTCGCGGCAAGACGTTGGCCGGCCTGCCGGACCCGGCGTGCCTCGCCGGCGTCCAGGAATTCGGCCACCTGCCGCTGGCAGATCCGCAGATACTGCCTGGCGATCTGCCCGGCGGGGATGGGCGGCACAGCGGCCTTCGGGTGAAGGTTCAGGCCCTCGACGGTCTTGTCCCAGTCGCGGCCGTTGGGTTCGCAATCGCTCGCGTAGGTGGCCAGGGTCTTGCCCTTGCGCGTGGCGGCGGCGAACAACTCTCCGCAGAACGCCCACCCCATGGCGGTGGCGGCCATCTGCTGGAGCGACACGTCGGACCAACTTGAACCGGTCGGCGCCCCGGTGTCGATGAGGAAAAGCCGTCCGCGCCAGTTCTGCCTGCGCACCAGCGGCAGGGTGCGGTCGATGAGCGGCCACTGGTGGCCGGCGAAGTGGACCACCGTGCACGGGTAATTCCATCCGCCGCCGGTCGTCAGGGTCGAGAAGTCCAGCCGCAAGCCGCACTCGTCGCGCGGAGTGGTCATGCCGATCATGATCAGGTCTTTCGGGGCGACCGTGGTGGTGTGTTCCTGGAAGGCATCGCTCAGGAAAGAGAAGCCGCCCGCGCGGCCATAGAACTCCTGTACCCATCCGGCGTTGCCCGCGGCGAACATGCGGCCGCCGTCGATGAGGCCGGGCGCGGCCTTCTCAGCCGCCGGGACCAGTTGGTCGATGTGCTCGATGGCCCAGTCGAACCAGGCGATGGCGGCACGGTAGATGCGTTCGGTTTCGCCGTCGCCTGGCTGCGGCGCGACCTGCGGCAGTTTGGCGGGCTGAACGTCCGGCGGGGGCTGGATGGAGTTGTCCTTCCACGGCCGGGCCCACTCGTAGCCCGGGCTGTCGAAGGGATTCGGCGCAGCGCCCCGGCCCGCGCCCGCCGCAACGAGCACGACCAGCGCCATCGCCGCAAGGCGCGAGAAACAGCGGCGAATCATGGGCTCTCCTTCGAGGGTTCAGGAAACGATTATAGCGGTTTACGGGTGCAATAGTCATCTGCGGGCGAATCTGTTTGTGGACAAGCGGCCGGCGTTCTGTAGAATCGGCCGCGATGTCCCATCTCCCTTGGAGGGGCAGAAACATGGCGAAGCATGGGGTTGCCTTCGGGGCGATTGCGGCGGCGCTTGCCGCCGGGCTTGCGCTCGCGATTGCACATCCGGCTTGGGCGCAGGATGCCGCCGGCGCCGGCATCGTCTCGAACGTCAAGGTCCTGTCGGACAAGGTCGAGGACGTCTCGAGCCCCGAGGCATGGAAGCAGTCGTACATCAAAGACGGCATGAGCGACCAGGAGAAGGTCATCGCCATCTGGCGGACGTTCGTCAAGTACCGGCACCAGACCAACCCGCCCAACGAGTTCCTCCAGGGCGGGAAGAACGTGCACGATCCGCTTAAGACCATCAACGTGTACGGCTACGGCATGTGCTGCTGCGCCTCGGCCGACGTTGAGGGGATGGCGCGGTACCTGGGCTTCACGGCGCGCGGCCGGAGCATCCGCCTGCACAGCGTTCCGGAGGTCTGGTACGCGAACGCATGGCACCTGGTGGATGCATCGCTGATGAACTACTTCCTGAAGAAGGACGGACAGATACCGAGCGTCGATGAGGTCCGCGAGAACATCCTCGCCTGGTACAAGGAGAACCCCGGCTACCGCGGCAACGACAAGATGCTCAAGGACTTCAGCAAGAACGAGGGCTGGAAGAAGGGCCCCGAGATCCTCGCCAGTTGCCAATATTACGACGCCAACGGCATCAACGCGGCCGGTTGGCACGGCTGGTGGTCGAACATGTCGGAATACGACTATAAGCCGGACCAGGTGAAGATCGCCGGTCCCGACGGCAAAATCGTCAGCAACGTCTATGACTACGGCGCGGTCCTGGGCTACCGGGTCAACGTCCAACTGCGTGAGGGCGAGAGGCTGACGCGAAACTGGTTCCATAAGGGTCTGCATATCAACATGGACCTCGGAAACGCCAAACTGGACGTCCTGAAGGACCGGCGGAGCCTGGGCCTCCAGCAGAAAATGGGCGACCTGGCCCCCGGCCGCATCGGCAACGGCACGCTGGAATACGACGTTCCGATGGCCGGCGGCAGGTTCCGCGGGGGCGCCCTCGCGGCCGAGAACCTCGACTCCGGAACCGTCCGCGCGGCCGATGCCGCCAAGCCGGGCGTCCTCATCATCCGTATGCCCTCAAGTTACGTCTATCTGGGCGGGGAACTTACCTTTAAGCCCGTCATCGCCCCCGGCGGCGGCATAACGGTCAGTTTCAGCGACAATAGCGGCCTCGACTGGCGGCAACTGGCCAAGGTCGATAAGGCCGACGAGCAGAAGATCGACCTTAAGCCATACGTCTATCGCCGGTACGATTACCGCGTCAAGTTCGAGATGGCCGGCAAGGGAACCGGGCTGGACGCCCTGAAGTTCGCGCACGACATCCAGCACAGCCAGGTGCCCCTGCCCATCATCACCGAGGGCGACAACCGTGTCGCCTTCACCGCGGGCCCCCAGGAGGGGACCGTCACCGTTGAAGGCAACATGAACCCCGATGCCGCCGAGGGCAAGCAGTTGGCATACACCGATTTCCATCCGACCGTGACCGGCTTGGAGAAGAATCACCTGCGCGTCGGCGACACCGGCCGCGGCGAGGCCATCTTCCCGATCAGCGCCCCCGGCGACATCACGCGCATCCGCATGGGCGTCCACTGGCGGTGCCGCGATCCGCGCGACGCCTTCGACATCTCCGCATCCTTCGACGGCGGCAAGACGTGGAAGGCCATGGGCAAACTCGGCCTCGGCCAGCCGGCAAACAGCACCTGCCTGGTCTTCTCCGACGTCCCCGCCGGCGCGCGAGACGTTCAAGTCAGGCTCGCGGGCGTCCAGAAGAACACGGCCTGCATCTTCGACATGCGGATCGACGTTGACTATAAGGAGCCGTATGGCGGATTCCGCCCCGTCAAAGTCACCTACGCCTGGGAAGAGGACGGCAAGCCGAAGACCGATGAACATATCTGCCGAAAGGCCGAGGAGACCTGGACCATCCGGTGCGGCCCGAAGACCGTGGCGAAGAGTTACACGGTTGAAGTGGCGAAGTAGCCGGCGGCGCCGCGGCTGCATCGCGGCGGGGGCGGGCGCGCCAAGACACGGCCGCGGCATGACCGCGGCCGCCATGATGATGGACAGAACCGCGCCGAGAAAGAATGCGCGGGATTTCATTGACTCGTGCTCCTTCGAGCCTTCGCTGTCACCGGGTCAATTCCCTCGGCACCAGCACCTGGTCGGGCTGGAAACTCAGCCAGTTCGGAACGCCGATCAGTTCGATGCTGCCCCAGCCGATGGCATCTTCCGGGCCCGAGATGGACCACACTGCGCCGTCCGATCCCGCCGGGACGTCCACGGCCGTCTGGGCCAGGTTCGCGTCGCGCTTCGCGGGGTCGCGCTGAAGGCTCAGGACCGTGTTGCCCTTGCCGTCGCGGACCTTCAGAACCGGCCCGCCGCGGGCGCTCGACTTGACCATGAAACACCGCGTGCCCCGCGGCACGTAAAAGTACAAATCGGCTGTCGTACATATAAACTGTTTCTGCGTCCCCATCATGGCGGCGGGCCGGCTGATGCCTTTGACGATCGCGTTGTCCCACTTGATGAGGTAGTAGCCCGGCCGGTCGCCCGCGGTTACGCGGAGCATGCCCTTGTCGGTCCTGCCGGCGGCGACCCTCTCGGCGGCGAAGCCTTCCCACCTCTTCTCGAACGCCTCCTGCGGGACGAACGACACGCTGCACTCCACTTCGGCCTTCTCCGCGTCAAAGGTCATTTCGATCGGCCGGTCTTTCTCCGCCACGACGCAGATCGTCCCCTTGAGGAACCTCCCGGCGCGGACCGGCGGCACGTCGGCGGGAATCTCCCCCGGGCGCGCCGACCGCAGCGGCACCAGTGCCTGGCTGTAGGTCGCCGGCGGAACGTCCTTCACATTCGCCAGGTCCATCGTCTTGGCGTCCTCGGCGAAGAGCGCCCCGATTTCCTCAGACGAGGGAATCGCCCCGGCGGCAGTCCAGCCATCCTTCCTGAGTTCCGGCCAGGCCCGCCCGTAGTGGGCAAGGTAACTGTTGAACGCATACGCATGGACCATGTGCGTGTCCATCAGGCGTTTGGCGTAGTCGCCCAGGTACTGGACTCGCCGGACGGCCTCCTCGTGGCCGCACTTCGCCGCGAGGGCGTCGGCAGTCTTCTGGGCCAGTTCGGCGGTCGGGGGCGGCTTGACGTAGTGCTTCAGGAAGTGGGCGTACATGCGGAGGCAATCGACCCGCGCGCGGCAGGCCGGATCGTCGGCCGTCCGGTCCGCCGCCTCCTTGAGCGCGGCGTAGGCCATGGCGAGCGTCGTGTCGTCCAACTCCAGGCCGCTCGACCAGATGCGGTAGAATCGCCGGACCGGCTCCGCCGCAGGCCCGAAGGCCTTCCGGTAGAAGTCCTCCTCGATTGTCGCGGGATCGGTATCCGGCTTCCAGAGCAGCCTGGCCGTCAGGTAGTACCCGATGCCGTTGGGCGCCCAGTTGTTGGACGCCTCGGTCTGCATGCTGGTGATGCGGTTCTCATGGTAGTAGGCGATGCTTGCGGCGATGTACCCCAGGTCAGCCGCGCGGGCCTTGCCAGGCAGGTCCCATGACCACTGCTCCACATCGTAATATTCATATACGCCGAGATGGCGAGCCACCCGGCCGAACTCCCGGATCTGCTCGGCGTACGTCAGCGGCGTGTTCCGGAAACCGCTCGTGAACTCCACGTACACGTTCGGCTCAATCGCGAAACTCGGCGGATGCGAGTACGCGCTGTACGCAAGGATGCCCACGTACCTGCCCGGGAACTTCCTGGCCACAGCCTGCGCCACCTTGTTGGCGTAGTTGAAGATGGTCTCGCTCGGCACCGAGACGACCCTGCCATCGGCCTGCCGGCCCCACTGGAACCCCAGTTTGTCGCGGAAGGTTTCAACCGCCCCCGCCTGCCTGATGCACAGCGGACATTCGCAGAAGCCAAGGCCGTCGGGCGCGCTCACCGAGATCATCCGGGCGCTGGGGTTAGCCTCGAAGTACCGGAGCGCCCGCGCGATGCCCATCGCGATGACCTCCGGGTTGGCGTAGCAGGGCTTCCCATCGACGGGGTTGTTGGTTACGCGCGTGCCGCCCGCCAGGGCGTACCATTCGGGGTGTGCCTGGGTCTCCCTTGCGGCGTCGAACGGCCAACTGTGGCTCGTTATGACGCCGAGCGGATTGCCCATGCGGTTGCGGCGCATCCATGCGGCGTAGTCGGCGGCGATCGTGCGCGAATGCATCCCGTGACCGTACCATAGCCCGCGCTGGCCGGAGAAATCGGGCTTCTGGCGGTCGTCCAGCGCCACCGAGAGCGCGGGGCGCGAGGGCGCCACTTCCCAGACCCTTCCGGGGAAGAACCAGCGGCAACCCAGGCCGTCGAGGAACGTATAGACCGCGTGAGATTCGCCGAGTTCCTCGCCGCCGATGAGGAGGACCTGCCCGTCGCGGGTGGTCCGGAGGACGAATTCCTCGGCGTCCAGATTCGCGGGCGGGTCGGCCCATGCGAAGTCGCCGGCCCGGCCAAGGTAGATACCCGGGCCGGGCCGCGCGGGGAACTTCTCCACGAACTCGACGCGCAACTCTCCGCCGACCATCCGGCCCAGGAACTGCTGAAGGTCCAGCGCGGCCGACTTCACGCGAGACGGCGGAGTCTTCGCGGTCACCGGCGCGGAAGCCCGAGGTTCGACAACATATATCGCCAGGAGCGGCTTCCCGTCCTGGGCCAGCGCGACCTTCGGGGCTTCCGCGGCCCAAGCGGCCCCCCAGGCCGCAAGCAGCGCCGCCGCCAAAGCGGCCGGGAAGACCGGCCTTATGGTATTGAAATATGACATTGGCTTGCTTTCGGCCTTCCGGGCGGCGCTCCGCGATAGTCCTGCGGCCGTACTGCCGCCCGGCCCGCGTGATTATAGCCGCCGCGCCGTCCCCGTACCAGCGGGCGTCTTGTCCGCAGACTTCCTGAATTGCGGTCGAGGGGCTTCCGCCATATACTCATTGTCGCCCGTGGGCGGAGGAATCCGCAAACCACGCCAGGGGCGATTCGGAAGGAGCCGCAAGTCATGATGCAGGTATCGGGCGTTGTTCTGGTGCTGTGCCTGGTTTGTCTGGCGTCGGCTTCCTTCTCGGCCGGCGCATCGGCCCCCGTCGTCATGACCGTCGAGGAACTCGGGCGCAGCGTGCCGGAGTATGCGAAGGAAAAACTCCCCGAGTGGCTTGAACCGTTCGTCGGCCGCAAGGGCCTGCCCGCGCCGTGGAACCAGACGCCGGGCATCCTCGCGCCGGGCGTCGCGGGCCTCGACCGGTGGGAGGCCAACCGCTTCATCGTCTATCGGCCCGAGACCGCCAAGTTCCTCTACTCCGACTACACGCCCCTGAAGGTTGATTGCAGGAAGGGCAGCAGCCCCCTCGTCGAGAAGACCGCCGAGGAGTGCACCCGCGGCGCCAAGACCGACACCGAGAAGGCCCTGGCGATGCTCGTGCAGGTGTTCCCCGGCAGGATGAAGCACCCCACTGTCGCCCCCAAGGGTCCGAAGGTGGCGGCAGACCGCGATGCCACCGACGATGCGCTGCTGGCCTCCGGATGCGGATGGTGCAACGAGCAGGCCCGCGTGTTCGTGCGCCTGTGCCAGGCCTGCGGCATCCCGGCACGGATCGTACAC
>CAYGWP010000276.1:0-8936 GCA_964353455.1 uncultured Anaerolineales bacterium
ATCGTCATCGCCCCGGGCGAGGTCAAGCTGGTTCCCTGCGGGTTCTACATGAGCGTCCCGCCGGGCTTCGAGGCGCAGATGCGCCCGCGGAGCGGTCTGGCCCTGCGGCACGGGATCGTCCTGCCCAACGCGCCGGGCACGATCGACGCGGACTACCGCGGCGAGGTCGGCATCATCGTGGGGAACGTCGGCCGCGAGCCGTTCACCGTGACGAGGGGACTCAGGATCGCCCAGTTGGTGGTGGCGGCCGTCGCGAAGGCCGATGTTCAGGTCGTTGACGAACTGCCCGAGACCCGTCGCGGCGACGGCGGGTTCGGACACAGCGGCACCCATTAACCCCGGCCTCGCTCCGGGGCCAGGGGCGCCGGAAGCGAGGCACGCGTGGAATCAATCAGCCGCACCCGCAAGGTCGTTGCCGCCATCATGTTCTGCCTGGGTCTCGCCTTGACGGCGAGCATCCTCTCGTTCGACCCGGCCGACCCGCCGGGCCACGCGATCTATCCGCCCAACGATCCGCCCGCCAACTGGTGCCACAGCGAAGGCGCGTTCGCCGCCTATGCCGTCCTCTCGACCATCGGCGATGGGGCGTACCCGATGCTTCTCTTCCTCCTGTCCGGCTCGTTCCTGTGGATCTCGCGGATCACCCTTGAGGAAAAAATCTTCCGCATCATCGGAGCGGTGCTGCTGGTGACGGTGGTCTCAATCGCTTCGGCTATGATCACGGTCGAGGCCCGGCTGCCGGAAGGCAACGGCGGCGTGGTCGGCCTTGCCGCATGGCAGTACCTGGAGCCGCGGCTCGGCGTCCTCGGTGTCTTGCTGACGATGCTGCTGCCGGGGGGCCTGGTGGGCCTCGTGCTCCTGACCGACACGTGGTTCGTGACGCTTCCGCTGGCGGTCTTCCGCTGGATAAGCAACCGCGCGGGTAGCCCGGCCCGCAAGTGGGCGACCGCCGCCGTGGCGACGGCAGGGGCGCGCCTGGCGGGCGTGCCGACGGGGGCCATCGCCGAGGCCGATGAGGACGAGGTCCCGCGGCCCATCGTCCGCAAGCAACGCGGGCCCGCGCCAGAACCCGGAACCGAGGCCGGCGAGGCCGATGAAACGGAGAAGCCCGCGCGAGAGGCCAAGGCCGACAGGCCGGCGCTGCCGCCCATTCCCCGCAACGTGATCATCCGCCACAACCGTCCGCCGCCCGATGCGAAGGACGAGGAGGACGAGGATTTCGCCTTCACGCCGCTCCCCTCCACGCCGCACAACCAGGATTACCAGTTGCCGGCGATTGACCTCCTGGAGGACCCGCAGTACGCCGAGACGACCGATCAGGAACCGCACATCCGTGAGCAGGCCGAGACGCTGACGCGGACCCTGGCGGAGTTCGACGTGCAGGCCGGCGTGGTGGCCATCGAGACCGGCCCGGTCGTCACACAGTACGAGTTGGCCCTGGCGCCGGGCATCAAGGTCGGCAAGGTCATCGGCCTGTCGGACGACATCGCCATCAGCCTGAAGGCGCCGAGCGTGCGGATAGTCGCACCCCTGCCCGGCAAGGACACCATCGGCGTCGAGGTGCCGAACATGGCCCGACAGGTGGTGCGATTGAAAGAGATCGTCCTGGCCGCCAAAGACGCCCCCCAGCGCATGGGCCTGCCGCTCTTCCTGGGCAAGGATTCGACCGGCGAGCCGCTCGTCCGGGACCTCGCCTCGATGCCGCACCTCCTTATCGCCGGCACCACGGACAGCGGCAAGAGCGTATGCCTCAACACCATCATCATGTCGCTGCTGCTTACGCGCACGCCCGACGACCTCAGGCTGGTGCTCATCGACCCGAAGATGGTGGAACTGTCGGTCTTTAACCGCCTCCCCCACCTCCTGTGCCCCGTGGTCAACGACATGCGCAAGGCCCAGGCGATCCTGGGGTGGCTCGTCGAGAAGATGGACGAACGTTATCGCATCCTGTCGCAGGCGGCCGCGAAAAACATCTCGGCCTACAACCGCCTCTCGCGCGAGGAGATCATCCAGAAGTTCAAGCCCGCCTCCCCCGAGCAGGAGGCGAGACTGATGTTCCACATGCCGCACATTTGCGTTATCGTCGATGAGTTGGCGGACCTCATGATGGTGGCCGCAAAGGAAGTCGAGACGCACGTGACGCGGCTGTCGCAGAAGTCGCGGGCCGTAGGCATCCATCTTGTGATGGCGACGCAGCGGCCGAGCGTGGACGTCCTTACGGGCCTCATCAAGTCGAACCTGCCCATCCGCGTCTCGTTCCAGGTGGCCTGCCGCGTCGATTCGCGGACCATCCTCGACTCGATGGGCGCCGAGAAACTCCTCGGCCAGGGCGACATGCTCTTCATGACCCCGGGCGCATCGAAGTTCATCCGCGCTCAGGGCGCCTTCGTCAGCGACACCGACATCCAGAAGGTCCTCGACTTCGTCACCGATAAGGCCGAGCCGGCCTTCCAGAGGGAACTCGTGCAACTGAAGGTCGATGACGATGAAGGCGAGGAAGTCGGACACGACGGCGAAGACTTCCTCGCCCTCGGCGCGGACGACCCCATGTACAACCAGGCCATCGAGATCGTCCTGGAGCACCAGCGAGGCAGCGTCAGCCTCCTCCAGCGCAGGCTTGGCATCGGGTACGGCCGCGCCGCGCGCCTGATCGACCAGATGGCTGAGGACGGCATCGTCGGCGAGTACAAGGGCAGCCAGGCCAGAGAGGTAGTCCTGACCCTGGAACAGTGGCAGGCCCTCAAGCAACAGCGCCGACCCGACGAGAACCCCAAAGGCAAACACATGACCGACGACGAGGCCGACCTGGAGACATGACCGAGCCGCGACCGTAAGGTCGTGGGTATTCCGCCAAACCAGTTAACAGCCAGGCGTCGCACACGCCTGCGAGAGCAGGAGCCGCGATACCCCCTACCGCGGCTCCACTTTTTTGCGCTTCCGCAGCCGTCCCTTAACGTTTATTCTGCAAGCATGAACGAGCCAATGAACTTCGAACGTCACCCGGATCTGCTTATCGTCGGCGGCGCGGCGTGGGTTGTCGGGATCGTGCTGGCCATCGCGGGAGGGCCCGCGGCGGAGGCCGAAACCATCGTTTCCCTGAAGACCCCCGAGGAGGCCCAGAAGGCGCTGGAGGCCGTCCGGGCGGGGCCGAAGGTCGAAGCCCTGGCGACGAAGACATTCACGAGTGCTGATGGCTTCAAAGGAAAGTACACGCTCTACGGTCCGCTGGGCCCCGACGCCGGACGAAAGTACCCGCTCGTGCTGAGTTACGGCGACGTGGGGGCCGATGCCTTCCGCCTCCAGGAAAAGCAGCGCGAGTACCCGTGCTTTGTCCTCACGATCGAGGGCGGCCCGGGGCCGAAGGACATGCCGGAGGACAACAAGCGCGGGTGGAAGGCAGTCACGGCCGCCATGGCCAAGGAGGTCCTGGACAAGGTCCTCTCGCAGCACAACGTCGATGAAAAACGCCTCTACGTCACCGGCATGTCCGCAGGCGGAGGCGTGGCATGGACCGTCGCGCTTTCGTATCCGGAGACCTTCGCGGCCGTCGTCCCCTGCTACGCAACGTGCAGAGAACTCGATAAGGCGCCGCTCCTCGTGAAACACAACGTTGCCGTCTGGATATTCCACGGCGCCGCCAGCAACCTGGTCCGGCCCGACCAGGACAACGGCCCGCGCGCCTGGGTCGCCGCCATCGAGAAGGCCGGCGGCAAGCCGCGGTACACCGAGTACAAACTTCTGGGCCACACCGCGGCGGGTTACTGCGAGGCAGCCCTCTGGCCGTGGCTGTTCTCGCAGAAGCGTCCGTGAGCCCTCGCCATGCCCCTCTCTGGCCGCAGTCCGCATCGCCGCTCATTGCAAAACCACGGCACCTGGTGTACCATACTTGGCGGGTTGGTTCTCTTCGGCCAACAACGAGTGCGGACGCGCGATGATAGAGTTCGAATGGGACTCGGCCAAGGCGAGAACGAACTTGCGGAAGCATGGCGTGTCTTTGGGTGAGGCCGCCACCGTATTCAAGGACCCGTTGAGCATCACGATCTCCGACCCCGACCATTCGGACGAGGAAGATAGGTACACCATCATCGGGGCATCGGCACAGTCTCGGATCCTGATGGTTTCTCATACTGATCGCAGGCGTCGCACTCGCATCATCAGTGCACGGGAACTGACGCGTACGGAGAGACATGAATATGAGGAAGAAATCCAAAGGCGGAAAGAATGACGACCTTCGCCCGCAGTACAATCTCCGCCAACTCCTGAGAACGGGCGTCCAGGGAAAGTACGCCAAGCGCTACCGGCAAGGCACCAACCTCAAAAAACTGCTGGCAACCGAGGGGGCCGGCCCGTTGGGAGAGTGGGCTCGCGGGTTCTCGCTCCTGTCGGATTCCACCCGGCTCGGTATCATGAGGATGCTGGCTGGCGGCCCCAAGAAAGTCAGGGCTCTCTGTAACGGCCTGGGCCTCACGCAACCTACGATCAGCCACCATCTCGGCCTGCTTCGCATGGGACGCCTGGTGGTCGGCACGCGCAAGGGCAAGTCGGTTGTCTATGTTTCGGATGCTATGAGCACGAAGGAGCTGGCCGCCGCCATCGCAAAACTGACCCGCGGCAGGTAAGGCATCGTCAGAGGTCGGCGCGAAAGTCCATTCAAGCGGCGGCGCTTACAGTGTTCTGTGCCGCTTACTTCCCGCGGTTCGCCAGGAGTTCGCGTACTGCGGGGACGAGTTCATTGGGGATTTCAATGACCGTTTGCTTCGGATCCTCGTAGGCGGCCTCGTCCTCGGCAACTGCCTCTTCCTCGCTCTGACTCTCGTAATGGGCCAGGACCTTCCGAACGCGCTCCTCGTTCCAGCCCGGCGGAAATCCGGTCTTTTTCATCATAGAACCTCATGCCGCCTCATTCTCCACGTCGGCCGGGTTTCTGTTGTGCCAGTATGCACGGCGACTATGGCCTGTGCAAATACATTTCGCCCCCCGCCGGCGCGGAGGCCCGCTATAATGCCCCCCTGTCAGGCGGGCAAGGAGGCGCGATGGAAATCCACACGTTCGAACTCGGATCGTTCATGGTCTCGGCCTACGTCGTGATCGCCGACGGCCAGGCGATGATCGTGGATGCGCCGGAGGGGTCGGAGCGGACGCTTGAGTTCTGCGAGTCGCGCGGCCTTGTGCCGCGAGTGCTCGTCAACACGCACGGGCACGCCGACCACATCTTCGCCAACGCCATGCTGAAAGGAAAGTGGCCCCCGATGGCCATCGCCATCGGCAAGGAAGATGCCGAGATGGCCGTCCGCCCCCTGCGAAACCTCTCGCCGCTCCTGGGCGCTTGGATCAAGAGCCCCAAACCCGACCGCATGCTTCAAAATGGCGACCGCATAGAGGTCGGCCGCGCGGTCTTCGAAGTCCTGGCGACGCCGGGCCATACGCGCGGCGGAATCAGCCTCTTCTCGCACGAGGGACCCGACGGCAAACCCGTCGTCTTCACGGGCGATGCCCTCTTCGCCAGCGGCATCGGGCGGACCGACTTCCCCGGCGGAAGCGCCGAGACGCTGCTCACGAGCATCCGCGACCGGTTGCTGACGCTTCCGCCCGAGACCGTGGTGTATCCTGGCCACGGCCCGGCGACTACCATCGGCGAAGAGGCGCGGACGAATCCGTTTCTGTAGCCTCTCCGCTCAGGCCCACGAAAAGAAAAGAGTCCAGGACCCTTAACGACTTTAGGGGTCCTGGACCCTTTTCTTTTCCACACGATAAAAACAGAACCGCCGGTTCGGTTCCCCGCAATGCCGAACCGGCAGATAAGAGATTCGCGTCTGAGAAGCCTTATTGGCCCCCGGCCATGAGGCTCGCAGTTCCACTAGCGCGTGAGAAGGAAGTTGTCGATCAGGACCTTGGCGCCGCTGATCTGGACGCCGGCCGCGCCGCCGGCAAGCGGTCCGACGCCGGCCTGCCCCGTGTCGGTCCAGACGACCTGCCACGAAAGCGGCTCCGCTGTGTCCGTCCGCCAGAACTTGCCGGCCACACACACGCCCCCGGCCACACGCTGGACACGCAACTTCACGGTGTACCACCACCCGACGGCGGGGACCTCGTCGAGCCGCACCTGGGCCTGGACCGGCTCCAGCAGGAGCCGCTCGACCCTGCCGGAGGCTGCGCGGCGGGGTTCGCCCTTGGCGGCAAACTGCTCGACGATCCGCAGGCGGCCCGGCGAGAGTTCCAGAACGTAGCCCGTGTGATCGGCCCTGCGATAAGCGGACACGCCCACCGCGTATTCGCCGTGCGACGCCAGCACCTTCACGTCCGCCTGGACGGTGTAATCGGTCCAGTCGGCGGGACCCGTCAGGAATTCCGCCCCGGAGAAGTTGACCTCATCCTGTTCGAGGGCCTTGCCGCGCGTCACTTCAACGACGCGGAACTCGCTGCCGCGCGTCATCACCAGCGCCCAGTTGCCCGGCTGCTGGCCGACGGTGTACTCGTCGAAATCCTCTGCAAAGAGCGGCGCGGGCTGCGGCTCGCGGGCCGCCAGCAATTCCATCCGGAACATCCGCGAGACGTACCCCGCCAGATGCTCGTCGTGAACGCGCTGGAAGCACTGCCCCGCCCCGCGGGCATCAGCCAGTTCGTAACGATAGAGGTATCCGGCGGCAAACCAGTATCGGTCGCGATCTCCGGCGAGGACCTCGAACTGCCTCATCGCCTCGGCCACATCACGGCTGTCGAGGGCCAGATCGGCCCGGAGAATCCGCATCATCGTGCGGTCGCCGGCCTGGGCCGCGGCCAACACCTTCACCGCCTCTGCCGGACGGCCGAGCGCCTCCAGGCACCATGCCCGTAGAACAGCGGCGTTGTCGTCGGCAGGAAGTACCCTGAGGGCATCGGCGTAATCGCCGCCCAGAACGTGGAAGCGAGCCACCGCCATCGCATCGGTCGTCGGCGGCGCCGTCCCTCCGGACGCCGTCGCAACTGCAACGATCGGACGGAAGATCACGGCGGATGCCAGCATCAGCCACGGCGGCTGCACAGAGGCCGTGCGCGATGCCTCCTCGCACCGCCGCGCCCAGGCGCCGTTGGCAAGGAACTGAAGGTCGGCGGTCTGGCGACTCTCGCGCGGACGCTGGCAGATGTAGGCCGCCAGAAGCAGGTCCGACACCTGTTCCGGCATCGGGGCAGGCCGGGCGAGTTCCTCGCCGACGGCCGCGCGGGCCACGGGTGCCAATTCCACCAGGTCTGCCATCGTCACGGCCGTGCCAGCCTCACGAACCAGTCGGGCCAGCGCCCCGCGCGGCTGAACCTCCTGGGGCCCGGTCAACTGGAGACCATAGACAATCAGGACCGCGCCGACGACCGCGGCGGCCAGCGGCACGCCGATGCGGACCCAGCGCGACCGCTGGAGACGGACGGAGAGGGGACGCCTGAACGGTCGGCCGACGAGGCCGTGGACGCGGCCCCTGCGAAGGACGCTCTCGGCGGCCTCGGCCGAGAGTTCCGCCCGCGTCTCGGCGGCCAGGCGTTCCAGGTCGGCGGCCACCTCGCGGACCTCATCGGCCTCCGAGCGGCAGGCCGGGCACTCAGCCGCATGCCGGCGCAGACGCTCTGCATCCTCGCGGCCGACGCTGCCGCGCTCCAACTCGAACCACTCATGTTTACGCGGGCACCGCATAATAGTCCAGCCCCCGAAGATCATCACCATGTTGCGTGAGTCGCCCGCGCCCCGAGATTCGATCTGGCGCGGTTTCCCAACTCGACGTGCCCCTGGAGCCCGCTTTTCGGACCGGCCCATCCCGCGGACTCTGTAAGTTATACGACTAAGTCGGCGTTTCGTGGGCGCCGGTCGAGAATTTTCCGCCGTCTCGTTTTCGATACCGTTTCCGCAGGTATTCCAGGCCGTAGTCCATGCGGCTGCGCGCGGTGGACTCGGGGCACCCGACAATATCGGCGATCTCGCGGTACGAGAGTTCCTGGAGCGCCCTGAGGACCACGACCTCGCGGTACTGGAGGGGCAACTCCCCAAGTGCGCGGGTCAGGTACCGGAGTTCCTCCTGTCCGGCAACGCGGTCGTCAGGCTCCGGATCGGCCGGCCCGACGAGGGTCTCGGTGAGTCCGTGGAAATCGTCGGGCACGACGGCCCGCTTCTTCTTGAGGAAGTCTGTCGCCAGATTCCGCGCGATGGTGTAGAACCACGTGCTGAACCGTTTGGGGTAGTCGTAGTGGTCGGCCTTCTCGAGGACCCGAAGGAATGCCTCCTGGGCCAGCGACTCCGCCTCGGTGCGGTTGCCGACCAGGCGGTAGAGGTAACTGGTGATGGGAACGCGGTATCGTGCGAAGAGGGAACTGAAGGCGTCCTCGTCGCGTCGGCGCTGCAAGCGATGCATCAGGTCTTCATCGCTTGCGGTGCGCTCATCCATCCGGACTGCCGCCTTCCGAGGGCGCCAACACGTGCATCCTCCGCAGGAGGCCGTGGAAGCGCTCGCTGAGATTGTGCCCGAAGGTAAACAGAACCGGCGTCAGAATCAACGTGAAAACCGTGGAGACCAGAAGACCGCCCACTATGACCGCCCCCAGGCCCTGGTACAACTCGGACCCCGGCCCCGGGCGAAAGACCAGCGGCAGCATCCCCAGGATGCTCGTCAGGGTGCTCATGAAGATCGGCCGGATGCGGCTATCGACACTGGCGACCACCGCCTCCATCATCGGCAACTTCTCGTTCTGCATAAAGTTCAGCGCCTGCGCCACCACCAGGATTGCGTTGTTGACGATGATGCCGATGAGGATGATGAACCCCAGCATCGTCACCACGTCGAGCATGGGCGGCGGCTGGCCGACCACCATCACATTCCACAGGAGCGTCCCCATGAGCATTGCATATCCGCCCACGACCGCCAGCGGCACGGAGAGAATGATAACGAGCGGGTGAAGGAAACTCTCGAAGAGCGCGG
>CAYGWP010000277.1:0-10124 GCA_964353455.1 uncultured Anaerolineales bacterium
ATCTGCACAGCCGAGGGCGGCTGTGCCACATAACAGCCGTTCTGAGATAGTTTCTAAGTTGCTGCTCCACTGTGTTCTGCTGGCGGTGTTAGCGTTTGCCGTCTCGGCACTTGCGGCCGAGCCGCCCGGTGAGAAGGCCCCGCCGGCCGCGCGGCCGTTCGACCTGGCCGACGTGCGGCTGCTCGACGGCCCCGCGAAGGCCGGCCAGGAGGCCGACCGCAAGTACCTGCTGGCGCTCGACGCGGACAGGCTGCTCCATGTTTTTCGAGTGAACGCCGGGCTGCCGTCATCGGCCCAGCCGCTGGGCGGGTGGGAGGAGCCGAAGTGCGAACTGCGCGGCCACTTCGTCGGGCACTACCTTTCGGCGTGCGCCCTTATGTATCGCAGCACCGGCGATGAGGCCCTCAAGGCCAGGGCAGAAATGATGGTGGCAGAACTTGCCAAGTGCCAGAAGGCACTCGGCGGGAAGTACCTCTCGGCGTTCCCGGAATCGTTCTTCGACCGCGTCGAGACCACCGGCAAGGTCTGGGCGCCGTACTACACCATCCACAAGATCATGGCCGGGCTGCTGGACGCGCATCAACTCTGCGGCAGCCGCCAGGCGCTCGAGGTCGTGAGCGCCATGGCCATCTACTTCAAGGCCCGCACCGACAAACTCCCGGACGAGCAGGTCCAGAAGATGCTCAACGTCGAGTTCGGCGGCATGACGGAGGTGCTGTTCAACCTCTACGCCGTCACCGGGAACCCCGACCACCTGGCCCTGGCGCGCCGGTTCGACCACCGGCGGATACTCGACCCGCTGGCCGCGCGCCGCGACGAACTCAAGGGCACGCATGTCAATACGACCATCCCGAAGATCATCGGGGCCATGCGCGGGTTCCAGATCCTCGGCGACCCGCGGTACGGTGCCATCGCCGCGTTCTTCTGGGATGCGGTCGTCGGCACGCGGGCGTACGCAACCGGCGGCACGAGCAACCATGAGTTCTGGCGGACCGGGCCGGGCCAACTTGCCGCCGAACTCAGCGACAAGACCCAGGAATGCTGCTGCTCGTACAACATGCTGAAACTCACGCGGCTCCTCTTCGCACAGCGGCCGGATGCCAGGTACGCCGACTACTACGAGCGCGTGGTCTTCAACAGCATCCTCGGCACGCAGGACCCGAGGAACGGGATGTTGATGTACTACGTCCCGCTGGCCTCGGGCTACTCGAAGGTCTTCGGCCAGCCGAACGATTCCTTCTGGTGCTGCTACGGAACGGGCGTTGAATCGTTCGCCAAACTGGGCGACTCCATCTACTTCCACGACGGCCGCGGCATCTGGGTGAACCTCTTCATCGCCTCCGAGGTCAAGTGGGCCGAGAAGGGCATCACCCTGCGGCAGGAAACGCGCTTCCCCGAGGAGCAGGGCACAACGCTCACGGTGCGTGCCGCGCGGCCGACGGAGATGGTCCTCCGTATCCGCATTCCGTCCTGGGCGCGGGGAGTGACGGTCAAGGTGGGTGGCAAGGCGGTCGAGCCCGCCCCGACGCCCGGCGCGTACTGCGAAATCAGCCGCACGTGGGCCGATGGAGACCGCGTTGAGGTCGCGCTGCCGATGGGCCTGCGTCTTGAGCGGATGCCGGATGATCCGAAGTTGGCGGCCGTCATGCACGGTCCGCTTGTCATGGCGGGGCAACTGGGCTCTGCGCAGGACAAGAACTTCAAAGGCCCCGAGCACGCGCTGCCCGGCGTCCGCGCCAACCGCGGCCCTGCCCTGGCGGTCGATGAGGACGAACCTTCCGCGTGGCTCGAGCCTGTGCCGGGCCGGGCGCTGGAGTTCCGCACGAAGGGCGCGGGCCGGCCCGCCGATGTGACGCTCCTGCCGCTGTACCGCACCTTCGACCAGCGTTACGCGGTCTATTGGAAACTCATCCCGCGTACCGCCCAGTGGCCGCCGTCCGAGAAGGCCACGCTCACCATCCGCGCAGACCAGCCGGGGCCGAAGGTCTCGCCGATGCTCTACGGCATCTTCTTTGAGGAGATCAACCACGCCGGCGACGGCGGCCTGTACGCCGAACTGGTCCGCAACCGCTCTTTCGAGGATACCGACAAGCCCGACCCGCCTGCGGGCCGTAGCCCTATGGCGGGCGAAGGCCCGTGGACGCTCGTGACCGGCCCGCCCTGTGGATTGGCGGGCAAGGGCGAGATCGCCATCGATACCGACCGGCCGATGAGCGAGAAGAACCCGCGGTCCCTGCGCCTGAAGATCGGCGGCGACGGCGACGGCCGCGTCGGCGTCGCCAACCCCGGATTCTGGGGCATCGCCGCCCGAAAGGGCGCCGAGTACCGCCTGTCTCTCTACGCCCGCGCCGGAGATGGATTCAAGGGGCCGCTCACGGCGAGCCTCGAAAGCGCCGACGGCGCGAAGGTGTACGCCCAGGCGAAGACCGAGGGCCTGTCCGACAAGTGGCAGCAGTTCTCGGCCGCCCTCACATCAAGCGAAACCGATCCGACGGCACGCCTCGTCATAGCCGCCGCTTCGCCCGGCACGGTCTGGCTCGACGTGGTCTCGCTCTTCCCGAAGGATACGTGGAAGGGCCGGGCGAACGGCCTGCGTGCGGACCTGGCGAAGATGCTCGCGGACCTCAGGCCCGCGTTCGTCCGGTTCCCCGGCGGCTGCTGGGTGGAGGGCGATACGCTTGAGTTCGCGCAGCGGTGGAAGAGGACCATAGGTGACATCGCCGACCGCTGGAACCAGTTCAACCGCTGGGGCTACTACTCGCCTAACGGTCTGGGGTACCACGAGTACCTTCAGATGTGCGAGGACCTTGGGGCCGAGCCGCTCTTCGTCATCAACTGCGGCATGTCGCACCACGGCAATGTCCCGATGGACCAGTTGGGCGAGTGGGTCCAGGACGCACTGGACGCCATCGAGTACGCCAACGGCCCGGCCGATTCCAAGTGGGGCGCCCTCAGGGCCAAGGCCGGCCACCCGGCGCCGTTCAACCTGAAGTACCTGGAGATCGGCAACGAGAACGGCGGCCCGGCCTACGAGGAGCGCTACGCCAGGTTCCGCGAGGCCGTCAAGGCGAAGTATCCGGACATCCACCTCATTTCCGACACGCGCCTGAAGTCCAGCCCGATGGAAATCGTTGATGAACATTACTATAACTCTCCCGAGTTCTTCATGGCCCAGGCCGGCCGCTACGACAAGTACGAGCGCACGGGGCCGAAGATATACGTTGGCGAGTACGCCGTCACGCGCGGCTGCGGCAAGGGCAACCTCCGCGGGGCGCTCGGAGAGGCCGCATTCATGACCGGCATGGAACGCAACTCCGACGTCGTGGTCATGTCGTCCTACGCGCCGCTCTTCGTCAACGTGAACGATCGGAAGTGGAACCCGGACCTGATCGGCTTCGATTCCGCCCGCGCCTATGGCACGCCGTCGTACTACGTGCAGAAACTGTTCGCCGAGAACCGGCCCGACGTGGTCCTGCCGGTCGAGGTCCCCGCCCTTAGTCCTGGCGGGCCGCCCGCCCCGCAACCGCGCGGCGCCGTCGGCGTCGGCACATGGGCGACGCAGGCGGAGTTCAAGGACATCAAGGTCATGCAGGGCGACTCTTGTCTATTCCAGTGCGACTTCTCAAAGGGCGCTGAAGGATGGAAGACCTCGCGCGGCCGCTGGGAAGTCAAGGACGGCGCGTTCCGCCAGACCACCACCGAGACCGACGTCCGCGCCGTCGCCGGCAACCCCGCGTGGACAGACCTCGTCTATACCCTGAAGGCCCGCAAGTTGGGCGGCAACGAGGGGTTCCTCATCATGTTCCAAGTCCGCGACCAGGAGAACTACGCCTGGTGGAACATCGGCGGCTGGGGCAACTCCAAGCACTGCGTCGAGGTCGAGACCGCCGGCAGCAAGCGCCCCGCCAGCAGCGAGGTCCGCGGCAGCGTGGAGACCGGACGCTGGTACGACATACGCATTGAGATCAAAGGCCCCGTGGTCCGCTGCTTCCTCGACGGCAAACGCATCCACGAGTTTACCGATGCGGCCGCGCTTGCGCCGCTCTACGCCTGCGCCGGCCGCGTGGATGCCACCGGCGAGGTGGTCCTGAAGGTCGTCAACACCTCCGACGTGGGGCAGGACACGCAGATCAACCTCCCCGGCGTGGCCAAACTGGAACCGAAGGGTGCGGCCGTCACACTCACTTCGGCCGACCCGGCGGATGAGAACTCGGTGGATGAGCCGGCCCGCGTCGCCCCCGTCACGAGCGCGGTGGAAGGCGTCGCGCCCGGTTTCCGCTACACCTTCCCGCCATACTCGCTTACGATCCTGCGCCTGAAGGCGGGCAAGTGAGGGGGCCCCGCGCCTATCGCGCGGCCCGTACGGGCCGCGTTGAATTGGAGAGAGGTCCGCATGGTGGCAATACGATCGCTGGGTACAACCTTCCTTGCGCTAGCCGTGTTGGCTGGAACTGTCTTCGCAGATGGACCGGCCAAGGTCGGCCTGGGCAGTTATGCCGTGGACCTTCCCGCCGGGGCCAAGCAGCCGCCCTCGGAGGTCTATAAGACCGATGACATCCGCGGCCCGCTGCCGACCAACCAGTGGTGGAGTTCGCTCCTCTGGGCGAAGTACTCCGAGCCGCAGCACTCGCACCCGCTGGCCGTCCGCGCCACAGCCGCGGGTCTCCAGATACACTACCCCGGCCCGTCCATCACCGTGGCGCCGGTGGGGATCATCGGCGGCATGCCGGCGGGCGGGCTTGACTTCATCCTCGGTCATTCGGCGGTTGACCAGTTCCCCGATGCCCGCCTGGCCGCTTGGAGCGACTGGTTCGTCACCGCCTCGTTCTCTTCCGCGGCGGGCCTGCCCGCCGTAGCCCAAGCGAAGGCGGGCGGCATGCGGGTGACCTACGGCCACGGCAGCCCGTTCGTCTATGCCATGTATGAGAAGGGCGAGCCGCGGCTGACCTTCACGGCCGCGCCGACCGTCTGGTCCGGCGGCGCGGGAACGCCCGTTCTCGGCATCACGGTCGGTCGGCGGCACTACGGGCTCTTCGGCCCGGCCGGCGCAACGTGGTCCGGCCTCGGCGAGAAGGTCCTGGTCTGCCGCACGGGCGGAAAGCCTTACTTCTCCGTCGCGGTGCTGCCCGACAACTCGCCCGAGACCCTCGCCCTCTTCCGGCGGCACGCCTACGCCCACGTCACCGACACGAAGGTCGAGTGGTCTTTCGATGAGAAGACCAGCCGCGTGACCACGCGTTTTGCCTTCACGACCCGTCCGTGCGAGGGCACGGAGTCCGAGACGCTCTTCGCCCTGTATCCGCACCAGTGGGACAAGGCCGCGGGGGCGACGCTCACGGGGCACTCTTATGCGTCGGTGCGGGGCGAGATGAAACTTGCGCGCGGCCGGTCGTTCGAGACCGTCGCGGTGTTCCCCGGCGTGCTGCCCGCGCTGCCCGACTGCGGCAAGTATGACAAGGCCCGGCTGCGGCAGTTCGTTGAGGAGGAGGCCCGCGCGCCGCGGTCCGGCGTGAAAGACACGTATTGGGAGGGCAAGCGCCTGGGGAGACTTGCCACGCTCTCGGCGATAGCCGAGCAGGTGGGCGCCGCCGATGCCGCCGCGGCGTTTCTCGGCGATATCCGCGACCGACTCCAGACGTGGTTCACTGCTTCGGAGGCCGGCGGCGGCGCGAAGAAGGGCGGCCTCTTCTTCTACGACCGGTTCTGGGGCACGCTCATCGGATACCCGGCATCGTACGGAAGCGACACGCAACTGAACGATCACCACTTCCATTACGGCTACTTCCTCCAGGCGGCGGCCGAGGTGGCGCGGCACGATGCGACGTGGGCCGCGGAGCAACAGTGGGGCGGCATGGTCCGGCTCGTCATCCGCGACATCGCCTCGCCCGACCGGGCCGATGCGCAGTTCCCGCGCCTCCGGTGCTTCGACCCGTACGCGGGGCACTCGTGGGCCTCGGGCCACGCCAAGTTCCTCGACGGCAACAACCAGGAATCGTCGTCGGAGGCGATGAACGCCTGGACCGGCATCATCCTCTGGGGACAGGCCACGGGCGACCGCCGCACACGCGACCTCGGCATATATCTCTATACTACCGAGATGGAGGCGATCAACGCCTACTGGTTCGACGTCCTCGGCCGATTCCGGCCGCCGTCGTTCAGGCGGTCCACCCTCACCATGATCTGGGGCGGCAAGGGCACCTACGAGACCTGGTTCAGCGGCAAGCCCGAAATCAAGCACGGCATAAACTGGCTGCCGTTCCACGGCGGGTCGCTATACTTGGGGCTGTATCCGGAGTACGTCCGCCGCAACTACGACGACCTTGCCGCCGAGCGGGGCAACACCGACTGGCAGGACTGGGCCGACCTCGTCTGGATGTACCGCGCCCTCGACGACCCAGCCGACGCGATGCGCATGTTCGAGGCCCGCCCCGCCTCCTTCAAACCCGAGGCCGGCAACTCCATCGCAAACGCCTACCACTGGATCGGCAACCTCGCGGCGCTCGGGCATGTGGATTGCACCGTCACGGCCGATTACCCGCTGTACGCCGTGTTCCGTTCGAGCGCCGGCCGGACGCACGTTGTCTATAACATGGAGGCGCAGGGCCGGACGGTGCGGTTCTCCGACGGCGCGACGGTCCAGGCGCCGGCCCGCGGGTTCGCCGTCAAGGCGGCGCCGGCGGCGGGGAGATAACCGTCAATGAAGAGATGTGCGCCGATATGTTGTGCGGCCATCCTCGCGATTGCGGGTGCGGCGGCCGTGGCCGAGGAGCAATCGCCCGGCAAGGACCGGAAGGTGATGACCGAGACCCCTCCGATGTACTGGGGCGACACGAGCCGCATCGGCCGCCCCTTCGCCAAGGACCCGTCGGTCATCCGGGTCGGCGGCCGGTACCTGATGTACTACTCCATGCCGCCCGCGGCCGATAAGAACCTGCCGCGCGGCTGGGCCATCGGCATCGCCGAGAGCACGGACCTCGTGAACTGGAAGAAGGTCGGCGAACTTCTGCCCGAACAAGAGTGCGAGAAGAACGGCCTCGTCAACGGCCGCGCAATCATCCTGGACGGCCGGGTCCACCTCTTCTACAACACCTACGGCAACGGCAAGGACGATGCCCTCTGCCACGCCACCAGCCAGGACGGCCTCCGCTTTACGCGCGACCCGACGAACCCGATCCTCCGCCCGACGGGCGACTGGAACTCCGGCCGCGCCATCGACTGCGACGTCTTCGAGTTTCAGGGCCGCCTCTTCATCCTCTTCGCCACGCGAGACCCGACGATGAAGACGCAGATGCTGGCGGCCGCGGCGGCCGACCGCAAGTCCGACTTCGGCCGCGCGGCCTGGAAACAACTCGGCGACGGGCCCGTCCTGAGGCCCGAACTCCCCTGGGAGAAAGCCTGCATCGAGGCCCCCTCGGTCGTCCGGCGCGGCGACACGCTGTACCTTTTCTATGGCGGCGGCTACAACAACGACCCGCAGCAGATAGGCGTGGCCACGAGCACCGACGGCGTCAAGTGGACCCGCCTCATGCGCGAGCCGCTCCTTCCGAACGGCCCGCCCGGCTCGTGGAATTCCTCGGAGTCGGGCCATCCCGGCATCTTCGTGGATGCTGACGGCCAGACGTACATGTTCTACCAGGGCAACAATGACCGCGGCCGCACGTGGTACCTCTCGTGGGTCAAGATCGGCTGGAAGGACGGGAAGCCCTTCATCCAACCCTGCTCCGCGGAACCGGCTACGCAGGGCGAAGCAAAGCCGCCCGCCGCAAGGTGATTGCCGCCAGCGCGACGGAAATATTTGCCTTCGTTGATTTCTTGGGGTATACTATAAGGGGTGGGTAGCCGCTGGAAGTTGGGGTTGTGGGATAGGGCAGGGCAGTCCGAGGAAGCGGGGGAGATGGGCCTTCTGGGGCTCGTCTCCCCCGTTTCATTGCGCGGGGCGCTGAGCCTTGACCGTCCATACCCCTGCGCGGCATAATTCCCCGCCATGACACTACTGCCTGGAGTGCTGACCGCCATAGCCGTCCTGGGGATCTCAGCCGCCGCCGTTGCGTCCGCGGGCGAAAAGGCCGGCGCTCCGGCTGCGGCGCCGCGGGTCTTCCTCCTCGACGGGAAGTTGCTGGCCGAGACCCGCGCCCGCGCTGCGGCGGGCCTGCCCGCCATAGCGGATGCGGCGGCGGGCGATAAGTCACTCGCCCGCGCCGTCGAGGACCTCCGCCGCGATGCCGACAAGGCCCTCAAGGCCGGGCCGTTCTCGGTCGTCTTCAAGAAGACCGCTGCCCCCAGCGGCGACAAGCACGATTACATGAGCCAGGGCCCGTACTGGTGGCCCGACCCCAGCAAGCCCGACGGCCTGCCCTACATCCGCAAGGACGGAGAGGTCCATCCCGACCGCGGGGCGTTCGACAACGCCCCGATGGGCCGCATGGCCTCCGCCGTCGAGACCCTCGCCACGGCCTACTACTTCACCGGCCACGAGCCGTATGCCGCCCACGCCGCCAAACTCCTCCGCGCGTGGTTCCTGGATGCCGAGACGCGGATGAACCCGAACCTCAATTACGGGCAGTCGATCCCCGGCGTGACCGAGGGGCGCGGCGCCGGCATCATCGACACCACGTGTCTGGTGAGGGTCGTCGATGCAGTGGGCCTGCTGGCCGGGCTTCGCCCCGGCGTAGCCGGGCTACGCCCTGGCGAAGCCGGGTCGCCCTCGTGGACCGCCGCCGACCAGAAGGCCCTCCAGGAATGGTTCTCGAAGTACGTTGACTGGCTGCTTGAGAGCAAGATCGGGAAGGAAGAGGCCGCCGCCCACAACAATCACAAGACGTGGTACATCGTGCAGGCGGCGGCGTTCTCGCTTTTCGCCGGAAGGGCGGACGTCGCGAGAAGGGCCGTCTCGGATGCGCCGAAACTTGTGAATTCGCAGATCGAGCCCGACGGCCGCCAGCCGCTGGAACTCGCCCGCACGAAGTCGTGGGACTATTCATCGATGAACCTGGACGGATGGTTCTGCCTGGCGCGGCTGGGGGATTCCGTGGGCGTGGACATCTGGAACTACCGGTCGGCCGACGGCCGCTCGATCCGTCAGGCGCTCGATTATCTCCTGCCCTACGCCGCGTCAGGCGGCCCAGAGTGGCCGCACAAGCAGATCGTGAAGTTTCGGGCGGGCCGACTGGCGGGGATCATCCGCCGCGCAGCCATCAAATATGGAGATAAGAAGTACGCCGATGCGGCCGCCGCGCTCGGCTCCGGAGAATCAGACGACCGCACCGATCTTCTCTGGCCCCTTCCCGCGCGGCCCAACTAACCCTTGCCGTCGCTCCCTTTGACCTTCCCCGGATAGTTCGGGCTGTAGAGCGTGCCCGTCGGGCGGAGGGCAAGGTCGCCGCCCACCACGAACGGCGCCCCCCCCTCCGAAAGGTGGTCCACCATCCGCTTTCGCCAGAGCCGCAGCGTCTCCTGGTGCGCCGCATCGGAGGCCAGGTCTCGCGTCTCGCCGGGGTCGCCTTCGAGGTCGAAAAGTTGCTGCTCGCCCGTCATGGCGTGGAAGATGTACTTGGTGCGCCCGTCGGTCAGTGCGTTCCAGTGGTTCTCGGGGCTGTAGCAGATATTGTGCTCAAGGTCGATGAAAGGCCGCCATCCGTCGGTCCGGCCGCGCACGGGCGCGAGGAGGCTGCGGCCGTCGAACTCCTTCTCGTCGAAGCGGACGCCGGCGGCGTCGAGGAACGTCGGCAGGACGTCCCGCAGTTCCGCGGGCTGTGTGAGAATCTGTCCGCGCCGCGCATCCACCAGCCCGTCCGGCCAGCGCATCAGCATCGGGATGCGGGCCGAACTCTCGTAGGCGTACGTCTTCCGCCACAGGTTATGGTCGCCGAGCATGTCGCCGTGGTCGGCCGTCTGGAGGATGAGCGTGTTTTCGAGCCATCCGCGTTTTTCGAGCGCGGCGTGGCGGGCATGCCCGATCAGATGACCGGGGTCCTCAGCAGGACGCTCACGTCGTTGGTGCCCGCGTTGGCGACGGCTATGTCGATTCCGCCATCGTTGTTGAAGTCGCCGAGGGCAATCGACGCCGGCTGCCGGGCCTTAATGTCGCCGACCATGAAGTTGTACGGGTCGGAGAACGTCCCATT
>CAYGWP010000278.1:0-6826 GCA_964353455.1 uncultured Anaerolineales bacterium
ACGTCATCCTCGCCGACGAGCCGACTGGCAACCTCGACACGGCGACCAGCCACGAAATCATGGATCTTCTCGACGCCCTCAACAAAGCGGGGAGAAAGACGCGATGTTTGTCGCGCCGCTGGCTGGCGAGGCGGAGGGCAAGCGGCCCAACATCCTTTACGTCGTGCTCGATGAGTGGGGCTACTATGAGATGTCGGGCATGGGCAATCGGCTGCTGGAGACGCCGGTGATCGACCGCCTGGCGCGGGAGGGCCTCCGCTTCACGCAACTCCTGGCGGGCGGGCCGGTCTGCGCCCCGACGCGCTGCGCGCTTCTGACCGGCAAGCACGCCGGCCACATGACGGTGCGGGCTAACGGCGGGAGCGACCCGATCCGCGACGGCGAGCCGACCATCGCCAGCATGCTCAAGGCGGCGGGCTACGCCACCGGCGGGTTCGGCAAGTGGGGCATCGGCGGGCGCGGCACCAGCGGCGTCCCGGAGAAGCACGGCTTCGACGTGTTCTTCGGCTACTACGACCAGGTGCACGCCCACTCGTATTTTCCGCGGTATCTCATCCGCAACAGCCAGGAGGCGCCGCTGGAGGGCAACACGGGCGACTTCCGCACGGGCAAGCAGTTCTCGCACCATCTGATTTACCAGCAGGCGCGGCAGTTCATCCGCGACAATAAGGACCGGCCGTTCTTCTGCTATTGCCCGTGGACCCCGCCGCACGGTCAGTGGGGCATCCCCGAGGACGAGCCGTCGTGGCAGAAGTTCAAGGACAAGCCGTGGGGCGACACCCCCCAGGCGCACTCCGCAAGGGTGTATGCGGCCATGGTCAACATGGCGGACCGCGAGATCGGCGAACTGGTGGCCCTGCTTGGCGAACTCGGCATCGCCGACCGGACACTGGTGGTCGTCACCGGCGACAACGGGGGCAACGATTATTTTCCGAGCCAGGAATTCCCGCGGGGCATCTTCGGGCCGAACGTCGATCCGCGGACCGGCAAGGCGTTCCGCGGCAAGAAGGGCGACCTCTACGAAGGCGGCCTGCGGGTGCAGGCCGTGGCGAACTGGCCGGGCAAGATCAAGGCCGGCACGGTGAGCGAGCACCTCGGTTACTTCCCGGACGTGATGCCGACGCTGGCGGAGGTGGCGGGCGTGCAGCCGCCGGCCGACATCGACGGCATTTCCTTCGCGCCGACGCTCTTCGGCCGACCGGGCCAGCGCGAGCATGAGTATCTTTACTGGGAGTTCGGCCAGCAGGTGGCGGTCCGCATCGGGAACGCCAAGGGCGTCCGCCCGAAGACGGCTGCCGCGTGGGAGGTTTACGACCTTGCGGCCGACATCGGCGAGCAGCACGACCTTGCCGTCGAGCGGCCCGAAGTCGTTCAGCGGATGAAGTCCATCGCCGAGCAGGCCCACACGGCGATCGTCCCCGGGCAGGTGCTGGACCAGGCGCTCCTTGCGAAGGACAGGACCTCGAACGCCCCGGAAGGGCAGGCCCGTCCGGCGAAGGCCGGCAAGCAAGCCAAAAAGAGCAACAATTAGGAGCCAAACATGGCGAATCTCACGCGGCGGAGGTTTATCCAGACGGTCGGTGCGGGTGCGGCGGGGCTGGGGCTGTCGCGATGGCTGCGCGGGGCTGCGGCCGGCACGCCCCCCGCGAAGCCCAACTTCATCGTCATCTACATGGATGATATGGGGTACGGCGACGTCGCCCCGTTCGGGTCGAAGAAGAACCGCACGCCGAACCTCGACCGCATGGCGGCAGAGGGCACGCGGTTCACCAGTTTCTATGCTGCACCCCTCTGCACGGCCTCGCGGACCACGCTGATGACCGGCTGCTACGCGAAGCGGTGCAGCATACCGGCGGTGCTGTTCCCGGTGGCCGCCATCGGGCTCTCGCGCCGCGAGAAGATCATCCCGGAACTCCTTAAGGCCCCAGGCTACGCCACGATGTGCATCGGCAAGTGGCACCTGGGCGACCAACCGGAGTTCCTGCCCACGCGCCGCGGGTTTGACCATTACCTGGGCCTTCCGTACTCCAATGACATGGGCGGCGGGCCGGGCGGACAGAAGGCCGCCAAGAAGGCCGACGCCGCAAAGGCAAGGCCGAACAGGCCGCCGCTGCCGCTCCTGCGCGACGAGAAGGTAATCCAGGAGGTCGCCCCGAATGACCAGGACCGCCTTGTCCAGACTTACACCGAGGAGGCGGTCAAGTTCATCAAGGAGAACAAGGACCGCCCGTTCTTCCTCTACCTGCCGCACACGGCCGTGCACAACCCTTACCATCCGGGCGATGCGTTCAGGGGCAAGTCGGCCAACGGCGTCTATGGCGACTGGGTGGAGGAATCCGACTGGGGCGTGGGCCAGGTCCTCGATGCCGTCCGCTCGCTGGGCCTGGCCGAGCGGACGCTCGTCCTCTTCACGTCCGACAACGGCGGCACCAAGACGGGCGATAACGGCCCGCTGCGCGGCTTCAAAGGCTCCACGTGGGAGGGCGGGATGCGCGAACCCACGATTGCATGGTGGCCGGGCCGCGTGCCGGCCGGCCGCTCGTGCGATGAGATCGCCTGCACCATGGATGTGCTGCCGACGCTGGTGGCCCTTGCCGGCGGCACGGTGCCGAACGACCGGGCCATAGACGGGCTTGACATTCGGCCGCTGCTGCTGGGCGAGGCCGGCGCAAAGACGCCGCGCGAGGCGTTCTACTACTTCGCAACCGGGACGGGCCCCCTGGATGCCGTCCGCAGCGGTCCGTGGAAGTACCGGCTTCAGCCCGAAAAGGCGCTCTACAACCTCGACAAGGACATCGGCGAGACGACCGATGTGGCCGCCGCCAACCCGGACGTAGTGGCCCGCATGCAAGTGCTCATCGAGAAGATGGACAAGGACCTGGGCGCAACCGGCCGCGGTCCCGGCTGCCGCGACCACGACACCGTGCCCTCGCCGAAGCCGCTGACGCTCTCCCGCCAAGACTGAGGGCGGGTTGTGGAATAAGAAACTATCTCAGAACTGTGGCACGCCCGCCCTCGGGCGTGCAAATTGCGAGAATCTGCACAGCCGAGGGCGGCCTCGCCGTGGCGAGCGGCGACTGGCGGCCGGAGCGAGACCATTTCCTCCGCGCCGCCTCTTGGAGAAGGCAATGCCGCTAACCCGCCGAGACTTCGTTAGACGATCGATGTTCGCCGGTCCTTGTCTCGTTGGATCCCGTCTCTGGGACGCCGCAACCCTCGCCCTGGGGCGAGGGCTTGCCGCCGCCGAGCCGAAGCGGCTCAACGTTCTCTTCATCACCGCCGACGACATGAACTATGACACGCCCGGCGTCGTCGGGTGCAAGGTGCCCGACATCACGCCGAACATCGACCGCCTGGCCGGCGAGGGACTCCGGTTCCGCCACGCCCACGTGACGGTTGCGGTCTGCCAGCCCAGCCGCGAGTGCCTCATGACCGGCCGGTACCCGCACCGAAACGGGGCCACGGGGTTCTACCCGGTCCGCCCGGACGTGCCTACCCTTCAGGAATCGCTGAAGGCGGGCGGATACCACCTCGGCATTTTGGGCAAGGTCACGCACCTGCGTCCGGCGGAGAAGTTCCCCTGGGATTTCCAGCACGACCAGCCCGAACTCGGCATGGGCCGCGACCCGGCCGTTTACTACCGGTACACGAAGGAGTTCCTCCAGCAGGCGAAGGATGCGGGCAAACCGTTCTTCCTGATGGCCAACTCGCACGATCCGCATCGTCCGTTTGCGGGGAGCGAAGGCGGCAAGGCCTCGGGCAAGGTCGGTGGCGGCGGGAAGAAGCGTGCCGAGAAATCCGCTGCGCCCGCCGATGAGACCGACACGGGCGCATCGCGGTCATACCCGCCGCCCAGCCGCATCTACAGGCCCGAAGAGATCACCGTTCCGGGGTTTCTGCCCGACCTGCCGGAAGTCCGGGCGGAGATGGCCCAGTACTATTCCTCGGCCCACCGCTGCGACCAGACCGTGGGCGAGGTGCTGCGGGCGCTGCGGGAATCCGGCCTCGAAGAGACAACGCTCGTCATGTTCCTGAGCGACAACGGCATCTCGCAGCCGTTCGCCAAGAGCAACTGCTACCTCGCGAGCACGCGGACGCCGTGGATCGTACGGTGGCCGGGCAAGGTCAAGGCGGGCGCGGTCGATGAGGAAGACTTCATCTCGGGCATAGATTACATGCCGACGATCCTGGATGCGGCGGGCCTCGCGCCGCCGGCCGGAATGGACGGGCGGACGTTCCTGCCGCTGCTCGCCGGCGGCAAACAGGACGGCCGAGACCGCGCCTTCACGTGCTACAACGACACCTCCGGCGGGGCACACTACCCGATGCGATGCCTCCAGACCCGCCGCTTCGGATACATATTCAACGCGTGGTCCGGCGGCCAGACGGCGTACCGCTCCGAGCCGATGGGCGGCATGGCGTACCGCGCGATGCAGGAGGCCGCCAAGACGGAGAAGGCCGTGGCCGACCGGGTCGAGATGCTCGTGCGCCGAGTGCCGGAGGAGTTCTACGATTTCCAGGCCGATCCGGATGCGCTCCACAACCTTGCGGCCGATGCGAAGCACAAGGATGAGATCGGCCGGATGCGCACCGACCTTCTGGCATGGATGCAGCGGACCGAGGACCCGGTGGCCGACGTTTTCCGCAAACACTTGAGCGCAAAGCCGCTCTGACACAGACAGGGTGCGACATGAGCAAGGAAGCGAAACACTCGCGGCGCGGGTTCCTGAAGACGGTTGGCGTCTCGGCGGCGGCGCTGTCGCTGCCGCGATGTTTGCCGGCGGCAGAGGCGACGGGCGGGCAACCGGCCCAGGTGAACAGGCCCAACATCCTCTGGATCTCCTGCGAGGACACCTCGCCCTGGCTGGGTTACTGCGGCGAGGCGTACGCCCGCACGCCGAACCTGGACAGGTTCGCGGGCGAGGGAGTTCACTTCACAAACGCCTTTGCAGCGGCGCCGGTCTGTTCGCCGTCGCGATTCGCAATCATCACAGGCATCTACGCGACGGCCATGGGCACACAGAGGCTGCGGTCGAAGTTCCCCGTGCCCGATTCCGTCAAGGGGTTCCCCACATACCTGCGCGGAGCCGGGTACTACTGCACCAACAACGTCAAGACCGACTACAACACCAGCGCCGAGCCTCGCATCATCCGCGAGTCTTGGGACGAGTGCAGCGCAAAGGCGCACTGGCGGAACCGCAAGCCGGGCCAGCCGTTCTTCGCGGTCTTTAACCTGGTCGAGACGCACCAGGGCCAGGCATTCGTCAGCCAGGCCGACTCCAAGGTTCCGGCGGCCGGGCAGCACGATCCGGCGAAGGCGCCGCTGCCGCCGTACTATCCGGATACGGCGCTGGCTCGCGGCACGATGGCCCGCGTCCACGACTGCATCACGGCAATGGATGCGCACGCCGGGGCGATCCTGGCGGAACTCCAGGCCGATGGACTGAAGGACGATACGATTGTCTTCTTCTGGCCCGACCACGGCCAGGGGATACCGCGCGGCAAGCGCACGCTGTGGGACACGGGCCTCAAGATTCCGCTGGTGATTCACTTCCCCGCGAAGTACCGCCACCTTGCGCCGGCGGCGCCTGGCGGCAAGTGCGACCGCATGGTGAGCCTGATGGATTTCGGTCCCACGTTGCTCAGCGTGCTGGGGCTGCCGATCCCGCCGCACATGCAGGGCGCGGCCTTCCTCGGCCCTGCGGCCGGCCTGCCGCGGGAGTACGTGTACGGCGCGCGGGACCGCGTGGACGAGGTGCTGGAACTATCGCGCTCGGTCCGCGACAAGCGGTACCTCTATATCCGCAACTACATGCCGGACCTCTCGTGGAACCAGCCGGAAACGTTTTCCGATCAACTGCCGCTGCGCCGGGAGATCGCGCGCTTGGCCGCCGCGGGGAAACTCGGCGAGGCGCAACTTACATACGCAGGCCCCAACAAGCCGCCCGAGGCCCTGTACGACACCGAGAAAGACCCGCCTGCGGGCCGTAGCCCTACGGCGGGCGAAGGCCCGTGGCAGATGAGGAACGTGGCCGGCGATCTGGAATATGCCCCAGTCCTGGCGCGGATGAAGAAAGCGCTGCGCGAGTGGCAGGTGTCGTGCCGCGATGTGGGCCTCATCCACGAGTGGCAGGCGGCGAAGATGTCCGAGGGCGGCCGACCCCTGTGCGAGGCCGCGCGGGAAGAAAAGGACTTTGCGCTCTTGCGTGTGCTTGACACGGCGGAGCGGGTCGGACTTCCAGGGCAGACGGAGGAGTTCGTGCGGCGGCTCTCCGATGCCGACCCGACGGTGCGATACTGGGCGGCGATCGGGCTGCGGGTGGCATCACGGCCCGCCAAGACTGAGGGCGGGCCGTGGCACCTTCGCGATGCGGCGGCAAAGGATGCGCTCCGCAAGGCGCTTAAGGATCCCTCTCTGCCGGTCCGGGTGGAGGCGGCGGGGGTTCTCGTCGGGCAACTGGAGGACCGCGATGCGCTGGACCTCCTGGCCGCAGTCATCCGCGGCCGTGATGAGCACGCCGTCCTCCATGCGGCGCGGACGCTGCAACTGCTGGGCGAGAAGGCGCGGCCGGTCCTGCCGGCCATGCGGGAAGCGATCCCCCAGTGCAGCGACTTCGCGCGCTGGAGCCTGGAAGCGGCGGTCGCAGGGTTGGCAGGCAAGGGTTAACAACGCTTGACACGAGAAAGGACCGGGCAAGATGAATCGACGCGACTTGTGCAAGGGCATCATGTTTGGCGCGGCGGCGATGGCCCTGCCGCGATGGCTTCGGGCGGCCGGTGCTGAGACCACGGCGCGGAAGCCCAACATCATATTCATCCTGGCCGA
>CAYGWP010000279.1:0-3213 GCA_964353455.1 uncultured Anaerolineales bacterium
GGTCATCCAGTGGCCGCCCGCCCCGCCGCCCGGCGGCCCGTGGCCCGGCGGCAAGCCGCCCAAGCAGGGCGAGCCGCGCTACGCCGAGTGGAAACGCTGGTCCAGCGACCGCTACGGCGACTCGGGCCTGACGGACGAGCAGCAGGGCGACGGACGCTACGCCCGGACGGCAGTCGCGCTCCTGAAGGAGTTCGCCCGCGACCGGCGGCACTTCTTCCTGTGCGTGGGCAGCCAGCGGCCGCACACGCCCCTCTTGTGCCCGAAGAAGTACATTGATATGTACAACCCCGACAGTATTCCCGACCCGCCCGCCCCGCCCGAAAAGTGCCGCGACATCCCCGACGTGGCCCACAAGTTCGGCCGGAGCGCCGACATATTCACGGACCGCAAGCCCACCCCGCGAGAGGCCCGCGAGGCCATCGCCGCCTACTACGCCTGCGCCAGTTACGTGGACGCGGGCGTCGGGCTGGTGCTCGATGCCCTCCAGGAGACCGGCCTCGCGCAAAACACCATCGTCATCTTCCTGGGCGACCACGGGTTCCACCTGGGCGAGCACGGCCTGTGGTCGAAGTACACGCTGTTCGAGTCCTCCACGCGGGCGCCCTTCATCGTGCGGGTGCCGGGGGCGGCCGGCAACGGCAAGCCGTGCCCGGGGATCATCGAGTTCGTGGACCTGGTGCCGACGCTGTGCGACCTAGCGGGCATGGAGCGCCCGGCGAACCTGGAGGCGACCAGTTTCGCCCCGCTCCTTTCGAGCCCCGACCGGCCGTGGAAGAAGGCCGCATACACGTGGTTCGGCAACAAGGGCCAGAACCGCTCGGTACGCACCACGCGCTACCGCTACGCCGAGTGGGAGTATAGGGGCGAGACGTTCAAGGAATTCTACGACCTCCAAGCCGACCCGTGGGAGACCATCAACCGCGCCGCCGACCCGGCGTGCGCCGCCCTGGTGGCCGAGCACGCGCGGCTCCTCAAGGAAGGGTGGAGGGCGGCCGTGCCCGGATGAGGTTGCGGGTTGCGGCGTGGAAACACGCGCTCCTCTTCGAGTCGCGGCTAAGAGCCTATCCGAATATGCAAACTATGTGGCACGCCCGCCCTCGGGCGTGCTGGCACAGCCGAGGGCGGCTGTGCCACAGGGGTTACTCGGATAGGCTCTAAACGACGCTGTCGGCCAAACGACGCAGTCGCCTCACGCCAACACCTTCGCCCTCTCAACCGCGTCAGCCATCCGCCGCAGGCACTCATCGCGCCCGAGGATTTCCATCGTCTCGAAGAGCGGCGTGGAGACCCGGCGGCAGGTCACGGCTACGCGCAACACCGTGAAAAGGTCAGCGGGTTTCCAGCCCAAGGTCTCGGCGAGTTGGCGGCAGGTTTCCTCGAGGGCGGCGGCCTGCCAGGTGGGGGCGGCGGCAAGGGTCTCGCGGAGGCGCGAGAGGGCGGCCTGGACCTCGGCGGCGGTCTTCAGGGCCTTGCCCTTCTTGTCGGGCACCAAGAGAACGGGCTCGTACGGGAGGCGGGCGGCGAAGAAGGCCGTCAGGTCCGCGAACTCCTTCAGGCGCTTCATGCGCGGCTGCGTGAGGCGAACGGCACCGGCGAGATACGCTTCGGGGAAACCGGCGGGGACGAAACCCTCGCTCTTCAGGCGCGCCGCCAACTCGTCAACAGAAAGGCGTCTGATCCACTCGCCGTTCAGCCACTCAAACTTCTCCATATCGAAGATGGGGCCGCCCGTGTTCACGCGGTCCCACGAGAACGCATCGCGGAACTCCTCGCGCGTAAACATCTCGCGCTGATCGGGCATCGAGAAGCCGAGCATCCCCAGGTAATTCACGACCGCCTCGGGCAGGAACCCCTCCCGCCTGTACCAGAGGACGTTCGTGGGGTTCTTCCGCTTCGAGAGTTTCGACCGGTCGGGGTTCCGGATGAGCGAGAGGTGATAGAACTTCGGCAGTTCCCACCCCAGCGCCTGGTAGAGCAGCACGTGCTTCGGGGTCGATATGATCCATTCCTCGGCCCGGATGACGTGCGTTATGCCCATAAGGCGGTCGTCCACCACGACCGCCAGGTGATACGTGGGGAAGCCGTCGCTCTTGAGGAGCACCTGGTCATCAACGGTTGCGTTCTGGATGACGATCTCGCCGCGCAGGCCGTCGGTGAAGCGGGTCTCGCCATCGGTCGGCACGGCCAGGCGCACGGTGTGCGGCTCTCCGGCGGCTGCGCGGCGGGCGGATTCGGCCGGGTCGAGCGCGCGGCAGAGGCGGTCGTAGCCGGTGGTCTGTCCGCCGGCCTTCTCGCGCTGCTGGCGGACTTCCTTCAGGCGCTCGGGCGTGCAGAAGCATCGGTATGCGTGGCCGCCGGCCACCAGGCGCTCGACGTGCTCCCTATATACAGGAAGGCGCTCGCTCTGGCGATACGGACCCACGGGGCCGCCCTTGTCGGGGCCCTCATCGTACTCCAGGCCGAGCCACCGCAGGGACTCCAGGATCATCCCCTCGGCCCCCTCGACGAACCTGGTGCGGTCGGTGTCCTCGATGCGGATGAGGAACCGGCCTCCCTCCTTGTGCGCGAACGCCCAGTTGAAGAGCGCTGTGTACATGTTGCCGATGTGCGGATCGCCGGTGGGGCTGGGGGCGATGCGGGTGCGGACGGGTGTGCCGGGTTGCGTCATGATGGACTTATCCCTTAGGGTTAGCGACGTGCCGCCGTCAGGGCGTCGAGCCGACCTCGGCCTTGGCGGCGCCGGCGTCGGGCGGCGGCTCGGTGGGCTTCTCCTCGGCCGACATGGCGGCAGCAGCGGCGGCGACGTCGGGCGGCAGCGGCTGGGCCCACCGCGCGATCTGCGACTTGATGCCCGGCTGATCCGCACACGTCTCCAGGCTCTGGTGCCACTCCTCAAGGGCCTGAAGGCGCAGCCGGTCCTGGTCGGGATACCTGAGATATAGAATCATGAAGATGGCGGCAAGGCTGTTCCGGGCCTCCCAGTCCTTCGGGTCCATCGCAAGGGCGGCCTGGAACTGCTCGATTGCGGCCCCGTACCTGCGCTGCTTGGAGTAGGCGTAGGCGAGTCGCTTGCGGACGATTGGGGTGTTGGGGTCTAGTGCGGCGGCGGCCTTGAGTTCCTCCAATGCCCGGTCCACGCGACCCTGTCTCAGGTACGCGGTGCCGAGGTTGATGTGGACCGGTGCCTGCTTCGGGTCGATTTCGATGCTCTTC
>CAYGWP010000280.1:0-2166 GCA_964353455.1 uncultured Anaerolineales bacterium
GTCCGCCATCTCTTTGGGGCCTTCCGGCCCTGAACGGTACGTTTTCCTGTAACCCATCCGTTGGTTTACTTCTGTAAGGGGTGGAAGCCACTGGGTGGGAGGATAAGGCGATGAGCCAGGAAAGACGATGTCCGCAGTGCGGGGCCGAACTGCCCGCCAACACGCCCCAAGGCCTGTGCCCCGCGTGCCTGCTGGAGCAAGGCCTGGAAAGCCAGCGCCCGACGGCGGATTCACCCTCGGGGCCGCAAGGGTCGCCCTCCACACCTGCGTTTACCCCGCCCAGCCCGGCAGACCTGGCGCCGCGCTTTCCGCAACTGGAGATCCTGGAACTCCTGGGCCAGGGCGGCATGGGGGCCGTGTACAAGGCCCGCCAGCCGGGGCGCGACCGGCTTGTGGCGCTCAAGGTCCTGCCGCCGGGGATCGGCCACGATGCGGCGTTCGCCGAGCGATTCAAGCGGGAGGCCCGGTCGCTCGCCCGCCTGAACCACCCGAACATCGTCGCCGTGTACGACTTCGGCGAGGCCGCCGGGCTGTTCTACTTCATCATGGAATACGTGGATGGGGTGAACCTGCGGCAGATGGAGCGGACGGAGCGCCTCGCGCCGCGGGAGGCCCTCGGCATCGTGGTCCAGGTGTGCGAGGCGCTCCAGTACGCCCATGATGAAGGGATCGTCCACCGCGACATCAAGCCCGAGAACCTCCTTCTGGACAAGAAGGGCCGCGTGAAGATCGCCGACTTCGGCCTCGCCAAGTTGCTCGCCAAGGCGCCGACGGACTTCACGCTTACCCACCCGGACCAGAGAATGGGCACGCCCGCCTACATGGCGCCGGAGCAGGTGGAGCACCCGGCCGAGGTGGACCAGCGGGCCGACATCTACTCCCTCGGCGTCGTCTTCTACGAGATGCTCACGGGCGAGTTGCCGCTGGGGCGGTTCCAGGCGCCGTCGCAGATGGTCCACGTGGACGTGCGGCTGGACGAGGTGGTCCTGAAGGCGCTGGAGAAGGAGCCGGCGCGGCGCTATCAGCACGCCAGCGAAGTCAAGACCGAGGTCGAGCAGATCAGCCGCGGGCCGCAGGCAGCGGCCGCGCCGGCAACGTCCCAGCCCGCGCCCGGGGTCGCAGCGCCGCCGGCACGGGCGACCGATGCGCGTCGCTGGTGGTTCATGGTGCCGGCCATCGGCCTCTTGATTACGGGCATCCTGTACTGCCTGAGCACGCTTCCGCTGGCGTTAGGCCTCTTCTGGTTTCTCTATTCGTGCCCAGCCGGAGTCATCCCGACGGGGGAACTGATTCAATTGAACCTGCCAGCCATACTCATCGCGCTGGCATGGTTTGTGCTGGGGCTTCTTGCCGGGACGCTGATCATGGTCGGTTCGATCAAGATGATGCACCTCAGGTCCTCCGCGCTGGCCAGGACGAGCGCGGTTCTGGCCATGTCCCCGCTCCCTAATCCCGTGACATGGCTCCTGGGCCTTCCGATGGGCATCTGGGCACTGGTGGTGCTGCGCCGGCCGGACGTGAAGGCCGCGTTCGGCGCGGCCAAGGGCCGCGGCGCCGGCGGTCCGGCCGTGACCCAGGAGGCGGCGCCGAAAGAGCCCCCATCGCCGGATCAGCCCGGCAGCGCCCAAGGCGGCTTGCCGCCGCAGGCCCCAGCGCAGCCTCCCGGCAAGGGGCGGCAGACCAGGACGGCATGGATTGTGGCAGCAATCATCGTCGGTGCCCTGCTGCTCCTGGCGGTTCCCATAGTTGGAGGTCTTGTGGTATTCTTTCTCGTCGCCCCGGTGTCCCGCACGCACTTGGGGCCGGCGGAGCCCCCGGGGCCGGAGGAGGGCCCGATCGAATGGTCAGTGCCCGCAACCGAGACACCGGCCCACGAGCCGGCGTGGCCCTTGGTCAGCCAGCAGCAGAGGGATTCGGCCCGCACGGTCGGCGTGCCCGTGGCGAAAGAACTCGACCTGGGCGGCGGCGTCACGATGAAAATGGTCCTCATCCCCGCCGGCTATTTTCTGATGGGGTCGCCGGATTCCGAGCAGGGTCATATCAAGGAAGAAAGTCCGCAGCACGAGGTCACCCTTTCCAGGCCCTTCTACTTGGGCGTGACGGAAGTGACCCAGGCCCAGTTCCAGGCGGTCATGGGCGTGAATCGGAGCGATTTCAAGGGCGCGA
>CAYGWP010000281.1:0-7255 GCA_964353455.1 uncultured Anaerolineales bacterium
GCGCTGGCCCCCGCGGCCCTGGCCAAGGCCGTCGCCCGGCGCTACGGCCGGGACCGCTCGTTCTCGGCGCCGATCCTGACCGCCTGCGCCTTGGCCGGGCGGCTGGGATCGGGCGCGGACGCCTGGCGGCACGTGGCTGCCCTGCCCTTTGAACTGGCGGCCCTGCCGCACCGGTGGTATCGCCGGCTGAATCTGCCGGTGGTCAGTTACGCCCTGCCCGCCCTGATCGCGGTCGGCCAGGCGCGGCACCACTTCCGGCCGACGCGGAACCCCATCGCGCGGCTCGTCCGAAACAGCCTGCGCGAGCGGACGCTGGAGATCCTCCGCGGCATGCAGCCGCCGAGCGGCGGGTACCTGGAGGCCGTGCCTCTGACGAGTTTCGTCGTGATGAGCCTCGCCGCCGTGGGCGAGGCGGGGCACGCCGTGGTCCGACGCGGGGTCGAGTTTCTGGCGGCGACGGCACGAGAGGATGGCAGTTGGCCAATCGACACGAACCTGGCCACGTGGGTCACAACGGGGTCGGTCGCGGCCCTGGCGGCAAGCCCGACGTTTCAGGATGACCTCCCGGCGGCAGGGCGCGAAGCGATCCGCAACTGGCTCCTCGACCAGCAGCACCGCACCGAGCATCCCTTCACGCACGCAGCCCCCGGCGGGTGGGCGTGGACCGACCTTCCGGGCGGCGTGCCGGACGCCGACGATACGGCCGGGGCGCTCCTGGTTTTGAGACATCTCGGACCTGCGGACGAGCGGACCCGCGATGCGGCAGCGCGCGGGACGCAGTGGCTCCTGGGACTCCAGAACCGCGATGGCGGCATTCCGACATTCTGCCGTGGCTGGGGAAAGTTGCCATTCGACCGGAGCAGCCCGGACCTGACGGCCCACGCGCTTGCGGCCTGGACGGCGTGGCTGCCGGAGTTGCCGGCCGAGATGCTGCCGCGCGTCTCAACGGCCATCGCTCGCGCGCTTGGCTACCTTGAGCAGACCCAGTCGGCCGAGGGCGCCTGGACGCCCCTCTGGTTCGGCAACCAGTTCGCCCTGCACGAGGAGAACCCGACGTACGGCACGGCCAGCGTGGTAGCGGCCCTCGTGCCGCTGGCCGAGCGCGGCCATACGGCCCGTATGGGGGCCGGGGACGCGGCGGCTGCGCGAATGGTCGGGCGCGGCGTGGGGTGGCTGCTCATGGCCCAGAACTGGGACGGCGCGTGGGGCGGCGCGCCGGCGGCAGGTTTCTCGGTTGAAGAGACCGCCCTGGCGGTCGATGCCCTGGCAAGGGTTCTTCAATCGCCGCCGCAGGTTGGCTGCCTGCCCATCCAGTCAGTGCGTCAGGCCGTTGAGCGCGGCTCGGAGTGGCTCCTCAAGCACACCGACGGCGGCACGCGCTTCGAGCCCGCCCCAATCGGTTTTTACTTTGCCGCGCTCTGGTATTACGAGCGCCTGTATCCGATGATCTTCACCCTATCGGCCCTGGAGCGCGTGCGGGCGGTCAAGGACATCTAGGTGCGGCTCAGGGACCGCAATTCATTGCAAACGCCGGCGCGGGAGGATACTCTCGTCTGGAGGCCGCGCGGCGCGGACAACTTTTCGAGACGCGAGCAGGAGGCATTGCCATGAAGCATCCTTTTATCCTCTCCGCAGTGCTTACGGTGGCCCTGACGGCAGGCGCCGACGCCGAGGTCTGCAACATCAAGGTGGTCACCGACGCCTCGCCCGACTACACCGACCTCCCGAGCATGGTCCACAGCATCACCGCCAACTGGTCAACGCCGCAGGAAAAGTGCTGGTCCATGTGGTACTGGAACCACATCGGCCGGCGGCAGACCGCGCCGATGATCCTCCACGGCATGGAACTGACCGACCCAATCCGCCAGTTCAACGACTACGGGTACACCATGTGCAGCACCATCGCGGGCATCAACTGCGGCATCTGGAACGCGATGGGCATGAAGGTGAAGTTCTGGGACATCAGCCTGCACACCGTGCCGGAATGCTTCTACGACGGCCGCTGGCACATGTACGACGACTCGATGTCGGCCATCTACACCCTTTGCGACGGGAAGACCATCGCCGGCGTCGAGGACATCGGCAAGGAAGGCGCGTGCGCGGCATCGGGCGGCCGGTCGGAACTCGGACATATCGCCAAGTACCACTGCCTGACGGCCACCAGCCCGAACGGGTTCCTCACGGGCGCCGACTGCGAGCGAGACCTGGCGCAGGAGGCCAAGTGCTTCAACCCGAACGCCCTCAAGTATCGCTACTACTACAACAGTTGGGACTGGGGCCACCGCTACATCCTGAACCTGCGGGACGGCGAGACTTATACCCGCCACTATAAGAGCCTCGGCAACGAAGCCCGGTTCTTTGTGCCCAACCGCGATAAGGACCCCGAGCAGGCCGGCAAGTACGGACTCCGCGGCAACGGCACATGGACTTTCAAGCCCAGCCTGAAGGATGGCGACTGGCAGAAGGCCGTCCGCAGCGACGAAAACGTGAAGGCCGGCCCCGGCGGGCCTGCCCGCCATAGCCTTGGCGGCGGCGGGCTCCAGGCGGCGGACCCGTCCAAACCCGCCAGGGTCACGTTCCGGGTCCAGGCGGCAAACGTCGTCACGAGCCAGGCAATCAAGGCCGCCTTCTCGCTTCCGGCGGCGGGCGACTCAGCCGCAATCTCCATCAGCACATCCAACGGCCTGGCGTGGAAAGAGGTGTGGAAGGTCGAGGCACCGGGCGCGGCTGCCGCAGACGTCAAACTGGTGGATGATGTCAATGGGGCGTACGAGGTCCTTATCCGCGCGGACCTCAAGGGCGCCGCCGTCATCCAGTCCTTCGAGGCCGAAACGGTTACGATGTTGAACGCCAAGACCCAGCCGCAACTCGCCCTCGGACGCAACACCATCCATGTCGGCGCGGGCGACCAGACCGAGTCCATCGTCTTCTGGCCCGAACTCCAGGACGACAAGTACAAGGCGCTGGTCGTCGAGGAAAAGAACATCGCGTGCGACTCCAAGCACATCGGCTACCAGGGAGTCATCTGGCCGGCCGCCGCGAAGGAGGATGCGTACATCGTGTACCGGATGGACGCCCCGCGGGACATCGCGCAGGTCACGTTCGGCGGGCGGTTCTACAACCGCGCCCCGAAGAGCCATATCGACATATTGTGGTCCGTCGATGGCAAAGAGTGGACCAGGGCGTGGTCCCTTACCAGCACCGAGAAGCCGTGGGACGTCATCCACTACGAGACGGTCGCCGTTCCGAAAGGCAACCGGCAGGTGTACCTTAAGTACCTGATGAACTCCTCCAACGACAAGCGCGACGCGTGCAGTATCTACGCCGTGCGGATGGAGGCGAACTACCCGCCCGCCGACGCGGCCTTCAAGCCCATCAAGGTCACCTTCAACTGGTCGGAGCGCCAGAAGGACCGCTCGCTTGTCGAGCGCAGCCACACGCAACTCGTCGAGAAACTCCCCTTCAGGTACGCAATCAACGTAGGCGGCGAGGACCACCCCGTCGTCAACTCCCTCCGCGTGAACCTGAAGGGCGCTGCGGGCGATTCCAAGTACGGGTACTCCGACGGCAAAGATGCCGGCGGCGATAGGTTCGTCGGCAGGTTCATCACCGTCGGCAAGAACCTGGCGGTCGGCAAGACCTACACGGCAAGCGCGCCCTCCGAAGGCAACTGGGGCGCGGGCGACCCCGACGGCAAAAAACTCACCGACGGCATCGCCGGGCCGCCCTACGCCGGCGGCATCTCCTACAGGTGGGGGGCGCTCTGGAAACAGGGCACCAGCCCCGTCATCACCCTCGACCTGGGGAAAATTGAGACTTGTGCATCCTTCGGAATGAACTTCCACGGCTACCCGTGGTGGGACGCCCTCAAGGGCCAGGTCAAGGACGCCGTAGAGGTGCTCGTCTCCAAGGACGGCAAGGATTACGCATCGGTCGGGCTGCTCGCCACGGACATTCGATGGAAGGACGTGCCCGCGAACCACATCCTTCCCGACCACGAAGTCCTCCAAGGGACGACGTTTCGCGTGGTCCCCGACAAACCCGTCGAGGCCCGGTACGTCCAGTACAAGATCACCAACCGCCGCATGTTCTGCTGCACTGAACTGGAGGTGCTCGACGCAATCCGCTTCGAGCCGTTTGACCTTCGCATAGCGCTGCCTGCCGAGGACCCCGCCATAAAGTAAGGCGAAGGACGCGCCATGGCCAGGAAGAAAACGTCAGCCGGCGCCGCCCCGCCCCCCGCGACCGGCGCGGGACCGGAGCCGATGCTCCTCGAGATCGCCTGGGAAATCTGCCAGCAACTCGGCGGCATCTACACGGTCATCCGCTCGAAGGTCCCCGCGATGATGGAACGCTGGGGCGACAGGTACTGCCTTGTCGGCCCGTACGATCCGCGGACCTGCGAGGCCGAGTTCGAGGAAACTCCGCCCGAGGGCGTCATCGGCGAGGCCGTGGCCGCCCTCCGCGGACGCTCCTTAGAGGTCCATCACGGGCGATGGCTCGTCTCCGGCCAGCCGCACGCCGTGCTCCTTAACCAGCGGGCCGCGTTCGGCCGCCTCGGCGAAATCAAGCGCGCCCTCTGGGATCACCACCGCATCGGCCTCCCCGGCAATGACGATCTCGTGAACCAGGTGGTGGCGTTCGGATGGCTCGTCGAGCAATTCCTGGCAGCGCTGGCGGCGGCCGCGAAGGGCGCCCGCATCGTCGCCCATTTCCATGAATGGATGGCCGCGTCGGCGATCCCCGAAATCCGCCGCGCGGGCCTCCCCGTCGCCGCCGTCTTCACGACGCACGCGACGCAACTTGGCCGCGTGCTCGCCATGAACGACCCCCGCTTCTACGACCGCCTGCCCCACGTTGACTGGCGCGCCGAGGCCCGGCGCTTCGTCATCGAGCCGCAGGTCGAACTGGAGCGCGCCGCCGCCCACGGCTCGCACGTCTTCACCACCCTCAGCGAGATCACGGCCTTCGAGTGCGAGCACCTCCTGGGCCGCCGGCCCGACGTGCTGCTCCCCAACGGCCTCAACATCGAGCGGTTCGTCGCCATGCACGAGTTTCAGAACCTGCACCGCATGTACAAGGAGAAAATCAACCAGTTCGTGATGGCCCACTTCTTCCCGAGTTACACCTTCGACCTGGACCGCACGCTCTACTTCTTCAGCGCCGGCCGATACGAGTACCGCAACAAGGGGTACGACCTTGTGATCGAGGCGCTTGCGCGCCTGAACGCCCGGCTGCGGCAGGCGGGGATGGACCGGACCATCGTGTTTTTCCTGGTCACGCAGCGGCCGTTCCGCTCCATTAACGCCGAGGTCCTGCGGTACCGCGCCGTCATGGAGGAGATGCGGCACACCTGCGAGGAGATCAAGGACCAGTTGGGCGAGCGTCTCTTCGAGGCGGCCGCCCGCGGCGAGGACCCGCCCATGGACGACCTCGCGGACGACACCTGGCGGCTGCGCCTCAGGCGAATGCGACTGGCGTGGAAGTCGCACCGCCTCCCGCCGGTCGTCACCCACGACCTGGTGGACGAGGGGCGCGACGCTGTCCTCAACCAGATCCGTGTCTGCAACCTCTGGAACACCGCCGACAACCCCGTCAAGGTCGTCTATCACCCGGACTTCATCACGGCCACCAATCCGTTGTTCGGCATGGACTACGGCCAGTTCGTCCGCGGATGTCATCTCGGCATATTTCCATCTTTCTATGAGCCGTGGGGCTATACGCCCCTTGAGTGCGCCGCGAGCGGCGTCCCGGCCATCACGAGCGACCTGGCGGGCTTCGGCACGTACCTGGCCGAGAACATGCCCGACCATGCGGCCAGGGGCTTGTTCCTCGTGCACCGGCGGCACGCGGATTCTAGCGCCGCCGCCGAGGAACTCACGGGCCTCCTCATGGACCTGGCGCGGATGGAACGGCGCGAGCGGATCTCGCTGCGGAACCAGGTCGAGAGTTCCTCCGACCATTTCGACTGGCACAACTTCGCCCGCTTCTACGACCAGGCCCATGAACTGGCCCTGAAACGCGCGGGTGGGTGACGCCTGTGCCGGATCGCCCCGGGTCGCCCAGGCGACCGGGTCGCGATCCTGCATCGTATTGCATGAAACGTTGACACGAACTCGCACGCGACATAGACTTGTGGTGCGAGAATGGGGTTGTAGCGCCGATTGCCGTTCACGAGGTGAGTTTATGACGAAGTTGCTGACGAAGGCGTTCGAGGAAGCGTCCAGACTTCCCCGGACGCTGCAAGACCAACTGGCCAAGGAACTCCTCGGCGAAATAGAGTGGGAATCCCAATGGGACGAGACGCTCGCCAAGACTGGGAGCCAACTGGATAAGTTGGCTGAGAAGGCGGTCCGGGAATATCGCGCGGGGAAGACCAAGGAAATGGGATTCGACCAACTTTGAAATCATACCTCACGAGCGACTTCATAGCCTGCTTCCGCCGACTCCCGAAACGCACTCAACGTCTTGCCCGAGAGAAGTATGGGCTGTGGAAAAAGGAACCATACCATCCCAGTCTCGACTTCAAGCGTGTCGGAAAGAGATCGTCTGCGTATTCATTGCGCGTGGGAATCGGCTGGCGGGCACTTGGCGTTCGTCAAGGCGAAGCCATAGTCTGGTTCTGGATAGGTTCTCACGCGGACTATGACACCCTGCTTGCTGAACTGTAGCAAGCGGCCCCCAACGCGAAGCAGAACGTCCCCTACCGCTCACCTGTGCGCCGCTTCCGCGCGGGACAAGAGCATCGCACGCTGGCGCCCGACCTCTGCCTTGCGGCGGGCATCAACCGCAGACTTGTACTCCGCAGGCGTGACGACCTTCGTAAACTCCTCTATCGTATCGCCCAGCGTGCGGCGGGCCGCAAGGAGCGCCTCCGGTTCCCACGTCCAGTCCTTGAACGTCTCGCCGCAGACCTCGCCCGGCACGGCAAGGATCGCCTGCGCCCGCGCAAGGAGCGCTTCGGCCCGCGGCTTCACCGGTGCGTCCCTGGCGGCCTTCGCACGAAGCGCATCGGCGTAGTCGGCCAGGACGCGGTGGCTCTCCCAGTCCTCGATGCCGTCGCGGATGTTCTCGAAGCGGACCGAAGACAGCGGCCCGTCCGGCCCCGGATAGAAGAGCATTCCGTCGCCGTTCGTGTCGCCCCAGCCGCGCGGCGAGAAGGGCTTGGCGGGCCAGCGCCGGCCGTCCTTGTCGGGCAGGTTATATCGCCATATATTGTAGCAATAATACTCGAAGCCCGTGACGCCGAACTTCC
>CAYGWP010000282.1:0-2511 GCA_964353455.1 uncultured Anaerolineales bacterium
CCTGGCGGCTCGACGTCAAGGCCGCAGGCAGCGGCGTGACCGGCGACCTCCTGGCACACTGCATCGACACCGCGATGTGGCACAACGGCGCCATCTCGCGCGTCAATGCCATGACCGAGACGTTCGTCAAGGAGCGCCGGCACGCCGCGACCGGCAACGTCGAGCCGGCCGGCATCGACGCCGCCTGCACGCTCTCCCGCCGGTCCGCGAACGGGGCGCTGGGGAACCTCGAACCCACGCGCTACGCCCGCGGACACAAGGCCCTCTACACATTCGAGATCAACGGCGAGAAGGCATCAATCCGCTGGGACCTGCACGACCTGCACCGCCTCCAGTGGTTCGACCATCGCGACGAGGGCAAACTGCGCGGATGGCGGTCAATCCACATCACCGACGCCGGCGGCGACCACCCGTACATGAACCACTGGTGGGTCCCGGGACTCCAGATCGGCTACGCCGAGACGTTCGTCCATCAACTGGCCGATTTCCTGACGGCCCTCGGAAAGGGCGAGCCGTGCGCGCCGACGTTCCGCGACGCCCTCCAGACACAGAAGGTCTGCGATGCGGTCCTTAAGTCGGCCAAGTTGGGTAAATGGGTTGATGTGAAGTAAGATTTCTTCGAGCCGCGACCGTAAGGTCGCGGGTATCTTCGTACGCGGTTACCCGCGACCTCACGGCCGCGGCTCGTATCGCTATTTCGTAACCAACTTGCCAGTGGCCTTGTCCCAGTACACCGTGCGCTGGGCCATGCGATGGCGGCCGTGGCAGTCGGTGCAGACCTTGCCCGGATCAATGACGACCTCCATGCACACGCCGTTCTCGGTGGGCTTGTCGGTCGGGTGGCACGACATGCATCCGGCGTCGATCTCGCCGCGGGGGAACATCTTGGTTGGCGGGGTGATGTTGCCCTCATCGCCGCAGTGCTCATCGGACGGCCCGTGGCACTTTTCGCACCCCAGTTGCGCCCGGGCGTGGCCCACGGTCAGCCGCTCGGTCTCGTAATTGACATGGCAGACGAAGCAGCGGGAGTTGTCGGCCACGGGACCCTTGGCCGCCTTGAGCGGGCGCTTGTTGCCGCCGGGGGCGTCCTGGTACGCCGCATCCTCCGACGCGACCGCCCCGCGGCTCACTAGGACCACGGGCGTCCCGTTCGGCGTCTTGGCGGCCTTGGCGGGCGCGGCGGGCGGATTCGCCTGCGGCTCAACCGGATTCTTCGGCGCCTGGGGCTCAGGGGCCTTCTGGCAGCCCGCAATCAAGGCGGCAGCCAGCAGAATAAGCACCAAACGATACATCATATCTCCTCGGCATTGCGCAATTGGCGCGGCGGTTCGGGAGAACCGCCGCGCAGAAACGCGAAGCAGCGCTGTCGTGCTAGACGTATTCCCAGTCCTTGAGCCACTGATAATCCGCCGGCAACTTCGCCCATGCCTCGTCCATCGCCTTGTCGAGGGCGGCCTTCTCGGTCTTGTCGAGTTCGCGGCGCTCCTGGACGGCCTTCGCCACGTTATCGACCTGGTGTTGGCTGACGAGGCCCGGTATCGGCGCCGTCACGGCGGGGTTGCACAGGATGTACCGGATGGCCAGGCGCGCCCGCTTATCGTCTTCCTCGGCGGTCGGGCTGGCGGCGGAACTGTCGCCCGCGAAGAGCGAGTTTGAGGCGAACGGCTTGATGCCGAACACGCCGATGTTGTATTTCCGAACGGTCTCGAACATGCTGTCGGTGGGCAGTTCCTTCGTCTTGGCGGTGTACGGCGTGCAGAAGGCGTCGATGACGCTCGAGTACTTCTCGATCATGCTCTTTATGTGCGGCCGGTCGTGCGATGAGAAGCCGACGAATCGCGCCTTGCCGTCCTTCCTGGCGGTCTGGAGGGCCTTCATCATCTCCTCGACCTCGCCCTCGGTGTGCCGCCCGGACTGCTCGTGCATCGTGATTCGCCAGAGGTCGGCGTGGTCGAGACCGGCGGTCTTGAGCCCGTCTTCGAGGGTCTTGAGGAGCGCCTTGGCGGTCCGGTAATCGGGGAACCGCATTTCCTTGTCGCCCCAGGAGAACCCCATGTAGATCTTGTCGCGGCGGCCCTTGACGGCCCTAGTGTACGCGATGACCTCGTTGCTCCAACAGGCATCTATATAATTGATGCCCACCTCGATGCAGCGGGTCACAACGTCGTAGCGGTTCTTCTGGAAACCGGCGTCCTCGATGCTTCCGCTCAGCCAGCCCACGCCCTCCGTGCGCACCATTTTGTCGATGCGTTTCCAGTGCCCGCCCAGGCAGACCGCCGAGACCATGAGGCCGGTCTTGCCGAGTCGGCGGTACTCCATGGCGGGGTTGTAGTTGAGGATCTTACCCGTGTCGGCCTGCGGCGTCTCGGCCGCGCGTGCTGCGGCCGCCGCTGCGGCAATGCCCGCCGCCGCCACTGCCCCCTGCTTCACAAAATCGCGACGCGTGATCTTTCTTTGGGACATGGCCCTGCACTCCTCTCAGTGAAGGATTGTCCTTTTCGATGGCATCCA
>CAYGWP010000283.1:0-2320 GCA_964353455.1 uncultured Anaerolineales bacterium
GGCCGCGAAGAAATAGTTTAGCCGTCGCCGCACCCGGCGACGCGTTAAGCCGTCGCCGCACACGGCTACGCGTTTAGCCGTCGCCTCACACGGCGACGCGTTTAGCCGTCGCCGCACACGGCGACGCATTAGGAGTACACATGAGCAAACTTCAAGAAGCCGTCCAGGCCCGAAGGTTCGTCGTCACGGGCGAGATCGGGCCGCCCAAAGGCACCAACATCGCCCCCGTGCTCCACGAGGCCGATGAGTTCCTAAAAGGCCGCGTCGTCGCCGTCACCGTCACCGACATCCAGACCGCCGTCATGCGCACGGGCTCCATGGCCTGCTGCAAGTTGCTCATCGACCACGGCATCGAGCCGGTATTCCAGATGGTCTGCCGCGACCGCAACCGCCTCGCCCTCCAGAGCGACCTCCTCTCGGCCGCCATCCTCGGCATCGAAAACGTCCTCGCCCTCACCGGCGACCATGTCGTCATGGGCGACCACCGCGACTCTAAGCCCGTCTATGACCTCGATTCCGTCGGACTCCTTCAGGCCATGACCCTCCTGGAATCCGGCACCGACATGGGCGTGGACGTGAAGGGCAACCCCAACAAACTCGACGGCGTCCCGAAGTTCTTCAAGGGCTGCTGCACCACGCCGTGCAGCCCCGACCCCGAGGCGCAGATCATCAAGTTGGAGAAGAAGGTGGCCGCCGGGGCGCAGTTCGTCCAGACCCAGGCGGTCTATGAGCCGGCCGTGTTCGAGCAGTTCATGAAGCGGATCGAGCACCTGAAGATTCCCATCCTGGTGGGCATCGTGGTTCTTAAGTCCGCTGGCATGGCCAAATACATGAACCGCGCGGTCCCCGGCGTGAAGGTGCCGGATGCTATCATCAAGGAACTGACGGCCGCCCCGAAAGAGAACCTCAAGAAGGTTGCCGCCGAGATCGCCGGCCGCTTGGTCCGCGAAATGAAGCCGATGTGCCAGGGGGCTCACCTCATGACACTCGGCTGGGATGACGTCGTCCCCGACATCCTTACCCACGCCGGTTTGGCATCATGATAATGTAGGCCGGGGCAACGCCCCGGCTCGTTCCGATTGATGCCGGGGGGGCGCTTTGCTCTGCCCCGGCCTACATGGGTCCCGCAACTCGACAAAGGGGTCACTATGTCAGCACGACTCATCGACGGCGAAGCACTGGCAGCCACCATCAAGGCCGAACTCGCCCCGCAGATCGCCGCCATCAAGGCCAGGACCGGCGCCCCCCCGAAACTTGCCAGCGTCCTCGCCTCCGACAACCCCGGCGCGAAGGTCTATACCCGCAGCCAGGCCAAGTCGTGCGAGGAGGCCGGCATCGCCTACGAACTCGTCGAGATGCCGCCCGACACCGCGGCCGCCGCACTCGCCGCCAGGATTGATGCCCTGGGCGCCGACCCGAAAGTCCACGGCATCCTCCTCCAGATGCCGCTGCCCCAGGGCGTCAACGCACGCGACATCGCCGAGCGGATCCCAGCCCGCAAGGACGTCGAGGGCATCACCGCCGCCAACCTCGGCAAACTCCTCTTCTACGAAGGGGCGACCCTCGTGCCGTGCACGGCCGCCGCCGCTTACGAACTCATCAAGTTCGCCGGATGCACCATCAAGGGGGCCGAGTGCGTCGTCGTCGGACATTCCCCCATCGTCGGAAAGCCCGTCGTCTGCCTTATCACGAACGACCTCGGCACATGCACATGCTGCCATATCGGCACACGCGACCTCAAGGTCCACTCCACGAAGGCCGAGATTCTCGTGGTCGCCGCCGGCAAGGCGGGCCTGGTGCGCGGCGAACACATCATGCCCGGCGCAACCGTCATCGACGTGGGCATCAACCGCGTCCCCGTCCTGGGCGCCGACGGGAAGCCCGTCCTCGATGAAAAGGGCAAGAAGAAGATGAAGACCGTCGGCGACGTTGACTTTGACTCCGCCAAGGAAGTGGCCGGCGCGATCACCCCCGTCCCCGGCGGCGTGGGTCCCGTGACCGTCGCCATCCTCCTCCGCAATACCGTCCGCGCCGCACTCGCCCAGATAGGGTAGGGGTTGGTCGGACAATCTGAATTCGTTCTCCCGAGCCGCAGGTTCCTGTGGCTCGGTTTCTCTCCGGGGTGACGCCTACGCCCTGATACAAGTCCTTCCGCTCGCGCTGGGCCTGCGGGTCCTCATGGACAAGGATGAAGTCTGCATCGGCCGGGCAGGACGCCTCTGGTTCTCGACCGAACGGCTTGCGGCCATCGAGCCGTTTCCGGGGGCCGCCCAGCCCGTCTTCTGCCCGCGCTGCAAGATCGAGATCAAGGAGGGCGTGA
>CAYGWP010000284.1:0-6237 GCA_964353455.1 uncultured Anaerolineales bacterium
GCATCCCCCAAGCGCCGCTGCCGCCGCGCCTGCCGCCGTCACCGCGAGGAATTCCCGCCGAGTTGACATAATATGTACTCCTTTCAATTGGTAAATGCCGGGGCGCGCCCCAGCCTACTTCTGCTTGTTCGCCCCGAACGCGTAGGCCGGGGCGCGCCCCGGCCTACTTCTGCTTGTTCGCCCCGAACGCGTAGGCCGGGGCGCGCCCCGGCCTACTTGTTCTGCGCCGCTTCCAGCCAGCGGCGATGGAGTTTCGTTATCTCATCGGCCGAGACCTTGCCGTCCCAGACCGCCACGCCGTAGGTAAGCGCGAGGGGCTTGCCGGCCTCGACCGTAAGCGGCTCGCGGTGGAGGTTCAGCGTGGCTGACATATACGCGAAGGGCTTGGCCATGATGAACCACCATGCGGGGCGGACGTTGCGGGGATGATCGAACATGGCGACGGTAACGGGCTTCCCCTCCGCCTCGGCCGCGTACGCGCACCACGGGCCGCGCACCAGCCGCTCGTTGCCGCGCACGGTTTCGCCGACCGCCTTGCCCTCCGGCGTGAAGAAGTCGTCGGCCCCGTCCATGGACTGGACGAACCTCATGCCGAGGCCGAAGTAGTGGCTGCCGGCGAGTTTGACGGACGGTCTGCCCTCGGCGGGCTGGAGTTTCGTCTGCCACGTGATGAGCGTCGCGCCGAGCGCCTCGCCGCGGCACACAGGTCGGTGCACGATGATGGAACGGTTCTCGCGGGCAATCGGCGTGTCACCGGCGGGACCGAACCATTCGAGTGCGTTCGTCACCGTGCCGACCCAGTGCGTATCGGCCTCGATACTTCTCAGGTTTGCCGCCGTGCGGTCCGCCATGCGGCCGCTCGCCTTCGTCTCCGCCCAGAAATCCACGCCGTCGATCCCCACGGCGAACATGAGGCCGTGATGGTGAGGATGGTCGGGCACCTGGTCCCGGAGGACGTTCGCGCCGCCCGGCGAGAAGAGCCGCGCGATGTAGGGCTTGAAGAGATCGCCGCCGTGTCGGTACTCCACGAGCAACCGGTCTCCGTCGCGCACGGTCTCGGTGGCCGGACCGGCCGCGTTCGGCGATGGGGCCTCGGCCACGGCGAAAGCGGCGACAAGCAAGAGAACGGCAAGAGAACGCGTCATGCCACCGCCTCCTTCATGCCAGCGCGTTTGTGCTCGCGGCAGGCGCGGCGGGTCGGGAGACCCGCCGCGCAAACTTGGGTCGCGGCTAAAATGCCGGAACGCTACGGCAGTTCGATGACGGCAATGTCTTCGCCATCGAGGGTCAGCGTAGCCTTCCGGTTTTCCCACGCAAGGGGCGTGCCGCGCACCAGTTCCTTGCTCGTGAAAGCGTCCGGGCGGCGCGGGGCGGTTGACTCAAGCGTGATCGTCGCGGTCCGGCGCTCTGCGGAGTCGTTGAAGATGGTCAGCAACTTTTCGCCCCACCGCTCAACGTACACCTTGGGGTCGCTTGAGCGCGCAAGCGGAATCGGCCGCCAGCCCGCCTCGGCCACCCGCCGCGTCAGCGGCACGTATTTCTTAAAGAGCGGACGGTCTCGGTTGTACAGGTCCGGTCGGCTGAAGTAATGGCCCGTTGAGGCATTGGCGCTGAAGAACCCCGGGAACATGCCGTACGCGAGGCACCGCTTCATGTACTTTTCGACGAGTTCGTGCGGGAACGCATCGAAGTTCGTATTCATGAGGAAGCAGTACGGCTTGGGGCCGCAGATGATGCGGCGGTACATGAGGGCGTCGTCCGACATCGGCCGCCACTTCCCGCCGGGGTTCCAGTCGGTTTCGGTGCCCATTACGTCGAGGTACGGTGCGAGCCACGGCAGGCGGTCTGGCGTCCCGTTGGCCATCGTGAGTTTGCCCATCGCGTGCACGTCCTCGGCGATGGCGCGGACGTACTCGTATGCGATGAGTCCTCGGAAGACCGCCGGCCGATTCGTGCCGCGCTCTAAAACCAGCGGCGCCCGCGCCGCGGCGAAGTGGTCGCGCCGGAAATCGAGTTCATCGGTCACATACCCCTCGCTGGAATCCACGTACTCGCCGTCGAGGTCTCCCTTGCGGCCGGGGCCGTAGAGTTTCTCGCGCAGGGCGGCGCTCCACTTGTTCCTAAAGTCCGTGACTGCCCCCGCGATGCCGGGCGCGGAGTTCATGCTCCAGACCGCCCCATCGCACCAGGGCTCGTTGCGGAGGCGCGCGACGAAGCGGCCCGCGGTGTCGTAGTACCCGCTCGTAAGGAGCGCCTGGGCCGATGAATCGCCCTTCTCGGCGAGGCGCCGGGCCTCGGCCGTGGCGGCCTCCAGCGTCCGCGGCATGCCCTTGGGCATGCGCATCCACCAGGTCATCGGCTCGGTATATCGGAATGTGCTGATATTATGTTCATCGTCCCAGGCGGTCTCATCGTTGCCCTCTTTGAACTTGAAGCCGAAATCCTCCCACCCCTCGACCTTGCTGATCTTATAGAACGGCATCCAGATGCCCTGCTGCGGCGTGCGGCAGCGGAAGGCGTCGGGGAAGAGCCGCTGGTACGCCGCCACCGCGCCGCGGAACCCCTCGCCTCGGTTGAAGATGAATGTACAGAATCGTAGTTCGACCGACGGTTTCTCCGGCGCAAGCGCCAGGTCGTAGGCGACGTAGAGTTCGCTGGACCCCGCGCTGAAGCCGACCCGGAAGAACGCCGGGTACGCCATGTCGATCCCGATTCCGTGGCCCCAATCGTCGGCCGCGACGGCGGCAAACGGATACCGCGAGATACGCCCCTGCCCCACATCGCCGAAACTTGAGGCCGAGAGATACTCGTTCGGCGGTTCGGCCGGCGTCTCGCGGCGCACATCGCCCAGCCATCGCGAGCGCCCGCCCTTCACCGGCAGCGTGAAGGCGAGCGTGACGGCCCTGTCCTTGCCGGTGGTGTCGGTCAACTTGACGTTATACGAGTACGCGTTTTCCGGCTTCGCGGTCTCGGACCTGATTTCGAGGCCAAGCGCCTTGCCGTTCTCGAAGGAAACGAAGTCGCCGCCTGCCGCCACGTCGCGGACGATAAACCGCTTGTCGGGCGCTGCGGCAGGCGTCACAGGCAGGCCATCGAACCATGCCATGCCCGGGGGGACGCTCAGTTCCCGCAGTTCCGCCCCACGGAAGGCGGCCCTCCCCGAGTGGCCGCGAAGAAGCATGTAGAAACTTAACTGCTTCACGGGTTTGGCGGGGAATATGCGGACCTCGCGCCGCTCCCAGTCGTGCGTGCCGGTGGTGAATGGGGCGGTCTGACCCCACAGCGGCGTGCCGTCGGCGTAGATAAGGTCGAGGTAGAGCGAGTAATCGCTGTCGCGCGAGCCGCCGACTCCATCGGCCCGGCTCCAGGCCACGGCGATGATCGGCCGCGGCTCCTTCTGGTTGAGGACGACCGTCTGCATCACGCCGCGACGGACCGAGGAATCGGCTCCGTTGTCGCAGGCGAACTCTTCGCCCTTCGGCTGGTCGAAGCCCTTCTCGTACGGACGCCAGGCATCGGCCTTGAGGAGGTTCCCGCCGGCCGCATCAAAGCCGACGACCTTCTTGACCGTCTCGGCCTGCACCCGGCCTGCGGCAGCCAGGGCCGCCAAGGCCACGATTGCGGCAATCCTGCGGAGCATGGGCCGACCCTCCGAACGGCGACGCGTTCAGCGTATCCGGCATCTGCCTCGCGTGCAAGCGTTGTGCGGCGGCCATCGGGAGTGTAACATATTGGCGGCGGGCGGTGTTTCAGAGTTGGTTTCAGGGAGGGCGCTGCAATGGCTCGTTTTCCGGTGTTCCGCGGGGCCTGGCTCGCGCACGGTCTGATGCTGGCGGCGATCGCGCTGTGTGGCGTGCGGGCCACGGGCGCGGCAGACGGCAAGGCCGAGACCCGCACCAAGTCAGCGGCGATCGACGACGCCCAGATCCTCCGTTCCATCGACGCGCAGGCCGCAAGGCTGATCGAGGCCGGGAAGACCCGGCCGGCATCCGAACTCATCGGGCAACTCTCGCGCAAGAGTTGCGACCTTCGCCTGCCGAAGCCCTCCGCCAAGGCCCTGGCCGCCGATGAACTCTACGAGCAGTGCCGCAGGAGCGTCCTCATCATGGCAGGCATCTATAAGTGTGAAAAGTGCGGCAAGAACCACGCATCCCCGGCGACCGGCTTCGTCCTGAGCGAGTCGGGCGCCGTTGTGACCAACTACCACGTGGTCAACAACCCGAAGAACATCACGCTCGTGGCGATGACGGCCGAGGGGACGGTCTATCCGGTGAAGGAGGTCCTTGCGGCAAGCGCGGCGTACGACGTGGCCATCGTGCAAGTGGATGCCTCGGGCCTGGCGCCCGCCCCCATCGCGCCCGACGCACGGGTCGGGTCGGACGTCTTCATCATCAGCCACCCGGACGGCCGGTTCTTCACGCTCAGCCGCGGCATCGTGGCCCGCTACGGCACGGTGGTCCGCGACCGCCACAAGGTGCCGATGCTCCAGGTAACCGCCGAGTACGCAAAGGGGTCCAGCGGCGGGCCGGTCCTCAGCAGCGCCGGCAGCGTTGTCGGAATGGTTTCCAGCACCTCCTCGGTGTACTATACCGAGGACCACGGCAAGCAGGAGAACCTCCAGATGGTCTTCAACCAGTGCGTGCCGGCGGGGCAGATTCTGGAACTGGTCAGGCCGAAGTAATATGGCCGAAGAAGTGGCTTGGGCGCCGCCAAGCCCGGCCAAGACCGGCATAAGTGCCTGTCGCACAAATAGTTAGGTTGTATTGCCCGGCCGAGGCAAGCCCTTTTTTCGGCAAATTCCCCCCGCTCAATTTGACTTTCCATGATTCTCGCGCATACTACTAGTGCCCGGGGAGGGCTTCGGTTGTAAACCAGAATGTGGACAGAGTGCACCCTCCTTGCGGGGCATGGCATCAAGTCTGTCGGGATGCCGCGAGGAGGGGTGGGTGAGTTCCAGAACATTCGGCGGAGCAGGGTTTGCGGTGCTGGCCCTTGGTTGGGTCTTGGTGCAGGCGGCCGGGGCGGGGCCGTTCACTATCATCGACCTGGGGACGCTGGGCGGCAACGAGAGTTGCGCATTCGGGGTCAACGAGAAGGCGCAAGTCGCCGGCTTGGCCCACATCAGCACCCAGGCCGACCGTGCCTTTCTCTACAGGGGGTCAACTCCGACGAACCTGGGCACCCTGGGCGGCGCCCAGAGCACCGGAACCTGCATCAACGCCAGCGGACAGGTTGGCGGCGTGTCATACACCTCCTCCGACGTCCAGCACGCCTTCCTCTACAACGGCTCAAAGATGGTGGACCTGAACACCCTGGGCGGTTCGCAGAGCAGCGCCCTGGGCATCAACGACAGCGGGCAACTGGTCGGCTGGGCCTACACGGCCGGCAACGCCGAGAGGCACGCCTTCTTCTACAACGGGTCAACGATGACCGACCTGGGGACGCTCGGAGGGACCGACAGCGTCGGCCGGGCCATAAATAACAGCGGGCAGATCGCCGGCTACGCCACCAACTCGGGCGGCGCCACGCACGCCTTCCGCCGCACCGGCGCAACAATGGCCGACCTCGGCACGCTCGGCGGGACAAACAGTTATGCCTATGCGATCAACGCCTTCGGAGAGGTCGCGGGCTACTCCTACACCACCGGCGATGCCGCCCAGCACGCGTTCCTCTTCAACGGCTCCACAATGCTCGACCTGGGCACCCTGGGCGGAACAAACAGCCGCGCATGGGGGATCGACGACTGGGGGCGGGTCGTCGGCTACGCGTACACCTCCAGCGGCGACCAGCACGCATTCTTCTACAACGGCTCGACGATGTTCGACCTGAACACGCTCATCGATGCCGGCTCCGGCTGGACGCTGACGTCTGCTTACGGCATCAGCAAGGGCGGCGCGATCGTCGGCCAGGGCACGATCGGCGGCCAGTCGCATGCGTTCCTCTTGACGCCCGAGCCGGCCACCATGGCCCTACTGGCCCTGGGGGGTCTGGCGGTCCTAAGACGCAGGAACCGTCAGGCATGGCCGCGCTGCTGAAGCGAAGAGCGGCGGCGGGCGAAGGCTGGTGGGCAGGGCCGGAGTCGAACCGGCGACACCTGCATTTTCAGTGCAGTGCTCTACCACCTGAGCTACCTACCCACTCATGCAGGCACACGCACTATAACTGATGCGGCCGGCCGTGTCAACTGACCGCCCTACTCTTCGTATCCGCCGCGGTAGCCGCGACCCAACTGGTAGT
>CAYGWP010000285.1:0-6887 GCA_964353455.1 uncultured Anaerolineales bacterium
TTAGCCGCGACTCGAAGAGGAGCGCGCTCCCTGGGGTTCGCCGTCCTCGCCTGCCTCCTCGTAGGATGCGAGCCGCGCGACCTGCGCAACACCGTCACGCTCCTCTTCTCGGCCGACGACCAGGGCGTCATCGCGGCCTGCGGGTGCCCCTCCAACCCCAGCGGCGGCCTCTCCAAGCGACAGGAACTTATCGACATCTATCGCCGCACACGCCCCCACGTGGTCTTCGTGGACGCCGGCGATCTCATGCCCGACTACAAGGCCCCCATCAAGGTCAAGTACCTCGCGGCGGCCGTCGGCCGCGGCGCGTGGGACGCCATCGCACTGGGGGACCAGGAATTCCTCCTCGGCCCGGCCGCACTCAGGGACCTCTCGCGCGAGCACAACCTGCCGTTCATCTGCGCAAACGTCCGCGACGAAACGGGCGAGTTCGTCGTCCCCCCGCACGTCGTCAAGGAGGTGAGCGACCCCAGGTGGCCCGCCCCGCGACGTATCGGCATATTTGCAGTCATCGCCGACCGGGCGTACGGTTTCCCGCCGATGGAGTGGCGCGCGGGCCTCCGGGTCGAGCCGCCGCTGGAGGCCGCCCGCCGCGAGGCAGGCCGACTCGCCGGCTGCGACCTCGTCGTCGCCCTATCGCACCAGCGGCTCGAAGAGACGCGCGAACTTGCCGCCGTCAAGGGCATCCACGTCATAGTCAGCGGGCACGACACCACGCTCCTGCGGAAGCCCGAGAAGTGCGGCGATGCCATCATCGTCTCAACCGGCGGCGAGGGACGCATCATGGGCGCACTGGCCGTCGTTCCGGGCCGCCAGGGCCGCCCCGAGATGAACCTCGAACTGACGGAACTCTCGGCCCACGTCCCCGATACAAAGTGGGTTATGGATATGTATTGGCAATATGTGAAGGAGGCCAAGGACAACCCGCCGCCCGACTGGGACCGCACGCCCATCCCGGCCGCCTACGCCCCCGCCGAGACCTGCGGCAAGTGCCACCCCGCCGAGTACCGCCAGTGGAGCACTTCGCATCACGCCCGCGCGTACGAATCCATCCGCCGCAAGGGCCGCCAGGACGACCCGGAGTGCCTCCTCTGCCACACGATGGGCCTGGGGCGACCGGGCGGATTCGTCTCGCCCGCCAAGACCCCCGAATACGCCCGCGTCACGTGCCAGGGCTGCCACATCGTCACCCCCGACCACGCCGACAAGAAGGTCAAGCCCGAGCCGAAGATCAACATCCATTCACGCCTCTGCATGTCTTGCCACGGCCCGGTCCAGAGCCCGGACTTCGACTACTTCGTGTACAAGCCGAAAATCCTTCACCTGCCCCCCGGTACCGTGCCTACAATGCCCAAGTAGCGCGGCGGGGGGCGACCCGCATTCGAGCCGGGGGCGGCATTCTTCGAGCCGGGCGGGAGCCCCTGGTAACGCAGCACCGAGAAGGTTAGTTATGTATCTATTCGTAATTATCGGCCTCGTGTTCGCCGTCGTGTCGGTGGACATCGCCTCGCGCCAGCCAGCCCCCGACCCGTGGGTCGTCCTGCCCTGCACGGCCTTCATCGCCGCCGCCGTGTTCCTGGCCGGGCTCCTCATGAGCCTCATCATCATCCGCCGCACCGCCGCACTTGAGGGCGACGAGCAGCCGCTCCTCCGCCGCGTCGCCCGCCTGGGCCGCGCATACCGATCGCTCGTCCTCCTGGCGTACGCCGTCATCCTCTTCCGGCTCGGCTGGCCGGCCATGGCCCTTGACGCGGCGGGTCGGGACTGGCAACTCCCGGCGCTCGCCCTCACGCTCGCGCCGCTTCTCGTGCTGCTCCTCGTTTCGTGGATCGCCGTCTATTGGGCCGACCGGGGCCTGCGCGCCGCCATGTTCGCCCGCGCGGGGGCCGTCGCCCCCGTCGCCCAGTGGACGCTGCCCCGATTCCTCGAATTCATGTTCCGCCAGTACGTCCTCGTGATGCTCGTGCCGCTGGCGGCCCTCGTGGGCCTTGACGACGTCATCAACCGCCTGGCCGGCCCGGCCGAGACGCCGCTGGCCGCTTTCCTCGCCGGGGCATCACTGGTCGCCGCATTCCTCGTGGCGGGGCCGTGGGTCCGCCTCTGCTGGAAGACCGCCCCTCTGCCGCAGGGCGAACTCCGCGACCGCCTCTTCGCTCTGGCCGACCGCTCAGGCATCCGCATCGCCGACGTCCTGGTGTGGCGCACGAATCTCTCCATCGTCAACGGGTGCATGGTCGGAATTGCCGGGCCGCTCCGGTACATCCTGATAACCGATGCGCTGCTGCTGGCCATGTCGCAGGCGCCCGAGGAGGTGGAGGCCGTCTTTGCGCACGAAGTCGCACATGTTAAATATCGACATACGCTGCTATTTGCGGTTGTTGCGGCCGGCGGCGTCTCGGCCGCGCTCGTCGTCCTGTATCTTCTCGCCGTCGCCGTCCCGGCAGGGCTGGCCGCCGCGGATGCCGTGCTCGGTCCGTACGTCGCCGTGCCTCAGCCCGACTTCCTGAACTCCGAGTGGCCCCAGGCCGGCACGCTGGCCGCGGTCGTCCTGGCCTACTTGTACCTGGGCTTCGGCTACGTCTCGCGCCGGTGCGAGGTCGAGGCCGATCTTTACGCCGCCCGCGCCACCAATTGCCCCGTGTCCTGCTCGCCGCCGGATGCCGGCCTGCGGGCCGCCGGCCCCGCGGGCTCGAGCCCCGAGCCGCTCTCGGCGGATGCACCAGGGCAGGGGCTCTGCCTGCATCGCGTCGCGGTCTTCACCAGCGCCCTGCGGCGGATCGCACGCCTCAACGGCGCTGCCGAGACGGCTCGCGGATGGCGCCACTTCAGCATCGACAGGCGATGCAGGATACTCGCGGCCCTGGCCGCCGACCCGGCCCAGATGCCGCGGGTCGAGCGACGCATCAGACGCGTCAAGGCAGTTGCGCTGCTTGCGGCCCTCATCCTTGCGGCAGCCGCCGCGGCCGTCTGGATGGCCCCACAGCCGTCAGAGCCGGACCACCCAGAGACACCGGCAGGCCCAGAGGATATCCACCCGGAGCGCCCGACTTGGCTCGTACGACTCGTTGATCGGGATGAGGTGGACGAAATCGCCCTCCGGCCGCCACAGTTTCACCGTCACGCCCACGCGGCCGCGGATCTTGACGACGGCCGTCTGGCCGGGCCGCGGCTCGACGCCCCTGCGGCAGACGATGATGTCGCCGTCCAGGATCCGCGGGGCCATGCTGTCGCCATCCACGCGCAGGGCGAACGCGCCAGGACCGACCGCCAGGCCCGGCAGTTGGAGGAACTCCAGGATCCCCTCCGGCGTCGGCTCCGATAACTGGATGAGCATGGCGGTCGCATCAGCCGGCCGCGACGAGTCGTCCTGAGGATCGGCCGCCGCCACCGCCGCACCGCGCTGACGGCCGGCCTTCGCATCCACCGATGCCAGCAAGTGGTCGAGGGCATCCGCCGACTCTTCCCCGGCGAAACATTCATCCCACTTCGCAAGCAGCCCGGCCGCCGTCCGACCGAGGATCGGAATCGCGCCGGCCTTGACCTCGGGCGCTGAGGGCCGCCACGCGGCCTCGCGCGGCGGAAACTTTTCCTGGACCGTCGCGAGGATTTCACGAAGCGCCGACCGAGCGCCGGCCGCACCGCCGGGCGCCTGGAGACGGGCAAGCACTTCCCGCGCCCCCTGTGACAACGTATTGTCACCGGCTCTTTCGGCGGAGGAGGGGAACGGCTCGCCCGCCCCGGTCATGAGCCACTCAAGGCTTGCCCCCGTGACCGCTGCCGCCCGGGCGAGGAGGTCGGCCGGCGGCTGCCGCCCCTTCTCGTAATAGTTGTAGGTAGAAGGACTTACGTTCAAGGCCCGCGCGAACGCCGCCCGCCCGCGCGGCCCGAAACACGTCCGCCTCAGGTCCGCCACGCGCCCGCAAATCCCGCTTTCAGGCTGGTTTTCAGTCATACCTGCCCGCCGCCGATAATGGCCCAAAATCGTTCGCTTCCGCGAATATTCCCTTGCACGATATTCGCCGATGCGTATAATCCCATCGCATGATACGTCTTTGCGAATAACACAATACCGAGGTTCGCGGTGAATGGCAAACGCAAAATCTTTACCTGGTCAAGATGGAGCCTGACGGGCGTGTGCCACGGCCGGTCTTGCCCGGCCGTGCGAACTGCGGCGGCCCTTGGTCAAGCCTCTTAAGTGTGAGGCCCGCGCCGAAGGCGGGCGAAAGGCATTCAGTCGCCCCGATGGGGCTCGATGAAAACGAGAAACAAGACGGCGGTCGCGCGACTTTTTCCACGGGCTTGCGCCGCGTGGCTACTATCAATCGTGCCTGCGGCACTCTGATGGAGTATCATCAATGAAACCCCACGACGCCGCCGTCGAAGAAATCCTCAAGGGCCTCGAAGGCCTCGAGATGCTCACCCAGTGGCAGCAATCCTTGGTCCGCGACCTGCACGCCAAGGCCAAGAGACTGCTGGCGTCGCTCGAAGACAATCCGCCCCCCGACGCGCCCAGCCGCCCTGCGTAAGATCGGGAGGCCGTCTTCACGCGGGGTGCGCGGCCGAAGCGCGGGCCGGGTTTGATGGGCGGCGTGCGAGGCACGCGTGAGAACAACGACTTCTTGAGGGGCGCCGAGGCGCGGTATGGGGGCATTCACGCTGGAAGCGCACGCTGGAGGCAATTACGGCCTCGACTTACTGCGGCAGAAATGTTAGACTGTGTGAGGCTGGAGGAATCCACGCGAGAGGAAGTCAATGACTTCACGGAGGACGGGGCTATGGGGATGAGGGTCGAATGCAATGAGGCTGGGTAACATACCACAGGCATTCCCTTACCAAGGCAGCAAGCGGAAACTCGCCGGGCTGATTGTGCAGTGCATCCCAAGAAACACGGAACTGCTGCTGGAGCCGTTCGCGGGTTCCGCTGCGATTTCGATCGCGGCGGCATGGCTCGGTCGCGCTAAGCAATTCTGGCTGAATGACACGCACGCGGCTCTCATGGGATTGTGGAACAGGATCATCCACGACCCCGAAGGTCTGAGTGCGGACTATGCGCGATTGTGGCACGCCCAACATGGCCGCGAGCGCGAGTACTATGACCAGATTCGCAGCGAGTTCAATTCAAGTCACAGGCCGGAACTCCTCCTTTACCTGCTTGCGCGGTGCGTGAAGGCCGCCATCCGGTACAACAGGAACGGAGGCTTTAACAACAGCCCCGACAACCGCCGCAAGGGGATGCGTCCCGACACGATGGCGAGGAATATACGGCTGGTTTCGCAGATTCTGGGCCCACAGACCAGGACGACGGCCGAGGACTACACCTGTGTCCTGAAAGAGGCTAGGTCCACAGACTTGGTTTATATGGACCCTCCATATCAAGGGGTCTGTAGGGATCGTGATTGCAGGTATGTCAAGGGTGTGGATTATGACGGATTCGTCGTGCAGTTGGAGAGATTGAACGAACGGGAAGTCCCGTTTATCGTCAGTTACGATGGGCGGACGGGCGACAAGGCCTATGGCAAGAGACTTCCTGAGCACCTGAACCTCGTCCACGCCGAGGTACTGGTCGGGCGGTCAACGCAGGCCACTCTCCTGGGGCGCGCTCACGAGACATACGAATCGATTTATGTATCTGCCTCTGCCGTGCGCAAACTCGGAGGAGTTCCCAGTGAACTGCGGGGAAGCCAACAGGCTGCCACTCTTTTCTGATCAGATTCCTGCTGCGCGGCGGATTACCCAGTTGATGAAGTCCGGCAAGGCAAGGACCTTGCGCTTTGCCAGGTCGCAGAGAACGTCGTACTCGCGGACCTCATCGCCGATCCAGACAAGTTCGACGCGGCGGCGGATCTCCATGGCTATGTGGTCGTAGTCTTGGGGGCTGGCCCAGAAACACCGGCGGCAGACTTGCGCGTCCCGGATTGTCCGGCCGTTCCGGCAGTGTTCGCAAGACCAACTCTTCGCGCGCTGAAGGCGCAGTGCAATCAGCATGAACGCTTCCGGTTGGTCCCCGGCCCCGGTCTGATCGCCGGCAACCTGGTATGGTATCCTATGGTCAATCGACAGATACCGTTCCTCGTAAGGCTCGCCGGTAATCGCACACCTTCCGTCCTGCTGCTTGTACAAGGACTGCTTGAATGCCTTGGTGAACGGCTGGCGACCGCCGGTCTTGTATGTTTCGGTCTTATTCGGGTCGCCAAAGCGGTAGGCTGCAATCTTCTTGGTTCCCGCGCGGTTGGCGACGCGAACGGTCTCGATAGGAATTCCCCATTCGAGGACGTCCATGCGGGCGCGCGGCGGATGATCGTAGCCATACTGCTCACGGAGTTCCTCCGTAGTGACCTGGCCATGCTTGAGGATATGGTTAATCACGGCCAGAGGGCGCTTGTTGGTGACCTTCTTGATCTGCGCCAGAATCTTGGGATGGACGTTCATTCCGGCAGCCTATCACGGGAGTTCCGGGCACATTACTTATCTCCGCGTGCGTTTGCGGCGGGGCGGCGTACCGCCGGCGCGTCGAACGGCGCGATGATTGATGCAAGTCACCATATGTCGGGGGGTGGCGGGGGTCAAAGGAAATCAGGGAACATCAAGTGCGGAGTGCGGAGTTCGGAGTGCGGAGTGGACGGCAAGACGGCAACGGCGACGGGGCTCACGCAAAGCCGCAAAGGCGCCAAGATAAGGCTTCCGCCTTCGCCAAGGCTTCGGCGGACAGGCCAGTCACCCTGAGAAGGCTTGAGGCTTGCGGCATGAGTCTGGAGGCCCCCATATATGGTATTCGCCGGTCCTCCGGACCACCACTAATGGTATGTCATGATGCCTGGCACCTGATTATTTTTCGCGCCTTCGGAGGGCAAGACGCACGTAAGTGTTTTTGCAAAAATGGCACTTAC
>CAYGWP010000286.1:0-11595 GCA_964353455.1 uncultured Anaerolineales bacterium
GGCCCTGAGCCACTCGGCCGCCTTGTCGTACGCGGCAAGATCGATCTGGAACCGCGATTCCTTCGTGCCCTTCTCCGGGTTCCAGACGGCAACGCGGGGCGCCCCCGCATCGGCGGCCACGAGGGCAGGCACGAGGGCCAGCGCGGCCAGCAGGGCCAGAGCCAATCGACAGAGCATGATTCCTCCATATCACACGGCCACGCAACTGCGTGGCCGTGCCACCCGCGTAAACGATGCCTGTCCGCGGCGTCTAAATATGCACGGCCTGGATGCCGGCAAGTTGGCAGTAGCCTTTCAGGAGGACCGAGTGGTCGCCGTAGAGGAACAGTTGGTGGAAGCCCTTGACGTCGCGGGAATCGGGGATGTCGTCGAGCGCAAGTTCAACGCTCGTGCGGCAGCCGCCGGAGGGGGGCGTGTCGATATTGGCGACGACGCGGCCGGTGCCGATGAGCATGGACTTGCCGCCGCCCTCGAACTTCATCATGGTCGCCTTCTGGCCAATCCGCCAGATGACCTGCGGCGAGACGCCGATGGCCGATTCCGAGTGGCTCCTCAGGATGATCGGCTCGTGCGGCTTGTCGAACCCGTCCAGAAGCGTCGGGGACGTGCAGTGTGCGCCCATCAACGTATTGTTAACCGTGTTGGGGGCGGGGTCCTGCATGAAACCCGGCCGCTCCAGCAGGCACGCCGACAGCAGCAGTGAGATGGCCGCGCCCACGTCGGCCTCGCAGCAACCCACCTGCCGCTCGTCGAGGAGGCGCGAGAACCCGATGCACGGCGGGCACGGAATCTTGCGGCTGCCCACGAGGCCCAGGCAATCCATCGAGATTCCCTGGCATTTCTCGGCGGCCATGAGGCGCTTGCAGGCCACGTAGTTCTCGGCCGCGTTCAGGACGTCCTCCTTCGACGGCTCGACGATCTTGCGGGCCTCCTTCGTGTAATAGTCTGCAATCGCCTTCGCCTCGTCGCACTCCTGGACCTTCGCCAGTTCCTCCGGGAACCGCTCGCGAGGCACGTAGTGGATGGTCGTGCCGACGACCGGCATGACCTGGTCCTCGGTCTTATCGCCGCGGGCGATGACGATGCGGCTGGACTTCATCTGCCAGACGGCCTTGTGCATCCGCAGGCCCGTGGTGAGCCAATCGATATCCTGCGTTGCGCCCAGGAACACGCCGGGCGCGCGCGACGGCTTCTGAAGGTGGCCCGTGAATGACGTGCCCATCGGACTGAAGACGACCATCGGGACGCCCTCGCGCCCGTCGATGATCTTCGCCACGTCGGCCCAGCGGTCCAGGTGCATTATGGTGACCAGTAGGCCGTCGGGCTTCGCGTTCTTCACTTTCCCGAGGAACGCCGCGACGCCGGCATCATCATATACAGGTTCCTCGACAACGAGGCTGACGCCGAGTTGATCGGCGGCCTTCCGGAGGGTGTCGGTGTACGTCTTCTGGTGTCCGGCGATGTCGTAGGAAGCGCCGGGCCAGCCCATCCAGAACTTCTCGGCCTTTGGGCGGATGAACGTGGCGACCACGGTTGGCTTCTTGCCGGAATCCGCCTCGGCCCCGAAGAGCGAGGAGGCGAAATCCATGAGGCCCGTCTTCAAGGCCAGGGCCGAGGCGCTCGCAGCGCCCATCGCCCCCAGGAATGACCGGCGTTTCATCCGCGGACACAGCGATTGCGTGAACCCTTCGCCCTGCTTCATGTGAATTCCTCCTCGCCTGCGAACCGTGCCTGCGTCAACAAGCCCCTGAGACGCCGGGATTATACCCCAAGTTACTTAACCGCCGCGCGAAAAAAGTGGCGTGCCCAAAAGGTCGAAACGATACCGCCCCCGCCGGGTTCACACCAGTTGGCGCACCATGCCGCATTGAGGGAGCACGTCATGAAACGTTTGCCTGTCCTCATCGCCGCCCTTGCGCTCTCGGGCGCTGCGGCCGCCGAAGATGCCACGACCCCCAGCGAGGTCTCGACGCCCTACCCCACCATCACCAACCTCGCGGTCGAGTGGAAGATACAGGGCGACGATAATCTGAACGGCATCGTCACGGTCCGGTTCCGCCGCGCTGATGAAAAGGACTGGCACGAAGCGATGCCCCTCAGGCGAGTGCCAGGGGGTAAGAGTAGCGGCACCAACCCAACCTTCACGTGGGACAACAAGCACTCCGGCAGCATCTTCGACCTGAGGCCCGACACGCAGTACGAGATCGCACTGAAACTTGCCGACCCGGACGGCGGCGCGGCGGAGCGGACCGTGCGCGTCCGCACCCGCGCCGTGCTGCGGGCCGCCGCGGGGGCGCCTGCGAAGAAGGTCACGCCGGCGACGCTCAAGGATGCGGCCGCCGCCGCGAAACCGGGCGACGGCCTCATCCTGGAACCGGGCGACTACGGCGACTTCATCATGCCGGCGGCGGACGGCGCCCCGGGCCGGCCGGTCGTCATCCGGTCGTCGGGCGGGGCGAAGTTCACGGGCGTTTCCCTCCGCGGACGCAAGTTCGTCATGGTCGAGGGACTGACGGTCGCCGGCTCGATCAACCTGATGGGCGCCGAGGAGTGCGCCGTCCGCCGCTGCGCGGTCACGGTGGCGGGCAAGAGTTTCGGCATCGGCGCTCAGGGCCGGCCGGGGGCGCGGAACTGCTACATCGCCGATAACGGCGTCGCCGGCTCCACGCCCTGGCAGAACGAGGCGATGGGCGCTAACGGCAAGAACGCCGGCGAGGGCATCCAGATAACCGGCCCGGGCAACGTCGTCTGCTTTAACCGCGTCGGGGGCTTCCGCGACTGTCTCTCGACGATGGAGGACCGCGGCACGGCCGACCAGTTCTGCATTGATATGTACAATAACGATATCTATACCGGGGCCGACGACGGCATCGAGGCCGACTTCGCCCAGGGCAACTGCCGCATCATGCGGAACCGCCTCACCAACTGCTTCACGGGCCTCTCGTCGCAGCCCGGCCTGGGCGGACCCACCTACTTCATCCGCAACGTCATGTACAACCTCACGTACGCCCCGTTCAAACTCCACCGCCAGAGCATCGGCGACGTGTTCCTGCACAACACGGTCGTCAAGATCGGCGACGGCATGGCGTGCTTCTCGTACAGCGAGCCGTTCGACTTCACCCTCTTCCGCAATAACCTCTGCATAGGCGGTCCGTCGGGCGGGCAGAAGTTCGGCGGATACGGCTGCGGACCGGGCCAGCCCGCGTTCATGGTCTCGGCGGGGACACACTGCTCCTTCGACTACGACGCCCTGGGGTCGCACGGGATGCCCTTCCGCGGCCGCATCGGCCAGCAGCGGTTCTCAAGTTTCGAGGAACTCGTCAAGGGGCCATTCGAGAGGAACGCGGTGCTCGCGGACCTGGGCGTGTTCGCGCAGCCGGTGGCGTTTCCGGAGCCGCCGATCCCGGAGCGTCCGACACCGGACCTGAGGCCCCGCGAAGGCTCGGCCGTGGTGGACCGCGGCGAGCGGATCCCGAACGTGAACGACGATTTCCGCGGCAAGGCGCCCGACATCGGCGCATACGAGGCCGGCCAGCCCCTTCCCCATTACGGCCCGCGCCCCGAAGGCGTCGATGAATCGACCGCCGCCGCTGCGCCGGCTGCGCCTTGACACGCCCCCGGGAATCGCTATCATTTTGATAGCAGACGACGGAAAGGAGGCTTCCGATGGCCCAGATACTTGTGCGCAACCTGAAGCCCAAGGTCGTGGCGCGACTAAAGAAGCGCGCCCGCGCCGGCGGGCGGTCGCTGGAATCCGAGGTCCGTGAGATCCTGGAAGAGGCAACGCAGGTTGACATGGAGACTGCTCGGAAACTGGCGGACCGCATTCGCGCCAGCCTTGGCCGCCGGTTCAGCGACAGCACCGCTCTCGTCCGCGAGGACCGCGACCGATGAGCGTTTACATCGTCGATGCCAGCGTCGCCGCCAAATGGTTCTTCGACGAAGGGCATGGCACACAGGACGCCCTGCACCTTCTCAGCAATAAGCACCATCTCCATGCGCCCGATCTTCTCTTGGTGGAATTCGACAACATTACACTGAAGCGGGTCCGGCGCAACGAGACCACGGCGGACCAGGCCAACGTGATCCGTAAGGCAATCCGGAAGATCACCGTCGGCCTGCACGGAAACGTGCCCCTTCTGGAACCCGCGTATGAAATCGCACTGGAGACCGGTGCGAGTATCTACGACAGCCTGTACGTCGCACTTGCCGCCCTCATGGAGGCCCCGGTTGTCACGGCCGACCGGCGGCTGTTCAATGTCCTCGCCAACGGCCGGTTCGATAAACGAGTCCTGTTGCTGGAAGACCTGCCAGAGTAAGCCCTTCAGCGGTCATCGGCGCTCCCCCGCCACGGCGCCCTTCATCTCGGCCGGCGTCGCGGGGGCCTTGTAGCCGGGCGGTTTGACCTCGAAGGCGAGGCTGCGCACCAGCGCCTGGTTCGAGGGCTTCGCGAGGAACGGCGCAACGACGGCCGTCTCGGCCGGCGCGCCGCCCTTCCACTTGGGATACGTCAGGTACTTCGCCTCCAGCCAGTCGCCTGCCTCCGGACCGCCCTGCCACGGGTGGCCCTTCCCCTTGAGGCGTTCCTGCTGGGCCGCGCCCGCGAAGGCGAGGTCGTATATCCGCTGGTCGAAGGCGGCGAGCGCCGCACACAGGTATCGCCCGTCGGCCGTGCGGCCATCGACGCGAGACCACTTCGGGTTGGCCGCATCGCCATTCCAGCACACCGTCGTCTGCGTCCGGACGAAGCGGTCCATGTCGGTCCGGTCGAACACCAGGCCGTGCTCGTACAGGACGACCGCGTGGGTGAGCGTCAGGCTGAAGTACCCGCCGCGATGCTCCGGCCCGATCCAATGTTTCCATTTAGATGCATCCGCCGGGTCAACGTCCCACGGCCCCGCCGGGTCAAGGTAATTCCACGCGTAGTGGTCGCCCACAAGCGTAAGGCAGTGCTTGAAGCGCGTGCCGATCTTGATGGCCTTCGCCAGGTGCTCATCGCGCCCGGTTGCGGCGTACAGGGCCAGGTATGCCTCGGTGAACTTCGCCTGCTTGTTGTGCGGGTTGGTGAGGCTGGCCTTGACGGGCTTAAGGTCGGCGTGCGTGACGATGACCGCCCCGATGGGGCCGAGGTCGCGGTACTGGCCGCGCGCCTCCCACTTCTTGACGAGGTCCTCGGCTAGCCGGATATACCGCGCGGCCGCCTCGGCGAACTTCGCGGCGAGCGCGGCCTCGGACTTCACCGTCCGGGCAAACTCGGCCATGAGGCCCGCCACCTCGTAGTCCGTAAGTTCCACATCGACCTTCCGGTCGGGGTGGTCCGGGTGCCGGAAGAGGTCCAGCGGCAGGCCGTACCAGCCCATCTGCCCGTCGGGACCCTTTGTCATGCAGTTGCAGAGGGTGTCCATCCGCTTGACGAACATATCCAGATATTTCGCATCGCCCGACAGGCGGTACGCCACGAGCGGCATCCGGATGTACCGCGATGCCTGCCAGACGATGTCCTCCGGCTGCGAGGCGAACTTGGCCATCCGCTCGGGCGTACACTGGACCGCCGAGGTCTCGGCGAAACCCAGGAACGCCGCCAGTATCTCCTTATCCGCCGGGTCCGTGACCTGCGGCGGCACGGCCCACGCGGGAAGGCTTGCGAGCAGCACTATGACGGCCAGGATTCGGGCGAGCATGTGCGGCCTCCTATTCAACCGTTGTGATTCCCTTCGCTCACTGCATCTTGTGTTTGCACCATCGCATCGCCACTCACAGCACTGGTTGGTCAGACTCCCTGGACCGGTCAACGCGCCGTATCCTTACCGCCTACCGCCGGGAACGGCGCCCCAGATGGCCCGGGTCACCCTGAGGCTGTCTCCCGATTGGGCCGCGGGCTTGGGCCTGTCAGAATTCCTGCCCGGAGTCATCGCCGGCTTGGCCACAAACTTGGTGAGACCGGGGATGGCCAGCACCAGACCGGGATCCGAGATGTCGCCGGGTTTTGCCGCCATCAGGCCGACGCGGTGAATGACCATGCCAGGAATGGTGAGCCGGCCGTCGCTCACCTTGACCTCGCTGGTGATGTCCACAGGCGTCGTGCCGGCCAGATCCTGCGCGAGGATACGCCTGCCGCCGAGGTCGCCGGTGGAGACAAGTGTAAGGCTGGCGTATTCACCGAAGATGCCGACCGGACGGTTGAGTTCGCCGACCTGGAGGCTCACATCCGCAAGGGGAAAACTGATGACCGCCCGGCCGCTAACCCCCAGGTTGCGGGGGACGGTCGCCACGGCGATCTCCCCATCGGGATGACGGGAACAAAGGACGTACGGCGGCTCCTTGCCCTCGGGCATGGTCACCGCGGGCAAGGGCAGCCCTCCGCGCGATATGCGTGCAGGGGCCGGCTTGCACTTAAGGTCGGTCAGGCAATTGCCGTCAACGGTTGCCGCATCCCCTCTGGGAAACGGCTGGGCGATGCGATGCCAGCGGACCGCCCGCGTGACTTCGTCGATGCGGCGCTTGACATCGCGAAAATCCGGTCTGAAAAAGTGATCGGGTTTTCCGTTCGGCATGTCATGGGTCAACGGATGCCGCATGACGCCATAGTGACATCCCATTGCCGCGCCGATATAGACCTCGTCCTCGCAGTTGATGATCCGGCGGTCATTGGGGTCCTCTCTTGTCAGGAACGCGCCTATTCTGCGGATGGTCTCCGGAATGCTTGGCACGATGGCAACGTCATACGTTCGATAAATATCTGCATCAATACTGTTTCCATATTCGATCCAGAGGTCGGGGGCGATCGCGCGCCCCTGCGGAGTGACCTTGAATTTCCACAGAGGTCTCCCATGTTCTCCAATCCCCCAATCCACTTTCCAGTATCCGACGCCGGCCTGCTGCGACCAACGCAACCGCTCATTCCAGTAGGCGTCGCTATCGATTCCCTCTTGACCAGCGACCCTGGGCCGGGAATTGCATACCCACAGGCCCAGGCTGCGCCAGCCGCGGTCGCGGATGTCGCGATTGAGTCTGGCGAGGCGCTCGGCAGGCGTCCCCTTGTAGGATGGGAACCGCCCGGCGTCGAGTTCCAGGCTGCCGCGCATCGGGTGGTTATGGCCGCCGCCCAGCGGGAAATCGAAGGCGTCATCGAGGAGGAAAATCAGGTCGCGGCGGACGTCGGGATAGAACTCCACCCAGTTCTGGTTCGGCCCCTTCCCGAAGATGCTGGCCTCGGTCATCATGTCGGCCTGGTCGCTGGCGCCGGAGTAACTGCACGCAAACCCCTGGACGTTCCAGGTGCAGAAGTAATCCGGCGCGGTGCTGGGGGTGTCGGGCACGAGGCTCGGCTCGGCAGCGGACAGGCGGGCGGCGAGAATCGCGAGCAAAATGAGGAAGTACTTCATTAGTCCTTGCTCCGGCATCAAGTTCACGATCCACACAGAACCTACTTCCGCCGCCGCGCCGGGTCAACGCTAAAACGATGCCTTGCGCACCGCTCCACCTACGGGTGGCACGGCCACAGCCTGCCCGCCTGTGGCGGGCTTTGCCTCTGCGTGGCCGTGGTTGCCCCCCGCCTCAGAAGCCACGGCCACGCAACAGGTCGCCGCGGCGACCAGGCTGTGGCCGTGCCACCCGGCAGAAACGATGCCTTGCGGGACGGGCGGGGCTGCGGCACAATGGGCGCCAGGAGGAGCACGACATGAATCGGCTCACATCGCTTGCGATTGTTCTGCTGTTCGCCTCGGCCTGCCCGGCGGCGGTCCCGGCGCCCCTGGCCGACCATCCCGGCAACGTGTTTCTGGCCGGAGAGACGGTGACCGTGCCGCTGGCGGGGGTCGCGGACGGCACGGCGTGGCAGGCGCTGGACTACGATGGCCGCAAGGCGGCCGATGGCCGCGCGGCCGGCGGCAAGGCCGACCTCGGAAAGTTGCCCGTCGGCTGGTACGAGGTTCGCTGGGGCGAGGGCGATTCGCCCGACCGGCGCATCTGGAACGGCGTGCTCCAGCCGCTGGCCGCCCCGACCCCGCCGTCCAGCCCGATCGCACTCGACGTGGCGATGGCGTGGTTCTATAAGGAACCGCAGATGCCCGCGGCGGCAAACCTCTGCTCGCTGGCGGGCGTCAACTGGGTCCGCGACCGCCTCTCCTGGGGCGAGATGGAGCCGAAGCGCGGCGAGTTCGCCGCCGCCGACTCCACGCGGTACGACGCCTCGGCCCGAATCCAGTCGGCGGCAGGGCTGCGGGGCCTACAGGTCAACCACTCGTCGCCGGCGTGGGCGAACCCCGCCACGAAGCGGTTCCCGTCGGACCTTCGCGATGCGTACCGCTTCCATCGCGAAATGGCCCGCCGCTGGGCTGGCAAGGTCCTTGCCTTCGAGCCGTGGAACGAGGCCGACATCCCCGGGTTCGGCGGACACACGGGGGCCGAGATGGCGTCGTTCCAGAAGGCCGCGTGCCTGGGCCTCAAGGCCGGCAACCCCGGCGTCATCGCGTGCATGAACGTCTTTGCCTCGCCGAACAAGGCGATCCTTGCGGACCTCCAGGACAACGCGGCATGGCCGTATTTCGATACGTTTAACCTCCATCACTACGCCAGGACCGAGGAGTACCCGCGGATCTACGCCGAGTTCCGCGCCGCCTCGGCCGGCCGGCCGCTCTGGACCACCGAGTTCAGCATGCCCGTCAAGTGGGCGGGGGACGAGAAGGCCAAGGAGCCGACCGATGCCGACCTCCGCGTCCAGTCCGAGCGCGTGGCCCAGGCGTTCGCCGCGGCGCTCCACGAAGGCCCGCGGGCAGCATTCTACTTCCTGCTTCCTCATTACGTTGAGGGCCAGACACAGTTCGGCATCGTGCGGCGCGACCTGACGCCGCGGCCGGCGTACGTGGCGCTGGCGGCAGTCGGGCGACTGCTGGCTGACGCCAAGCCGCTCGGCCGCGTCGCCGCCGGGCCGCCGATCCGGGCGTATCTCTTCCGGGCCGCCCCCGACGGCCGCGAGCGGGAGGTCCTCGTGGCGTGGACACGCGACGGGCAGGCCGAACTCCCCCTGCCCGTCAAGCCCGAGGCCGTCTTCGACCACCTTGGCCGCGCGGCAGCCGACGCGCCGCATACGCTCCACCTCTCTGCGGCCCCCGTGTTCGCGGTGCTCCCCGCGGGGACGGCCGCAAAGTTCTCCATCGACCCGCCTCCGGCGGCGCCACCGCCGAGCGAAGGCGCGCCGTCGCCCATCGTCCTTCAGGCCGTCTGGCCGCAGGAGCGGACGGACCTCGCGCGCTCGGCGTATCGCGTGCCAAGTCAGAAGGTCGAGACGATGTCCGTCTATGCATATAACTTCGGCGATGCGCCAGCCGAGGGCCGCCTCGAGGTGACCGCCCCGAACGGCTGGCATTACCAGTTCCCGCGGGTGGTGAAGTTGCCGCCCGGCGAGCGAGTGGAACTTGCCCTGACTATCCATCCCCCTGAGGAGCCGGCCTCGCCGGTCAAGGCGATCCGCATCGTCGGCGATTTCGGTTCCGCCGGCAAACCCGTTCTCTCCGTGCGAGTCGCCCCCGAACCGCCGGCCAAGAAGGAGGCGAAATGACACCCTGCGCGGCGGGGCGGGAGACCCGCCGCGCGATGCAATAATCCGGCGCCGGCCCACTGTGTGGGAGCCAAAACATGTTCAACCCTCGCCGCGAACTCGGACGCACAGGATTCCGGGCCGCCATCCTCGGCATCGGCGATGTGGCCGACAGGAACGTCCCCATCGAGACCTGCGTCGCCACGATCCGCCGCGCGATGGATGCCGGCCTCAACCTCATCGACACCGCCCCCGGATACGAGAACGGCTACAGCGAGGAGATCGTGGGGCGGGCACTGCGGGGCCGGCGCGACGGCATGTTCGTCATAGACAAGGTCGACCACCTCGACCGGCCTGTCCGGCCGCAGGTCGATGAGAGCCTCGCGCGGCTGGGCATCGCTGCGGCGGACCTCTTCGTCTTCCACGGCATCTCCGAGACGGCCGCATGGCAGCGCCTGGCCGCGCCCGGCGGCGGCATGGCGGAACTGGCAGAGTGCGTGAGGGCCGGGAAGGCCCGCTTCCGCGGCATCTCGAGCCACAGCCCGGACGTGCTGCGGGCGGCCGTCGAATCCGGTCTCTGCGACGTGGTGCTCTTCGCCGTCGGACCATTTTGCAATTCCAGATATATTGATGAGATTCTGCCCCTGGCCCGCCGCCGCGGCGTGGGAACGGTGTGTTTCAAGACCTTCGGGGCCGGCAAACTCCTCGGCGACACGACCGGCTACAGCCGCCCGCTCCAGGTCCGGCCGCGAGGCAAACGCAGTTCCGGCGGCACCGGTGGCACGCCCGCCCTCGGGCGTGCAAATGTGGACAAGGACACAGCCGAGGGCGGCTGTGCTACAACCCAGCCGGTGCTCCCGCACCTCTCGGCGGCCGAGTGCGTCAGGTACACCCTCACGTGCGACCCCGACGTGGCCCTGCTGGGTCTGAGTTTCCCGAACGAGCAGGATGCGGCATTCGAGGCGGCTGCCGCCTTCAGGCCGCTCTCGCCGGGCGAGGTGGCCGCCATCCGCCGCCGCGCCGCCGAGGCCATGCAGGGCAAGGGCGATGCGTGGTGGAATCCCACCGCGCGGCAGGCATGAGCCCGACGCGTGCGGAAAATCCCTTTCATAATTGCTACCGTTCGGTATGATACTCCCATTCAGTAGGTTTCGTGGCTCATTTGGGGGTACGACTCTATGGCCGCTCCGGGTACGATTGCGCAGTCCGTCCATCCGCCCATAAAGCGAGAGATACGTGAACTCTCGCTCCTCTGGGAGATCAGCCAGACCCTCGACCGCGTCCTCGACCTCAGAGAGACGATAGGTCCGGTCCTTCGGGCGATGGCCAAACACATGGGCATGCTGCGGGGGACCATAGCGCTTCTGAATCGCGACACGGGCGATATCACCATCGAGGCCGCATACGGACTCTCGACGAGCCAGGTGGAGCGCGGCCGGTACAAACTGGGCGAGGGCGTCACCGGCAAGGTCATCGACACGGGCCGGCCGGCGGTCGTCCCGCGCATAGGCGAGGAGCCGCTGTTCCTGAACCGGACGGGCGCCCGCAAGGGGCTCCTGAAGAAGAACATCTCATTCATCTGCGCGCCCATCAAGATCGGGAACCAGACGATCGGGGCATTGAGCGCCGACCGGCTCTTCTCGGAGGGCGTGTCGCTGGAGGAAGACGTGCGGCTCCTCTCGATCATCGCCTCGATGATCGCCCAGGCGGCGCGCCTCAGGCAGTCGGCCCAGGCGGACCGCCAGCGGCTGCTGGAGGAGAACCTGCGCCTCCAGGAGGAACTGAAGGACCGGTTCCGCCCCGCCAACATCATCGGCAACGCCAAGACGATGCAGGCGGTGTATGACCAGATCGCCCAGGTGGCCCGGACGCAGACGACCGTCCTTCTTCGCGGCGAGAGCGGCGTGGGCAAGGAACTCGTGGCCCACGCCATCCACTACAACAGCGACCGGGCCGGCCGGCCCCTCGTCAAGGTCAACTGTGCCGCGCTCCCCGAGACCCTCATCGAGAGCGAACTCTTCGGCCACGAAAAGGGGTCGTTCACGGGGGCCACCGCG
>CAYGWP010000287.1:0-29289 GCA_964353455.1 uncultured Anaerolineales bacterium
GTCCACGGGCACGTCTTCGCCTTCCCCAAGTGCGACCTGCACATCAACGAGGAGACCTTCAGCGATCCGGAGCAGCTCGACGTGCTCAAGCTGGCCTGCCAGATCGCCAGCGAGAACGGCACGCCCTATTTCGTCTTCGACCGCGACGAGGTGACTCTGTCGGCCTGCTGCCGCCTCCGCACCAAGATCGAAGACGACTACATGATCAAGCACCCGGAATCCATGCGCTTCTGCGGGTTCCAGAACGTGACCGTGAACCTGCCGCAGTGCGCGTACCGTGCCGGGGCGGGCAACTGGCAGAACCTGCTGGACCAGGTGGGCGGGGCAATGGACCTGGCGATGCAGGCCCACATGGAGAAGCGCGAGTTCATCAGGAAGATGATGGCCAGCCCCGCCATGCCGCTGTGGGAGATCGGCAAGGCCGCCAAGGACGGCCGGCCGTACGTTGACCTCGACAAGTGCACCTATATCATTGGCCTTATCGGGCTGAATGAGTGCGTGCAGCACATGATGGGGCAGGAACTCCACGAGACCGACGAGGCCCTCAAGCGCGGCCTCCTGGTGGTGGCGTTCATGCATCACCGCGCCAAGGAGTACGCGAAGCGGCACGGCCTCAAGGTGAGCCTGGAAGAGTCGCCGGCCGAGAGCGCCACGCGGCGGTTCGCGAAGGTCGATTTCCGCGACTGGCCGCAGTCGCGCACATTAGTCAAGGGCGACATCGCCGCCGACGAGTACTACTACACCAACTCCATCCACCTGCGGGCCGACGCCCCCGTTGACCTCCTGACGCGGATCCAAAAGCAGGCCAAGTTCCACGGCATGATCGAGTCCGGGGCCATCATCCACGCGTTCGTAGGCGAAGAGCGGCCCCCCGCAGAGAGCATCCTCACCCTCGTCCGCCGCACCTTCGAGGGCACGCCGGCGGCACAGATCACTATCAGCCCGGAGTTCACCGTCTGCAACGACTGCCAAAAGTGGACCCCGCGGCTCCAGGACCATTGCGGCCACTGCGACTCGCACAACGTCTATGGCGTGACGCGGATCGTCGGATACTTCAGCCGCATCTCGAACTGGAACAAGTCGAAACTGGGCGAACTGAAGGACCGCCATCACGGCAACTACTCGGTCGCGGGCTCCTTCCCCAGGACGCAGGCGGAACTGGGCATGGCGGCCGGCTGAGAATCGGCGATGCAAGTTTAGCCGCGACTCGCAGAGGAGCGCGCTAGGGCGTATTGACAAGGACCCCTTGTTGACGGAGGAGCCGGGCGCCGTAAGGCAATCGTTCGCCGTCCCGGCTCCCCGTCGTTTTTTCTGAATCGAGCCGTGTGCGGAAGCACGCGGGAATCTGCTGATGGGTCAGGGCAACCGTCACGGTGAAGTCGAGCCCGCGGGCATCCGCGTGGAACGAAACGGATTCGATAACATGGAACTGGTGCAGGAGCAGGAGCGGCAGTATCGCGGCGGGGGGAGCGGCGTGAAGTACCTGATGCGCGGGCCGAAGATCGACTGGGGGGTCATCCTGTTCGCCCCCGGCGAGCAGTTGGGCCGGCACCTCCACAAGGCCGTCGAGGAGACGTTCTACTTCGTCGAGGGGGTCGGGGGAAGGCTCATCGTGGGCGACGTCGAGCATCAGATCTGCGTCGGCACGGCCGTACGCATCGAACCGGGCGAGGTCCACAACATCATCAACGACACCAGGTCGCCCCTGAAGGCGGTCTTCATCAAGTCGTCGTACGACCCGAAGGACAAGGTGGATGTGTGACGTCCCCGCGGGCGGGGGCGGCCGGCTGCCCGCGCGGGCGGCGGCAGTCACATGCACATATCTTATTGGAGGAGAGGGGACGCCATGAAGTTCGAGGTCTATGGCAAAACCGTCTGTGCCAAGTGCGAAAGCGCCAAGAAGAAACTGAACCACCTGGTCGAGAAAAAGGAGGTCGGCGACGCCGTATCCCTGGCGTTCGTCGATCTGGAGACCATCGAGGGGATGGCCGAGGGGGCCTTCAACGACGTTCACGACATCCCCACCGTCATCCTGCGGTCCGACGGCGGCGACTTCGTGGCCCGCTGGGACGGCCGCGCGCCCCATTCCAACGAAATCCTGGCGTACCTGGGCGGCGCGGGCGGCGCCGGGAACCTCAGCGCGAGCGCGGCCGAATGACGACCGGGGCGCAAACTCGGCTGCCGCCGATCGCCGGGTACCTCCCGACGACGCTGATCGACTGGCCGGGTCGGCTTGCGGCCACGGTCTTCCTGCCGCGATGCAACCTGCGGTGCCGCTTCTGCCACGCGGGGGCGCTCCTGGCGGAGCGCGGCGAGACGATCCCGCTGGATGCGGTCCTGGAGCACATCGCCTCGCGCGAGGGGTGGCTCGACGGCGTCGTCATCTGCGGCGGCGAGCCGACCGTCTGGCCCGAACTGGCGGACCTCTGCCGCGCGTTCCGCGCCGCCGGCCTCGCCGTCAAACTCGATACCAACGGAACGCACCCGGACCGGCTTGCGGCACTCCTGGACGCGGGCCTCGTCGATGCCGTGGCGATGGACCTCAAGGCCCCCGTCGATGAGCGGTACCGCGAGATTTGCGGCACGGCGGGGCTGGACCTTGCGGCCATCGGGCGGTCGATCGACCTTCTTCTGTCGGGCGCGGTGGAGTACGAGTTCCGCACGACCGTCTGCCCCCAGTACATCGGCGAGGAGGAAATCCAGGTGATGGGCGCCCGGATCGCCGGTGCTCTCTGCTGGGTCCTCCAGCGCTATGACCCGGCGCACGCCTTGGATGCCGCCCTGCGGTCCGTCAAGCCGTACGCCCCTGCGACGATGGACCGGCTTGCGGCCATCGGCCGCCGGCATGTTCAGCGGTGCCTTGTCCGCGGCCAGCCGGAAAAGGGGGGCGGTGCGGCCGAGAGAACCTGCCCCTGATGGGCCCTCCACCCCCAACATTTTGGGGTTCAGGACTCGCTTGACACATGCCCTGCTACCTTCTAAACTTGATGCCTGTACGGCCGTGGGGTGCGGCCCGGTTTTTTTGCGCGGTGGGGCGGGGGGCTTGGCGGTTTTGTCACCTGGAAGAGCCGCTTTTGCTAAAGTCCGATAACCTTTGTCGCCGATACCAACCCCCAGCGAGAGCGGAGTCCGTATGCGCGCCACCCGGACGTTAAACATCCGTGGGCTGGGCGGGTCCGGCTATGCGCCGGCGGCGCTCGCACTCTTTGCAGCCGCCGTCGGCATCGGTCTGGGGTGCCGGAAAGAGATCATCCCCAGCGAGCCGCGCACCCCGCGAGAGATCGAGGTCCCCGAGTACCTGAAGGACACGGTGGGGGAACTCGCGCGGTTTTCCGGGCGCGAGGCCGTCACCGTGCAGGGCTACGGGTTCGTGACGGGCCTGGACGGGACGGGGACGAAGGTCGTCCCGCCCGGCATCCGCCAGCAGATTCTCGAAATGATGCATCTCCATAAGGTCGAGCACGCCGAACAGATCCTCTCCAGCCCCGACAACGCCGTCGTCATCGTCCTGGGGATGCTGGAACCGGGCATCGGCAAGGGCGAACTCTTCGACCTGGAGGTCCGGGCGCTGCCCACAACCGAGACCACGAGCCTCGAAGGCGGATTCCTGCTGGAATGCGACCTGGCTCGGGTGATGGCGACGCGCGGCGTGGATGCCCGCAGCGAAGTGCTTGCCGCCGGGCGCGGCGGCGTCTTCGTGTCACCGTTTGCGGCCGATGAGAAGGGGAAGGCCGGCGGCGACCCGCGCATCGGCCGGGTCCTGGCGGGCGGCAAGGCCGTCAAGACTCGCCACTTCCGCCTCGTCCTGCTGACGCCGTCGGTCCGCACCGCCGACCAGATTGTCCGCCTCATCAACGCCCGGTTCCCCGCTTGCGCCAAGGGCACCGAGGACCCCGGCCGCGTGGACCTCGAAGTTCCCAGGGAATACCTGGGCGCGAAAGACCGCTTCCTGGACCTGGTCGGCGCGATCTACCTGCGTGAGACGCCGGATGCCCGTGACCAGCGTGTCAGCCTGCTTCTGGCGACGCTGGAGTCGGGCAAGGACATGGACCGCGTCTCGATATGCCTGGAGGCGTTCGGCCCGTCGGTCGTGCCGCGCCTGCGGCCGATGGCATCCAGTCCGAGCGCATCGGTGCGGTTCTACGTCGGGCGGACGCTGGCGGGACTCCAGGACGCGACGGCGGTCTCGATCCTGGAACCGATCGCGCTGGACGACGGCTCGGAGTTCCAGGAATCGGCGGTCGAGGCGCTGGGCCGCCTTCAGAGCGGCATCGGCCTGGGCGTCCTCGGCCGCGTACTGAACGCCAGGAGCGCCCGGGTCCGGGTTGCGGCGTGGCAGGCGATGGCCCGCCTCGCGTCGCGGACGTTCGTGGCCCGCACGTTCGCCGACAGGTTCACGCTGAGCGTCGTGCCGACACAGGCGGAACCCTTCGTCTATGTTTCGCGGACGCTGAGGCCGCAGATCGCCGTTTTCGGAGATGTGGCCATCCGGCCGCCCGTCCTGGCCGAGACCCGCCGCGTCTCCGCCTCGGCCATCGAGGACGCCAGGCAGGTCGTCGTCATCATGCAGTGGCGAGGCAAGGACTACCGCATCGAGGCCCCGCTGGACGTCCGCGGGTTCGTCGAGAAACTGGCGGCGCCCATGGGAACCGAGGAGAAGCCCGGCGAGGGCCTCGACCTCGGGTACAGCGACGTCGTCGGCATCCTGAACGAGATGTCGCGGAAGCGCGGCCTATCGGCCCCGGTGGTGTTGCAGCCCCTTGGGTATCACGTGATGGGCGACCGGCCGGTTGCGCGGCCGATTGGCGAGAACGAGCCTTGATTCAACTTTCGGCCGCGAAAGGCAGGCCTGCCCTGAGCGCAGCCGAAGGGGTCGCGCGTATGAAGGCGCAAAAAACTCAACTTTTAGCCGCGACCCGCAGGGTCGCGCGTATATGAAGGCGCACAAAACTCAACTTTTAGCCGCGACCCGCAGGGTCGCGCGTATGAACGATTGGGGGCACCTTGGAACTTAAGAAACTCGAAGTCTTCGGATTCAAGTCCTTCGCCGACCGGACACGGTTCGAGTTCGACTCCGGCGTGACCGTCATCGTCGGGCCGAACGGTTGCGGCAAGTCGAACGTCGTCGATGCCGTCAAGTGGGTCCTCGGCGAGCAGAGCCCGAAGAGCCTCCGCGGGCGCGACATGGCCGATGTCATCTTCGCCGGCTCCGAGTCCCGCCGCAGTCTCGGCTTCGCAGAGGCCACGCTCACCTTCGACAACACGCGCGGCCTCCTGCCCATAGGCTGCGCCGAGGTCGAGGTCTCGCGGCGCCTCTACCGCAGCGGCGAGTCGGAGTACCTGCTGAACCGCAGGCCCTGCCGCCTCCGCGACGTCCGCGAACTCTTCATGGACACCGGCGTCGGCGTCGATGCCTACAGCCTCATCGAGCAGGGCAAGGTCGATGTTCTCCTCCAGTCCAACCCGCAGGACCGCCGCATCATCTTCGAGGAAGCCGCAGGCATCTCCAAGTACAAGGCCAAGCGCCGCGAGGCCGAGCGGAAACTCCAGCGCACCGAGCAGAACCTCCTCAGGCTCGGCGACATCCTCGAAGAGGTCGAGCGGCGCCTCCGCAGCGTCAAGTACCAGGCCGGGCGAGCACGTAGTTATGTAGAATACACCCAGCGCCTGAAGGACCTGCGCCTCTCGTACGCCCTCAACCAGTACCACGGCGAGGTGACGGCCCTGGCCGAGCACCAGGCGGCCATCGAGGCGGTCCAAGCCGAGCGGACGGCCCGGTCGGCCGCCCTCGCGCAACTCGACCAGCATCGGTCTCGCATCGAGTCGGAACTGATGGACCTCCAGGAACAGGCCCGCCGGAACGACGGCCGCCTGGGCGAGATCCGCTCCGGCATCGCGACGCGCGAGAACGAGATATCGTTCCATCGCACGCGCGTGGGCGAACTCCGGGAGATCGTCGAGCGCGACCGCCGCAAGATCGGAGACCTGTCGGGCCACCTGCGCGACGCGGAGTCGGCGGTGGAATCCCGCCGGGCCGCCGCCGTCGAGACCGCCGATGCCGCCCGCCGCCAGGAGGAATCCGTCGCGGCCGCCGAGATACGGCTGCGCGAGGCGAGCGACAAGGTCCGCGTCCTGGCCGGCCAGGTCGATGCCGCAAAGGCGTCGGTCCTTGCCCTGGCGCAGGAGCGCAGCCAGCGGTCCAGCCGCCAGTCGAGCCTGGAACTCCGCCTGGAATCGCTCGAGGCCCAGGCGGCGAAACTGCGGGCCCGCCGCGATGAGATCGCCGCAGACCTCCAGAAGTTCATCGCCCGCCAGGCCGAGACCGACGCCGAGGCGGCCGCCCTCGAAACCGCCATCTCCGGGCGCCGCAGCCGCCTCGAAGAAAAACGCCACGAGGCCGACGTCAAGCAGAAGGAAGTCGAGGAAGTCGGTCAGGCCCTGGCCCAGGCCAAGGAACGGGCCTCCGCCCTCGACAGCCGCCGCCAACTCCTGGAGGACCTGGAGAAACGCGGCGAAGGCATCCCTGCCGCCGTCCGGCGCGTGGCCGAGGCGATCGCCGCCGGCGGCGCTGCCGACCGCTGGCGCGGCATGGTGGCCGACCTGATCGAGGTGGATGCCGCACACGCCGTCGTCATCGAGTCGGCCCTCGGACCGGCCGAGAAACTCCTCATCGCCGACCGCCAGGCCGATGTCCTCGCCCTGGCACGGGAACTCGAAGGCAAACTCTCGGGCCAGGTCCGATTCCTCGCACTCGATGCCGTCGAGCCGGTCTCGAACGGCCACGACCTTTCGGCTTACCCGGAGGCGGTCGGCTGGGCCAGGCAGTACGTCCGGGCCGACGAGGCCGTGCGTCCGGCCATCTCGCACCTGTTGGCCCGCACGGTGGTCGTGCGGACGCTGGAGGGCGCGGTGGAACTGGCGAAGGGGCCGCTCCGCGGCTGCCGTTTCGTCAGCCTGTCGGGGAACGTTCTTGAGCCGGACGGCTCGGTGGCGATCGGGCCGCCGGGTCCGGAGACGAGCCTGATCTCGCGGCGTTCGGAACTCCGCGGGATCATCGCCGACTATGGCGCGCTGGCCGCCCGCATCGCGGAACTCGACGGCCATCGCCGCCGCGCCGCCGAGGAACTCAAGGCCCTCGACACGACGCAGCAGGAACTCCGCCAGGAGATCTACGAAGGGTCGATGGCGAAGGTCGAGACCGAGGGCGCCCGGCGACGGATTGCCGATGCGCTCCAGGCCCTCCAGGCCGAGTCGCCCGTCGTCGAAAGCGAACTCGCGGAAGCCGCACGCCAGCGCGACCAGGCAGCCGTTGAGCGCGACGCCGTCCGCACCGAAGTCGAACAACTGGCCCGCCGCGAAACCGAGCAGGTCTCGTCCATCACGTCGCTGGCTGCCGAGCAGGAATCGCTGGCCGCCCAGCGGGCCGCCCTCGACGAGGAACGCACCCAGGCACGCATCGGCCTCGCGCAACTCCGCGAGAAGCAGGCCGCGCTCGTTGACCAGGTGGCCGGGGCCGAGCGGGACCTTGCGGCCACGCGCGAGGGGATCGAGCAGGCCCGCGCCGACCTCGAGCAGTCGCAGGGCCGCATCCGCGAGTCGGAGCGGACGATGCTGCGCCTGGCATCGGAATTGGCGACGCTCTTCCACGAGAAGGAGGCCGCGGAGGCGGAGGTGCGTCGGCTGGCGGCCGCTCGCGAGGACCGCGCCCGCGCCACGGACGAACTCGCCGACAAGGCCCGCGGCATCGAGGCCGAGATCGACCAGTTCCAGGAACAGATCCACCAGCGGGAACTCCAGCGGCGCGAACTGGAGACCAAGCGCGACGACCTTCTGGCCAGGATCCGCGACGACTTCGGCGTTGACCTGGCCGAGCGCTACGCCCAGTGGCAGCCCGAGGCGGTCGATTGGGACGCCGTGGCCGAGGAGATCAAGGAACTCCAGGGCAAGATCGAACGCCTCGGCGCGGTGAACCTCGAGGCCATCGGCGAACAGGAGGCCCTGGAGCAGCGAGTCACCCTCCTCAGGCAGCAGCGCGACGACCTCGTGAAGGCCCGCGAGGCCCTCGGCGGCCTCATCGACCGCATCAACCGCGAGAGCCGCGAACGCTTTATGAAGACGTTTACAAGCGTCCGCGAACATTTCCAGGAACTCTTCCGGAAACTGTTCGGCGGCGGCAAGGCCGATGTGTTCATGGAGAACGAGGAGGACGTGCTGGAGAGCGGCATCGAGGTTGTGGCCCGCCCGCCCGGCAAGCAACTCCAGCGCATAAGCCTTCTGTCGGGCGGCGAGAAGACGATGACCGCCGTCGCCCTGCTCCTCGCGATCTTCCGCGCCCGGCCCAGCCCGTTCTGCATCCTCGACGAGGTCGATGCAGCGCTCGACGAGTCGAACGTCGATAGGTTCACCGGCCTCGTGAAGGAGTTCCTCGACCAGTCGCAGTTTGTCATCATTACGCACAATAAGCGCACCATGGCCATGGGCGACTGCATCTACGGAGTGACGATGGGCGAGCCGGGCGTCTCTCGCAAGGTCTCCGTCAAGTTCTCCGACCTGCACGAGCAGGGCTACATCGCCGAAGATGCTGCCGAAGTGAAGGGCGAGGAGAAGGCCGACGAGAAGGCCGAGGCCGACCGGGCCGCATCGCTGCCCGTCGAAACGGCCGCGGCCCTCGCCGCCAAACCGGCAGCCCGGGCAGTGCCCGAGCCGGCGCCCGCGCCAGCCGAGGCGCCATCAACGGTCGAAGTGGGAAAGTGACGCGTGCCACGGCCTGCTGGCAGGCCGTGCTTGACGATGGGTGTTAACCTTTATCACGGCTTGCCGAGAAGCCGTGGCACATGTGAGACGGCGCACCGGATGCCTTCAGGCAAACACCTTATTGCCGTACTTGTCGCGGCGGCGGCCCTGTGTGTCGCCGGTTGCGGCCCGGCCGTGAAGCCCGAGCGTGCGGCCGCACCGGAGGACCTCCAGTGCGCCATCGAGGCGGTCGGCCTCCAGCCGGAGGGCGGCATGCCCGAGAGCCTGCGCCTCACTGTGACGAACAAGAGCGCCCAGGCGGTTGACTTTACTCTCCCGCGTCCGCTTATCGCGGAATGGGAGCCGCCGCCGGGAGGGGAGATACCATTTCCAATTCTTGGCCTCCTCCTTAAGGATGCCGCAGGCCACGAGGAATCGCCGGTCTATACCAGCCCGCGTGCCAAGTCGTGGCCGAAGCCGAAGACGGAGGCGCTTGCGGCGGGCGGCAAGTGGTCGGCCGAGTACCCGCTCGCGCAGTTCTACTTCTGGGGTCCGTGCGGGCCGGATACGGGCGGGCCGTTCATCAAGTACTTCTGGCGGGGAGAGGAGGCCGTATCGCTCTCCGCCGCGCTGATCTTCGGGAAGGACCGGGCGGTGCGGTCGCCGCCGATCACCATCCGCTGCAAGCACGAGCCGTGGCTATTCAAGAAATAGACAATGGCCGACCAACAGCCAAGTTCGCCGTCGCTGGTCAGGTTGCCCGTGCTGCCGCTCAGGGGCCTGGTGGCGTTTCCCGGGCTGGCGATGCCGCTCCAGGTTGGGCGCGACACGTCGGTCACGGCCGTCCACGAGGCGCTCCAGCAGGACCGGCCGATACTGCTCCTGGCGCAGCGCGAGGCCGAGTGCCTTGAGCCGCAGGCCGCCGACCTCTTTGAGTTCGGCACTCTCGGCCACGTCCTCCAGTGCTTCAAGGGTTCCGGCGGGACGCACAAGGTGATCGTCGAGGCGACCGGCCGGGCGCGGGCCGTGCGGGTCTTCCAGGAGAACGGATGCCTGTGGGCCGACGCGGAGTCCGTCGATGAGCCGGCCCTCGAAGGCCCGGAGGCCGAAGCCCTCACGCGGACCGTCCGCGCGCGGTTCTTCACGTACCTGCAACTCCAGCCGGGCCTCCCCGAGAGCATCGGCCGCCAGGTGGCCGAGGCGCAGGACGGCTCGCGCCTGGCCGATGCGGTGGCCGCCTTCACCGCAATTCCGCTGGCCGACAAGCAGCGCCTGCTGGAGATGGCCAACCCCGAGGAGCGGCTGCGGGTCCTCGCGGAACTCTTGGAAAACGAGATCGCGCTCCTTGAAATCCAGGGCCGCATAAGCGACCGCGTCCGCACGCGGCTCTCAAAGAGCCAGAAGGAATACTTCCTCAAGGAGCAGATGCGGGCCATCGAGGAGGAACTCGGACACGCCGACACGGCGTCGTCGGGCGTCTCGGAACTCCACGAGAAAATAATGGCCGCCGGCATGCCCGAGGAGGTCCAGAAGATCGCCCTGCGCGAGCACGACCGCCTCGCGCGCATGATGCCCCTTACGCCGCAGGCCGTCGTCATCACAGAGTACCTCGACTGGCTCATCCACATGCCGTGGCAGGCGCGGACCGAGGACAACCTGGACCTGAGGCACGTCGGCCGCATGCTCGATGAAGACCATTTCGGCCTCGACGAGCCGAAGGAACGGATCCTTGAGTACCTGGCGGTGAGGAAACTCAGCCGCCGCCTCCGCGAGCCGATCCTGTGTTTCATCGGCCCGCCGGGCGTCGGCAAGACCAGCCTCGCCAAGGGCGTTGCCCGCGCCCTGGGGCGGCGCTTTGTACGCAAGAGCCTGGGCGGCGTGCGCGACGAGGCCGAAATCCGCGGACACCGACGCACATACGTCGGCGCATTGCCGGGACGCATCATCCAGTCCATCCGCAAGGCGGGCGTCCGCAACCCCGTCTTCCTCCTCGATGAGATCGACAAGATGGGGCAGGACGTGCACGGCGACCCGGCCAGCGCGCTCCTTGAGGTCCTCGACCCGGATGAGAACTACGCCTTCAGCGACCATTACCTGGAGGTGGAGTTCGACCTGTCGGAGGTCCTTTTCATCTGCACGGCGAACCTTGCGACCGGCATCCCGCTGGTGCTTCTGGACCGCCTGGAGATGATCGAACTGGCGGGCTACACGCTGGAAGAGAAGGTCCGGATCGCCGAGCGGCACCTGCTGCCGCGGGAACTGGAGGCCCACGGCCTCGCCGCCGGCCAGGTGGCCTTTCCGCCGGACCTCGTGCGGCACGTCGTCGAATCGTACACCCGCGAGGCGGGTGTCCGGAATCTCCGGAAGCACCTCGCGCGGGTCCTGCGGAAGATCGCAACCCAGAAGGCAACCGCCGATCCGCCGGTCGCCGATGCGCCTTCCCAGCCGCACGCCGTCACCCAGGAGATGGTGCGGGCGCACCTGGGGCCCGCGCCGTACCGCCGCGAGCCCGCCGGGCCGAAGGAGGGCGTCGGCACGGTCACCAGTCTCGCCTGGACCGAGTTCGGCGGCCGCAGCATGGTCATCGAGGTCTCGTGCATGCCGGGCAAGGGTGAACTCACGCTCACCGGCCAACTGGGCGACGTGATGCAGGAGTCCGTCAAGACCGCCCTCTCGTGGGTCCGCTCGAAGTGCGCCCGCCCCGGCGTCATCCCCCAGCGGCACACGGTGGACCTGCACGTCCACGTGCCGGAGGGGGCGACGCCCAAGGACGGCCCGAGCGCCGGGCTTTCGGTCGTCTGCGCGCTGGCGAGCGCCCTTTCGGGCTGCCCCGCGCGGTGCGACATCGCCATAACCGGCGAGGTTACGCTCCAGGGCAGGGTCCTGCCGGTCGGGGGTATCAAGGAGAAGGTCCTCGCGGCGCACCGCGAGGGAATCACGCACATCTTCGTTCCCAAAGGGAACGCCGACGACCTTGAGAAGATTCCCGACGAGGTCCGCAATGCCGTCCGCCTCACGTTTGTGGACCGCGTTGAGGACTGCCTGCGCGAGGTCGTCCCCGGCCTCAAGGGCCAGTTCCGCACCCGCGCCGAGACGCACGTTAAGAACCGCGAAGAGACATGACCGAGGTATGCGCGCGTTTAGCCGCGACTCGAAGAGGAGCGCGCAATGACGAAGAGCGAAATTCGAATGCCGAATGAATTATGAAACGGCAATGATGAAACACCGCCACTTCAAAGTTGAGCCGGCGCTTTTCCTGTAGCGGCCTGCACTACTTCACCTGCACCACCGCCGGCCTCGAAAGCGTCCGGGCATCCTTCTCGCCCTGCTTCCGCCACATGATGGTGATGGTGTACCAGCCGGGTTCCCAGGTGCTGAAGGTATTGGGGGATGCGGCCCTTATGGGCAGTTTGTTGGTGTCGCCCGTTGTGGCGCCCTCCGGGCCGGGGTCGGTCTTCGACCGGACGACCTGGAAGTAAACCTCGGTGGTCCAGTAGCCGGTCGGCGGCGCCTTGACGCCCATCATGGCGGCGACCTCTTCGGCGGGGTAGTAGATCTTGACGGGCTGGCCGCCTGCGCCGCCTTCGACCTTGAGCGTGACCGGCTCGGTGGGCGCGGGCTTCTCGACCGTCTCGGTCGTCTCGGTCTTTTCCGGAGTCGCCGGCGTCTCGCCCGGCGTGGTCTTGGTCGGCCCGAGCGGCGGCATCTTGGGTACTGAGGGCTGCGGCAGTTTGGCCGATGGCGGCATGGCCACCGTGGGCGGGGGGGTCTTCGGCGCCGGCGTCGATGGGGGAAGCGGCAGCGGCTTCGGCGGCGCGAGCGGCATCGCCGGCGTCTGGGCGGTCCCGACCGGCGGCTGGCCGGGGGTCTTCTCGGGCGGCGCCGGCGACACGCCGGCGGCCGGACCCTCGGGCGCCGGGTGCTCTTTCGCCCATGTCTCATAGGGAACAACGTCGCTGGCATCTACGCCGGTTACAACCTTCAGGATCCGCAGGTAATCGGTCTTGAGGGCCTGCTCCGTCTCGGCCTTGTAGGCGGCAATCAGGGCCGCAGCCGCCAGGGGAGACCCGGCCGGGGCCAGTTCCGCCAGTGCCACGGCCGAGTTCATCCGCGTCCACGGGAGGGTCACCTTGAGGTTCTCGGCGAGTTGCGGCAGGAAGGCCGCAGCCTGCGGGTCGTCCCTTTTTACGGTCCGCCGCGCAAGGAGCGCCGCAGCCCCCCGGACCCGCGGCTCCGCGTCCGCCAGGAGCGCCTTGAGCATGGCCGGCTCGACGGCCTTGCCCTGTATCGCCAGCCCGATGACCGCCGTGCCGCGCACCTGGCTGCTGTCGTCTTTCGCCATGGCGGTCAGGCGTTCGGCGGCCTTCGGTTCCTGGAGGAAGGCGAGGCCGAAGACCGCTAGGTCGCGGGCGATCACGTCGGGGTTGGCGGTTTCCTCGAGCAGGGCCTTGGCGTTGACGCCGACGATCTGCCGGAGCGTGCGGTCGATTTGCTCCAACTGGGGGATGTCGTTCTGGGCGGCCACGCGGTTCCGGTCGGTCTGGAGTTGCTGGAGCATGAGCCGCAACTGGTTCGGCGTGACCGGCTTGGTCATGAGACGCCGCAAGAGGACAGTGTCGTGCATGTTCTGGACCGCAAGTTGCCACGAGCTCTGCGGGTTGGCCTTGATGAAAGCCTGGAAGGCGGCCAGCGCGCCATCGAGGTCGTCATCGGCGGCCTGCTTGAGGGCCTTCTCGATTATCGTGGCGTCGGCCTTGACCTTCTCCAGTTGTGCACCCTCCAGTCGCGACGCCTGGACGAGTTTCTCCTGGAAGGTCCGGCTGATGCGTGTCTCGCCGTCGCGGCGCTTCTCGGAGATGACGGCGGTGCCGGAGTGCGAGAGGATGCCGCTGCCGTCGGTCGCGACGGCCGTCTGGGCCTCGACCTTCTCAACAGACACCCGCTGCGCCAGGTCGCCCGTGAAGGTCACGGTGGCGGTGGTTTCCAGGACGGCGCACGGCGTGGTCCCTTCGACGCGCTGGCCGGTGCACTTCGTGGCGATGACGGCCTTGGCGATGCCGAGGTCGAGTTCCCGCGTCCACGTGTCGCCGATCTTGATTGGGTCGGAGGGCAAGGCCCGCGTTTCGCCCAGAACGCTCTCGAGGGCCGCGTTCGGTTCGGAAACCTTCATGTGCCAGGCGGTGGTGTCGCCGTGCGAATCGCGGTACTGTGTGCCCCAGGCGGGATTCAGCGGGCGCGAGCGGGACTGCTCGGCGATCTTCGACAGGAGATCCTTGCCGCCTTCCTCGTAGCCGACCAGGCGCTCGGGGCCGGGCGTCTCAAGGATGAATATCTTGGCGCCCGTCGGGTCGGGCAGCACCTCCAGCACCGTCGCCTGGTGACGGACGATGATATCGGTGGCGGTCTTGCGGCTCTGCTGGCCGGCTTGGGAGAACGTCTCGGTCCGCACCGACCGCTCATAGACTTTCACCTGGCCCGGTTCGTACTTGACGCGAAGGGTGAACATCTGGCCGCGCGCGTCCTGGGCGACGGTCAGAATGGCCGCCAGGGCCGCGAGCGCTGCACCGACGCGAATCTTCATGAACGTTTGTCCTTTCGACGTTTGGGTCGCCGGTCGTCGGCCGGTTTGGCCGCCGGTGCAGGCTGCGGGACGAAATCGGCGCGGAGTTCCGGCCGGCGGCTCCGCGCCAGCCACACCAGGCCTGCCGCCGCTGCCGCCGCCATCACGATCGAAACGTTCTGGCTGATAGTGAGGCCCGGCAGCCGTGCCGCCGCCTCCGCAAAGCCCAGCGACTTAAGCAGCCCCCCGACGCCCAACAGGTATATCGGGTCCTCATCCGCCCGAAGGAACTCCTCAAAGAATCGGCTGACGCCATAGAGAAGGATAAACATAAACAGGATCTGCCCCTGCCGCCGCTTCAGGGGGAACATCGCGCACAGCAGCGCGAAGAGCAGCAGCGCGTTGGCGGCCGCCAGAAGTTGATACGGCTGGATTGATGGCGGCTGCCAGACGGCCGCCAGGGCCCCGGCGAGCGCCCCGGCGGTCGCCCCGCCGTCGGCCAGCGCCGGAAGGCCCAGGGCCTTCAGGTGCGCCTCGGCGTAATGCAGCCACGGGATCGACCCGGCGGGCCAGACGATCCCCCATCCCGAATGGCACACATCTCCAAAGCAGCATCCGTTCATAAAGCATCCCAGCCGCCCGAACGCCAGGCCCAGCGCCAGGCTCGGCGCACAGATGTCGCACCAGTAGAGCACCGGCAGCCGCGCCGCCGCCAGGTACCCAATCACGCCCACCGCCGCCAGCAGAAGGCCGCCGTAATACGTCAGCCCGCCTTCCCAGATCTTCAGGAGGTCCCAGGCGCTGCTGAAATGCTCGCCGTACTGGATGACGTAGAAGGCCCGCGCGCCGATGAGTCCGCCCAGGAATGCCAGCAGCGCGGCATTGTAGATGACGTCGGGCGACTGGCCCAGCCGCTTGGCCCGCCGCGCGGCTACCAGGATGCCCAGCACGAACCCGAGGCAGAGCATCGCCCCGTACCCGTAAAAGGTCAGCACCCGCTCTGTGCCGGGGATGGGCAGACGCAAAAGGATTTGCTGCACCGGAATTTCCTCGAAAGGCTGCCAGTCTCTCGTGTGCCACGGCCGGCTTGCCCGGTCGTGCGCTGCGCCCACACGCGCGACCCTTCGGGTCGCGGCTAAAAGATGCTGCGAGCATTCATCTCGCTTGGCGCGGCGGGTCTCCCGACCCGCCGCGCAAATGCCAAGTGGCGCTGCAATACTACGGGCCGCGAACTATTCGGTTCTCCGCGTTGACGACGACCTTGCGCGGCTTGTGTTTTGCCAGTTCCTCGGGCGTGACGTAGGCGAAGCCCATGATTATCACGAGGTCGCCCGGCGATGCGAGGCGGGCCGATGCGCCGTTCAGGCAGATGGTGCCGCTCGCGCGCTCGCCGCGCAGCACGTACGTCTCCTGGCGGGAGCCGTTCGAGAGGTTCGCCACCAGCACGGCCGAACCTTCCACCAGGCCCGCCGCATCCAGCAGGTCCTCGTCTATCGTGATGCTCCCCTCGTATTCCAGGTGGGTCTCGGTGACCCGCGCCCGGTGAATCTTGGATCGAAGAACTTTGATGAGCATCGCTTGCGATGGCCTCCTGATTTCCGCCTGCCACGGCCCGTACGGGCCGTGCGCTGCGCCTCGCGTGCCACGGCCCGTATGCGCCGTGCACCGAACGCGCGACCCTTCGGGTCGCGGCTAAAAGGTGTTGCGCGCGTTTGCCGCGCGACCTACCCGACCAGGTCGCGCAAAAGCACGTTGTCGATCAGCCGCGTCTTGCCGACCTTTGCCGCAACGGCAACGAGCACCTTGTCCCCGATCCGCTCGAGGTCGGCCAGCGTGTCGGGGTCAACGACGGCCGCGTATTCCAGGTTGACGCCGTCGGCGGCCTCGATCCGCCGGCGCACATGGTCGGCGATCCGGCCTGCCGCACGCTCGCCCTGCCGCAGGGCGTCGCGCGCCTCGGCCAGCGCTGCGCTCAGCACGAGCGCCCGCCGCCGCTCATCAGCCGAAAGGTACGCGTTGCGGCTGCTCATGGCTAGGCCGTCGGGCTCCCGCACCAGCGGGCACCCGCGGATCTCGACCGGCAGGTTTAGGTCGGCAACCATCCGCCGCACGACTGCCAACTGCTGGGCGTCCTTCTCGCCGAAGTACGCTACGTCGGGCCGCACGATCTCAAGCAATTTCGCCACGGCCGTCGCGACGCCGTCAAAGTGCCCGGGCCGAAACGCCCCGCACATCTTCTCCGCAAGGCCCGCAACGTGCACCGCGGTCGCAAAGCCCGCCGGGTACATCTCCGAGACCGGCGGCGCGAACACAAGGCTGGCGCCCTCGCGGCGGCAGACCTCAAGGTCCGCCTCAAGCGGACGCGGGTACTTCGCCAGGTCCTCGCCGGGGCCGAACTGCGTCGGGTTCACGAAAATACTGACCACCACGAGGCCCGTCTCGCCGCGGGCCATACGGATGAGGCTCGCGTGGCCTTCGTGCAAAGCCCCCATCGTCGGCACGAGGCCGACCCGCGACCCCTTCGCCCGCGCATCGCGGACCCTCGCCCGCACCTCCGGAATCCGTTCCACGCAGACCGTCATCGCTGTTCCCGCGTTCATGGCGGCCGGTCATTATACGTTTCCTGTGTCCCGCACACAAGGCGGCGACACATGCCGCTTGGCATCCGCCGGCGCCGACGGTATGTTTAGAGGTGGCGCCTCATCGCACGAAAGGGTCCGTCATGATCGTAGGCATTCCTCGCGAGGTCAAGGCAGATGAGTACCGCGTGGCCCTGCTGCCGGTCGGGGCGGAACTCCTGACGCGCGACGGGCACACAGTGCTCCTTGAGCGCGGCGCGGGCCTCGGCAGCGGATTCGACGATGCCGCCTACGCCGATGCCGGGGCGACGCTCGTCGATGGTCCCGATGAGGTCCTCGCGCGGGCCGACCTTATCCTGAAGGTCAAGGAGCCGCAGCCGCCGGAGATATCGCGCCTTGAGCGCGGCCGCATGGTCTTCTGCTACTTCCACTTTGCGGCCTCGCGGGCCCTGACGGAGGCGTGCCTGGCGTCGGGCATCACGGCCGTGGCGTACGAGACGCTTCAGGACGCCCGCGGCCGACTGCCTCTGCTTACGCCCATGAGCGAGGTCGCCGGCAAAATGAGCATCCAGGAAGGTGCTAAATATCTCGAAAAGCCTATGATGGGCCGCGGCATACTCCTGGGCGGCGTCGCGGGCGTCGAGCCGGCCAACGTGCTGATCCTGGGCGGCGGAGTGGTCGGCTCCAACGCGGCACGCGTGGCCGCAGGCCTCGGCGCCAACGTCGTCGTCATGGACACCAACCTCGACCGGCTCCGATACCTCGACGAGGTCATGCCCGCAAACGTCAGCACGATTTACTCCGACCCGCATGCGGTGGCCTGGCACGCGCCGTGGGCCGACCTCGTCATCGGCGCGGTCCTCATCCCCGGCAGCCGCGCGCCGGTCCTGGTGGATGCCGGCCTCGTCAAGAAGATGAAGGCGGGGGCGGTCATCGTCGATGTGAGCGTGGACCAGGGCGGCTGCATCGAGACGATCCGCCCCACGACGCACCACGCCCCCACGTACATCGTTGACGGCGTGGTCCACTATGGCGTGACGAACATCCCCGGAGCGGTCGGCCGCACCTCAAGCCAGGCCCTCTGCAACGCGACGCTGCCGTACGTGCGTGAACTTGCATCGGTCGGGATCGACGCCTTCGTCGCCCGCGATGCCGGGCACGCGCGGGCCCTCAACATGCGCGGCGGCCGCCTCACGAACACCGCCGTCGCTGCGGCGTACCCCGACCTGCCGCACAGTTAGCCTGCGTGCAACTGCTACAATTGCTCGTACGGTTTTTCGCGCTGGCGGCGGCGCACCAGTTCGCCGAAGTAGCGGCGGCCGAGCCACTCGGCATTCTCGCGAAGCCAGTCGGTCAGGCGGGTCGGCCCGGAGGCCGGCGACTCCACGTACAGCAGGCCCGCCATCAGCCCCTGGACTTCCTCGTGCGTGAGCATCACGTCGCCCATCGCCTTGCCCATGAGCCACCCAGCCCGCCATCCGACGGCCGCCGGCACGGAGATGATCTTCCTCGGTTTGCCGATGGCGCTGCCTATCGCCTCAACCAGTTCGCGGTAGGTGAACGTCTCCGGCCCGACGGCGTCGATGACGCGGTCCTCCGTGCGGCCGCCTTGCTCCACGGCGAGGGCCGCAAGGTCGTCAACGTGGATCGGCCTCAGGCGATACAGCCCATCGCCGAAGACGGCGAAGACGGGCATGCGCCGCAAGGCCCATGCAATGTTGTTGATAAGTATTCCCTCGCCGCCGAAGAGGACCGCCGGCCTGAGGATCGCGTGCGAAAGGCCCGACGTGGCAAGGGCCTTCTCGATCCGCGCTTTGCCGCTGAAGTACGGAAAGGGCGAATCCTCCGACGGGTTCGTGATGCTCACGTGGACGACCCGCCGCACGCCGGCTTCGCGCGCGGCCGCAAAGATCGCCAGCGTGTTGCGGATGGCGTCGTCGAAGGTGGCCTCGGGCGTATTGAACCGCACCCAGTACGTGTTGTAGAGGGCGGCGGCGCCGCGGAGCGACTCGGCAAGCGCCGCAGGGTCGCCAAAGTTGAATGGGCGGGCCTCCATGCGGTCGCCGAACGGATTTGCCCGCCGCGGCGACCCCGTCAGCGTCCGCACGCGCCGCCCGGCCGCCAGCAGCCGCTGCGTAATATACCGGCCAGAGTACCCGAACGCGCCGGTGACGATGTGCAGTTCCTGTTCCGCCATGATAACTGGCATGATATCATGCTTTGCGGGATGCCTGTTGCCTGATCTCTGTTCCCGGTCGTTTTGCCTTGCCGGGGCAGGGGGGACGAAACTACAATGCCCGCCCTTAACCAGTCATGGTTCGAACTGTGCGAAAGGGTGTTACTCGCGATGCAAACCAAGAGCGACAGGCTGAAGGCGCTTCCACCGTACCTGTTTGCCGAGATCGACCGGAAGAAGAAGGCGGCGATTGCGGCCGGCCGCCCCGTCATCCACCTCGGCATCGGCGATCCCGACACGCCCACGCCCGCATTCATCATTAAGGCCGCCCAGGCGGCCGTGGCCGACCCGTCCACGCACCAGTACGCGCTCGACCGCGGCGACCTACAGTTTCGCAAGGCAATCGCCGCGTGGCACAAGAAGCGGTTCGGCTACACGCTGGACCCGGAGACCGAGATCCTCCCCGCCCAGGGGTCGAAGGAGACCCTGTCGCACCTCCCGCTGGCGATCATGAACCCGGGGGATGTCGGCCTCGTGCCCGACCCGGGGTACCCGGTGTACGCCTCGAGCATCCAGTTCGCCGGCGGGACGGTTGTGCGGTTCCCGATCACGGCCGACCGCGGATACCTGCCGGACCTTGCGGCCTTCAGGAAGAAGGACCTGGCGAAGGCGAAATTGATATATCTCAATTACCCGAACAATCCGACGGCCGCCTCGGCGACCCTTGAGTTCTACGAAGAGGTCGTGGCGTGGGCTCGCGAGCACGGGATCGTGGTGGCGCAGGACGCCGCGTACAGCGAGGTCTATTTCGAGGCCCCGCCGCCGTCGATCCTCGAGGTCCGCGGCGCGAGGGACGTGGCCGTCGAGTTCTATTCCTGCTCGAAGACCTTCAGCATGACCGGCTGGCGCGGGGGCGGGGTGGCCGGCAACGCCGCGACAATCGAGAGCCTCGTCCAGATAAAGAGCAACATGGATAACGGCGTCTTCACGGCGATGCAGCGGGCGGGTGCGGCGGCTCTTGAGGGCTACGACCGGCCGGAAATCCACGACCTGCGGGCCATGTACAGGCGCCGGCGCGACTGCCTTGTTGCGGCGCTGACGGCGGCGGGCCTCCAGGTCAACCGCCCGCAGGCCACGTTCTACGTCTGGATCAAGTGCCCCGGCGGCCTGGACAGCCGCACGTTCGCCGACCGCCTCCTGGCGGAGGCCGACATCGTCGCCACGCCCGGCATCGGCTACGGCCCGCACGGCGAGGGGTACGTCCGCATGGCGCTGACGGTGCCGGAGGCGAAACTCGAAGAGGCCGCCGCACGCATCAAGCGTCTGAAGTTCTAGGCCGTGCCGGATGGCGGCCTTTGGCAGTTCCGTTTGAACGCAGAGGCCGCAGAGGTCGCAGAGAAGAAACAATCTGATATTTAATATTTATAACAAAATATTTATAAATACCAGATATCAGATTTTGCCTTTCCTCTGCGGTCTCCGCGGCCTCTGCGTCAAGAGGGCCGTGGAAAAGTAGCGATACGGCGAAATGTGCGGTGAGGTTTTCACATGGCAACTGCTTGTCTCGGCCTCGGGGCGAACCTCGGCGACTGCCGCGCCAGTATCGAGGCGGCGCTCGATGAACTCCGCCGCAGCCCGCGCGTCCGCGTCCTTACCGTGAGTACCCTTATCACGACCGACCCGATGGGCGGCCCGCCGGGGCAGCCCAAGTACCTGAACGGCGCAGCGCGGATCGAGACGGACCTAGCGCCCGAGGCGCTGCTGGCGGAACTGAAGCGCATCGAGCGCCTCCTCGGCCGCGCCGCCGCCGGCCCGCGCCGGGGTCCCCGGCCGATCGACCTCGACATCCTTCTCTACGACGACCTCGTGCTGGACACGCCCGATCTCATCATCCCGCACCTGGGCCTGAGGGAGCGGCAGTTCGTCCTCGCGCCCCTCTCCGAGATCGCCCCCGACGCCCGCGACCCCGTGACCGGCCGCACGGTTAGGGACCTGCTCGCGAGGTTGGAGGAAAAGTGTTGACCAGCCTGGGAATAGTTATATAATAAACTGGAGCATGCAACATGGAATTCCGATGGACTGAGCGCAATGTCGAGCATGTCGGCGAACACGGGATAGAGCCGGCGGAAGCGGAAATCCTCATCCGTAGCGCGCGGACTTCGCAGTGGGAGTACCGAGGTGACAGAAAGTGGCTCGTCAGGGGACGCGGACTCGGCGGGCGGTTCCTGCAAGTGGTATTTGCTATCAGCGAAGACGGCGCAATCATAGTCATTCACGCCCGTCCCATGAGCGATGCCGAGAAGCGGCGATATCGAAGGAGAGGCAAATGAGCAAGGCCAGAGACGAATTCGAGAGATTCTCAAGGATGTCGGCCGCCGAACTCAGGCGCGCCACCGCCGAGTTTGACAAGGAGTTCATTGCCGACACCTTCGGTCCCCCGCCGCCGGAAGCGATGGCCCAGATGGTGCGGGCCCGGCGCAAGCCCGGCCGGCCGCGGGTCGGCAAGGGCGTTGATGTGATCTCGGTCAGCGTCGAGAAGGGCCTGCTGGCGAGGTCTGATGCCCTGGCGCGGAGGCTCAAGGTCCGCCGGTCGGCGCTCATCGCGCGCGGCCTGCGGGCCGTTCTTGCCGCCGCCGGAGAGTTATGAGCCGTTATCCTTCGCGAAGGCGGGCGGCATGAAGAGAATCGCGGCGGTGTGCGTGGCGGCGGCTGCGGCATGGTCTGCGGCGGCCTGGGCAGAGGCCGGGGCGGCTGCCGCGATGGAGCCCGTCGCCGTCGCCAAGGACGGCCGCGGGTTCGTCGGCGAAAAATCGGGCAGGCCGTTCGTCCCGTGGGGGTTCAATTATGACCATGACTACAAGAATCGCCTCATTGAGGAATACTGGGAGGCCGAGTGGCCGGCCGTCGTCCGGCACTTCCGCGAAATGAAGGCCCTGGGGGCCAACGTCGTCCGGGTCCACCTGCAACTCGGCCGTTTCATGGATGCCCCCGACAAACCGAATGCAAAGGCCCTCGACCAACTCTCGCGCCTCCTGGCGCTGGCCGAGGAGACGGGCCTCTACCTGGACCTGACGGGCCTGGGGTGCTACCGCAAGGCGGATGTCCCCGCGTGGTACGACCGGCTGCCGGAGTCCGCGCGGTGGGACGCGCAGGCCGCGTTCTGGGAGGCGGTGGCCGCGCGGTGCGCCGCCAGCCCGGCCGTCTTCTGCTACGACCTGATGAACGAGCCGGTGGTTCCGGGGCAGGGCGGGAAGCGCGACGACTGGCTTGGTCCGGCTTTCGGCGACTTTTGCTTCGTCCAGTTCATCGCCCTTGAGACGGGTGCGCGGTCGCGCCCGGAGGTTGCGGCGGCGTGGATCCGGCGCCTGAAGGCCGCCATCCGGCAGCGCGACCCGCGCCGCCTCATCACGGTCGGCCTCGTTCCGTGGAGCCTCGACCGGCCGGGCCTCACATCGGGCTTCGTGCCGGAGAAGATCGCCGGCGACCTCGACTTCATCTGCGTGCACATCTACCCGGAGGCGGGGAAGTTGGATGACGACCTGAAGACGCTGGCCGGGTTCGCGGTCGGCAAGCCGGTGGTCGTCGAGGAGATGTTTCCCCTGAGGTGCGGGGCGGAAGACCTGCGGCGGTTCATCGCCGCGTCGCGGCGGCACGCCTGCGGATGGCTGGGCTTCTACTGGGGCCGGAGGCCCGAGGAGTTGCGCCCCCCCAAGACCATTTCCGAGGCGCTCACGCTCCAGTGGCTCGAACTCTTCGAGAAAGGGGCGCCGGAATGACCGGACGGAGGACAGGCATGACAGCCTGCGCCGCGGTCGCGGCCGCCGGAATCGCCGGCCTGTTCGCCCCTGCGGCCGCGCGGGCCGGGGAGACGCGGTTCTCGGAGCAGGCGGTCCTCGCGTGGCCCGCTCCCGGGAAGCACATCCGATTCGGGCGCTATGAGGCCGAGTCGGGCGGATTCTCGGCGAAGGACCGCCTTGTCGCAACATACTACTTTTATTGGTATGACGATGAGTCCGGCCGGCATTTCCGCAACCCGGACGGCTCCGACGGCCAGACCGACCATCCGGCCGATACGAAGGGGTACAGTTACCGGCTGGCGTCGTGGCACCGGAAGCAACTGGCGGACATGGCGGCTGCCGGCATCGACGTGGTCCTGCCGGTGTTCTGGGGATGTCCCGGCAACACGATGGCGGGGAATGCGGGGGAGCACTGGAGTTACGCGGGGCTACCGCCGCTGGCGGCCGCCCAGGAGGAGTTGCGGGCGGCGGGAGGCAAGCCGCCGCGCGTCGGCATGTTCTACGACACCTCCACGCTCCAGCACAATGCCGCGGGACATCGGGCTGACCTCTCGACGCCGGACGGGCGGGCGTGGTTCTACGTCACCATCCGCGACTTCTTCTCGCTCATCCCATCGAAATTATGGGCAACTGTTGATGGCAAGCCCATCGTTTTCCTGTATTCGGCCGGCTTCGCGGCGGGCGGAACGGCCGACACGCAACTCGTGGGGTACGTGCGGTCGCACTTCGCCGAGGACTTTGGCGGGGCGCGCCCGTACATCGTGGCCGAGCGGTCCTGGAAGATCGGGGCCGACAGCACCTACGCCTGGGGCGGGGCGCAGGGGCTACAGGTGCTCGGCGTCGCGGCCCTCGGACCGGGATACGACGACCACGTCGTCCCCGGCCGCACGGGACCCAGGACCGACCGCGAGGGCGGCGCGTTCTACCGGCGGAACTGGGAGAGGTTGCTGGCGATGGACCCTGGCCGGCGGCCCGGCATCGTGGCCGTCGAGACGTGGAACGAGTGGCACGAGGGAACCGACATCGCCGAATCGCGGGAGTACGGCCGCCGGTACATCGACCTCACGCGGTCGTACGCGGCGGCGTGGAAGGCGGGCGAGCGGCGGAAACTCGGCGGCCCGTACGCCGATGCGCGGGAGGTCTCGATCACCTTCGGCCCCGGGGCGAGGGGCGACGGCCTGCGCCTGAAGGTCGGCTCCGACGGCCAGGCCGGCGTCACACGGGCGGGCGGCGCCGACTGCCTCCAGACCCTCCCCAACAGCGCGGGCAGCCATAAGTACATCTACTTTGATGTGGATGAATCGTTCTACTTCGATAGCGGCATCGCCGTTGAGGCGGTCGTCGAGTACCTTGACGAGGGCACCGGCTGGTTCGGCCTCCAGTACGATTCGGCCGACCCGTCCGCCCCTCTCGCGGGCGCCTACAAGGACGCCGCGACCGTGAAGCGGACCGGCAGCGGCGCCTGGAAGACGGCGACGTTCGTCCTGGCGGATGCGCGGCTCGTGAACCGCGAGAACCTCTCGAGCGACCTCAGGCTGAGCACGCCGACGGACCTGAAGGTGCGGCGCGTGGCCGTCAGCAAGAGGCCCTCCGCTGTGGAGGGGACTCTCGGCGGGGCGCGCACGATGCCCTGACAGCACAGGATTTTCCGGAGTGAAAGGGGAGCACAGTGCAAACTCCAATGCTTAGCCTGGCGGCTGGCGTCATCCTGGTTTTCGCATCGCTTGCGGCTGCGGCGCAGGCCGCGGAGATCCCTCCGGCGGCGGCTGCGATACGGGCCGAGGCGCTCAGGGCGAACAACGATCCCGCGGGCCGGCCCCTGCCCCTTGCCTCTCACTGGCACCGGATGACCTGCCCGCTGGAGTGGCAGATCGAGATGATCCGGGAGGGCCGCCACCTGTTCCCCTGGCTGCCCACGCCCAGCCCGGGGCAGGCGGCGGACAGGGTTCTCGGGGCGAATGAAGAGGCGCTGAAACAACTGCGCGAGTGGCGTCTGCCCTTCGCCCTGGTCACCGGCGGACAGTGGGAAGCAACTCTATATGATAATACGAACCGCTGGCGGGGCCTGCCGCCCGACCAGAGCCCGCTCGTCCTGCTGCCGGAACCGGTCGGCGAGAAGAAGACCGGCAAACTCCTGAGCCCGTTCGGGGCCGTGCCGCCGTGGGAGGAGGTGGGCCGGTACTGGATGGACTCGCCCGGCATGCACAAGATCGAGGAGGTCTATCCCGACCCGCCGCTGGTGCTCATCATCAGCAACAACGAGGCGGGCACGCTGCGATGGTACAACGCCGAGCAGGATAAGCGATATCTCGACAAGTTTGGCCAAGGCAAGGACGGCGAGTTCAGGCGCCGCGTCTTCGGCGACGGGTGGATCGAGCGCTACCGTGCCATGCTGAAGGGCATGCGCGAGGCCCTTGCCAACGATGTCTGGCGGAAGAATGCCCTCTTCGTCGCCTACAATGCCATGGGGCCGAACCACATGGGCCGGGCCGACTTCGCCGCCGACGAGGGCGGCTGGAAAAAGTACTCCCTCGCCACCGAGGACCGCATCACATGGCACTACTTTGCCTGGCAGGGCGCCATCCCGGAGTACTATGACAACGGCTGGCAGCCCAAGAAGGCCGTCTTCAACGTATGGAGTTGCCAGGTCGAGATGATGAACCTGGTCTTCATGCAGCGCGAGGCGTACAGGGTCAACCCCAACTTCTGGTTCGAGGTGATCTTCTGGGACGGCAACCTGCCCAGTGATGCGAAAGACCGCTACAAGTCGTACGCGGAGGCGGGGTTCCCTTCCACGCCCGAACGATACCGCGGCTGGATTCAGTACGGCATGTGGCTTCTTACGCCCCGCGTCGCCCGCGAGTGGCGCTCAAGCGCCGACCGGCGGGAGCGGTGGTGGGAGTACTTCAAGACAATCATCGAGTCGGTTGACCGCGTGCACGCCGACCCGGTCCTCGCGCGGTTCTGGCGGCAGGGGGAACTGGTGTCGAACCGCGCCCATCCGCACCCGTTCGGCACGGACATCCCGGAGAAATGGAAGGATGTCGATCGGTGGTTCCACCTTGACACGAGCGCCGACCCGCCCCGGCCGTGGGAACTGACGACCCGCATGCCGGTCTTTACGCTGGCCCGCGTGATCGGCCAGAAGCCCAAGCGCGAGTGGCTCATCTACGCCCACGCGCCCATGGGCGACAAGAAGGGCGTCGAGATCACGATCCCCGATTACGGCCCCGTCACCGTGGACGTGTCGCTTGGCGGCAGTTTCTACCTGGTGAAGGAAGCGGAGAAATCGGTGACGGCCGTGGGCCGGTGACCGTCCAGGTCCGCCCCCCGACGGCGGAGACGTTACGGTTTTGCCTCGCCGGGGTCCTTCGGCGGCGCGGGCGGCGACCACTTGCCGCCGTTTGCCAATACCGCCTTCAGCGCCCGCTCGGCCGCGGGGAGGTTGAATCCTCCCGGACCGGGGCCGCTGTGGTATGCGATCCGCCCGGCGATGTCGATGACGGCGATCCGGTCGGGCCACCCGCCGTACGCCTTCTCGGCGGTTCCCTGCATGTCGTCGATGATGATGGGCAGGGTGAGTTTCAGATCCTTCTCGCACCGGCCCGCCGCAATCGCCCGCTCATCGACCGATTTCGCCTGCTTCACGTCCGGCTGGCCGCGCGACGGGTCGCCCGCCCGGCCGTCGATGGCGGGCCGGGCATCGGTCGGGTGCGCCTCGCGGATGTACACCAGGAAGAACTCGGCCTTGTCCTTGTACGCCGCGTACAAGGTCTCGACGGCCCCAGCCTGGGGCCGGAAGGGGTGTCAGGTGTACGATGAGAAGATGAGGACCACGGGCTTCTTGCCGCGGAAGGAAGAGACCGTGACCTTCTGGTCGCTCACCTTGCCGGCGGTGTTGCCGTCCTTGTTGGTCTCGACGGCCAGTCGCGGGAGCGTGAGGTCGGGGGCTTCTTGGCCGGGCTCGAGGAACACGCCTCCCGGCTTGCGCATGGGCTGGCGCGGGCCGTCGGGGCGCTCCGCCGCCGGAATGCTCGGCGCAAGCAGCAGCGCCGCGATGGTGCACACGAGGACCGTGCGGCCCGAGAGATGCGCCATGGTTCCTCCCTTCGCGTGACCCGTCAGGTCAAACGGACTGCCGCGCGGTTTCTTGCAGCAGCCGGGTGGCATCGCGCTACCCCACCGGCATGATGGCCGGCTTGTCGGGCGGCGGAGGGGGTGGCGTGCGCCCGCTTGTCTTGCCTTTGGCGGGTCTGCTGTTAGGTGTTTTTCCGTTGACGGGTTTTCCGTTGCCGTTGGCGGGAGCGGCCTCGGGCGTCGCGACGGTCTGTCCCCGGTCGTCGAGATAGCCGTGTGACTGGCATGCGCGGACGATTTCGCGTGCGATGGGACCGGCGACCTCGCCGCCGTGGCCGCCGTGCTCGACGATTACCGCGAATGCGACCCGCGGATTCTCGGCCGGGGCGAACCCGGCGAACCAGGCGTGGTCGCCGCCCGTGCCGGCCTGCGCGGTGCCGGTCTTGCCTGCGATGCGGATGTCGGGCAGGTTCGAGGTGCCGTAGCCCGTGCCGCCGGGCTCGTTGACGACGGCGGCGAATGCGTCGCGGAGCGTGGCCATGAGCCGCGGGTCGAGCGACAGGCCCGGCCGGCTGGTCTCGGCGGGTGGGCGGTCGCGGAAGAGCCTCAAGGGCGGCATGCGTCCGTCGGTGGCCACGAGGGCGTAGAGTTGGGCGGTCTGGAGGGGCGTGACCATGAGTTCGCCCTGTCCGATGGCCATGTTTCGCACGTCGCGGACATCGATGCAGCCTGCCGGTTCGCCCGGAAGGCCGATGCCTGTGGGCCGTCCGAAACCAAGCCGGCCGGCCCAGGCGCGGAGCCGGTCGCGGGCCAGGGCGAGGTCGGTCCGGCGGCCGTCCCCTGGCACGGCCCGCTCAGGGCGGGACGGCTGCCGTCCGAGGGCTTCTGCCACGTGGTAGAAGTAGATGTCGCACGACTTCTGGATGCCCGCGCGGAGTTGCATCGGTCCATGTCCATATCCACGAGAGAGCATTACATGGCAGCGGAAGCGGTTGGGGTTGGCCGGGTCGAGGACGCCCTCGCACGAGAAGGTGGTCTGCGGGGTGAGGACGCCCTCCATGAGGGCGGCCGTGGCCGTGACGGCCTTGAAGACCGAGCCGAGCGGATAGAGGCCATAGACGGCGCGGTTGACGAGGGGCCGGGCGGGGTCCCGCACGAGGGCCGCGAAGTCCGTCCCGAAGGTGCGGTTGTCGTACCTTGGCGCCGTGGCAAGGACGAGCACCTCCCCTGTGCGAACGTCGATGACGACGGCCGCCGCAGGCCGCCGGCCGCCCGTCGGCTGATGGTCAAGCACGTCCTCGACGTCGGTCTGGAGCGCGATGTCGAGCGTCAGGCGTACGTCGCGTCCTGGCACGGCCTCGATGTCCTCCAGGAAGTTCCCCTCAATGCCCTTCTGGTAAAGGCCGCGTGCCCCGCGGAGGATGGACTCGCCGGCCCCCTCGGCGCCGCCGCGGCCGAGCCAGTCGCCGGGCCAGTAGCGGCGGAGGTCGCCTGGCGGGAACGGCTCGTTTGCACCGCCGGCCAGGAGTTCCTCGGCGGTGACCTCGCCCATGCGCCCGATGATGTGAGGAGCGGCGGCCCCCTGGGCGTACTCGCGCTTGCGGGTGGTCTCGATGACGAGGCCGGGGAAATCCTCCGGGCGGCTGGCGATTGCGCCGACGGTCTTAAAGTCAACGTCATAGACGATGGGGTGCGCCACGCTGGTGCGCTCGCCGTAGGTCTCTTCGCGTACGCGGACGCGGCGGCCGTGGTACTCGGCGATCGACTGTCGGATGACCTCGACGCGCTGTCGGACGGTTTCGCGGCGGCGGGCGAGTTCGTCCGGCGGCACGCCCGAGAGCCGCGCGAGTTCCGACCACATCCTCTCGACCCGCGTGCGGACCTCTTCGGGCGTGACCTTCCAGTCGCGGGCCATTTCGGCGACGAACTGGTCGGCCATCTCGACGAAGGGGAAATAGACGGCCACGTTGGAGGCGCCGATGTCGCGTGCCAGCCACAGGCCGTTGCGGTCGAGGATAGCGCCGCGGATCGTCGGGTGGAATCCGGGCGGACGCTTCAGGCGGTTCCTGGCCTCCTCGTGGAACCGGCTGCCCTGGATGACCTGGAGATTAAAGAGGCTGCCCGCCAGGACCAGGACGCCCAGTCCGAGCACAACGAGTACCGCCTTCAACCGCGTTGCGTACATGAACCGCGCCCGACGCTACCGATGAATTCCCGCCAGTGTGGCATGGTAAAGCGGCGCAGGGGCGAAATCAAGCAGGGCCGCAATGATTCCTCATCGGATTGTTTGGTTCAAGGGCCTTGCATCTCGCGGCCGGCATGCTAGTATTCCCGCAAACTCGGCCGGCGAAGCGGTTTGGGAGGCCC
>CAYGWP010000288.1:0-3437 GCA_964353455.1 uncultured Anaerolineales bacterium
GTCGGCGGACAAGTCGGCGGACAAGTCCGGCTTCGCAAGTGCTTCGCCGGACAAGCCGGCGTGGCAGGCCCTACCCTCTCCCACCCGCCGATACAACGGGCGGGCAGGCTATGGGGAGAGGAGAACAAAGGCAATGCGCGGCCCGTACGGGCTGCGCCAATATCCAACCTTAAAGTGCGTTAGCGTTCCCAGACGGCATCGGGATAGCCGGGCGTTGAGGCCCTTTCGCGGAGTGCGTCGAGGTAGCCGACGGCGTTCGCCATGTACTGGTTGCGGTCGGGCTTGTTCCAGTTGCGGTTGGCGCCGGCGACGGTGCGGATGACCTCGAGCAGGGTTTGGAAGGTGTATTGTGCCCGCTGTCGTTCATCTACCTGGCCGATGAACTTGACGTAGGCATCCATCATCTCTCTGACCTTGTCTTCAAAGGCGGCCTGGTTGGGACTGGTCCTGCCGGTCTGGATTGCGGCCGCTGCCGCATCGCACCATGCGAGGACCGCGTTCCTGTAGGTGGGGTAGGTCTCGCGGAGGTGTGCGCGGGCCTGGTCGAGTTCGGCCTGGTTCTTGGGCTTCCAATAGACGGACTCGCCGATGTGGACCTTGGGGTCCGCCACGAGATAATGAAGTGCGTTGATGCGTGTCTGGACGCTGTCGGCCGCGGCGATGTCGGCCGGCTGGCCGGTGCTCCTCAGGAAAGGGACCAAGTTGAGAGCGGAATAGCAGAGTTCGTAGGCTTCCTGGAACTTGCCCTGGTTTTCGAGTTTACGTCCTTCGGTTTGGCATCTCAGGGCGAGGTTTCTGCCCTCGACCACCTGGTCGGCGCGCCAGGATGCGTACAGGAAGTAGCTGATGATTGCGAGGACGAGGACGAACGCGGCCGCGCCTCCGATAGCGCCGACCTTGGCCCCGGTCGAGAGTTGGGTGAACCAACTGGCTCTCGACCCGCCGTAGATGATAACGTGTTCCTCCTCGCCGGCGTCGGCCGTTGCGGACGGGCGTGCGGCTGCCGCGGCCCGGGGCGCCCCGCCCGAAGCGCTGCGGACGGCGTCGGCCAGGGCATCGCGGGCGTGTGCCGGCGGGGCGGCCGGTGCTGCGGCAGCGGCGCCTTGCCCGAGGGGAGTCTTACAGTGCGGGCAGGTCTGGCTATCGACCGGAACCTCCTTTCGGCAGCGTGGGCAGAGACGCGAGGTGCGTGTCTTTGTGGCGGCCGGCACGGATGCCAGTTCCACGCCGCGATCTTTGCCGGTCGGGACCTTCAGCGTGCGGCGGCAGTTCGGACACATGACCTGCGCCCCCGCGCGGTCGGATTCCACGACCATGCTGCGCCCGCACGGACAGCGAAACAGGATTGCCATGATCATCTCCACTGATTGTTCATCGGCTGATTGTTCATCGGCGCTCTCGCGTCATCCTGTAGGGTGGGTCCTCTGGACCCACGCGGCAGTGCCGCGGCAACCGTCCGCGTGGTCGCCCAGGCGACCACCCTACATTTCGGCTCTCGCGCGGCGGGTCCGGAGACCCGCCGCGCATACATGCTACACTCGCACGGCGCGCCCGACAAGTCGGGCGGCCAACGGGCTGCATCGCCTATGTGACTGTGGTGGCGGTTCCTTTCTCGGTGGCCGCACCGTTCGGAGCCCGTGCCTCGGCGGGGCTCGAATCGACCGGCAAGACCACCGTGAAAGTGGATCCGTGTCCGACCTCGCTCTGTACCGACACTATGCCGTCGAGGAGTCCCGTGAGTTCTTTTACGATTGAAAGGCCCAGGCCCGTACCACGATACCGTCTTGTGTAACTGGAGTCCAGTTGTGTGAATCGGTCGAAGATACGGAGTTGCTCATCCCTTGCGATGCCTGGGCCGGTGTCGATGACGGTGAAGGCGACGCGGCGGCCCTCTACGGGGCGAACGGTGAGGCGGACCTCTCCCTCTGCGGTGAACTTGATGGCGTTGGAGAGGAGATTGTAGAGGATTTGCTGGATCTTGGTGGCGTCGGTGGTCATGAGTGGGGTGGCGGGGTCAACCTCGCACACCAGTTTGAGCGCCGTTTCGGCGAGCATCGGGCGGACCATGTTGCAGACGGCCTCGGCGATGTCCGGGGGCGAGACCTTCTCGCAGCGGACCTGGAGACGGCCGGCCTCGATCTTCGCCAGGTCCAGGAGGTCGTTGATCATGTCGAGCAGCATGCGGCCGCTGGAGAGGATGTTGCGGGCGTAGCGATGGAGTTTCGGGTCGGAGACCAGCGAGGGCGAATCGCAGAGGATCTGGGCGAAGCCCAGGATGGAGTTCAGGGGGGTCCTGAGTTCGTGGCTCATCGTGGTGAGGAACTTGTTCTTGACCTGGTTCATCTCGAAGAGAGCGACGTTGGCCTTAGCGAGTTCGTCGAGTTTGGCGTCGCGTGCGGCGGTGGCGGCGCGCAGGTCGGCCTGGGCCTTGGCGGTCTCGTCGAGCATGTGGTTGAGGGCGTCGGATAGGGCCTCCAGTTCATTGCCTGTGTCGATTTCGCTTCGCACCAGGAGGTCGCCGCCGCTGACCCGGTCGGCCACGTCCTTCAGGTGCTGGATCGGCCGGACCACCATGTATCGGAAGATGGCGTAGAAGACGGCGATGGACAGGAGGACGACCAGCATGGCGGCGACGATGAGGACGATCCGGTTCGCCAGGAGGGTCTTGTTGCGGTCCTTGAGGCTGAGTTCGAGGCTGATAGCGCCGATGAGTTCGCCCGGCTTGTATTCGCCGTGGCAGGCCAGGCAGTCGCTACGGGCGCGGAACGCCTGGACGTAGCGGAAGGAGTCGCCGGAGACGTCCCAGTGGCTGCTCTGGGCGGGATGTTTGGTGAATACCACAATGGCCTCCCGAGCGATGCCGGTTACGCCGGGCGGCGGCGCCTGTGGCTGCCCTGGCGCGGCTGGCTCAACGCGGATGGGCGGCGCGCACTTCTCGGTGTCGGCTGCCTCGAAGGTTGGGAGCGTCTTGGCGGCGGTCTCCGGCACGTTCTGAAGGGCGTGCCTGTACCGCAGGTGTGCCCGGGCCAAGGCGCCGGCGCGGTCGTGGTCGCCGGTTTCAACGAATCGCTCCATCTGCCACCACGGCCACCAGAGGCAGGCCACGACCGTCAGCAGGATGAATGCGCCGAAGATGAGTCGGCCGCGGCGTTCCAGCGTTGTCTTGGACGCGCGTTGTTTGGGCATTCCGAGGCCTCGTCAGCACCACAAAACCACTTCGCGCGGCGGTTCTCCCGAACCGCCGCGCAAAACCGCGTCAGCCCAGGTTAGAGCAGGCCGTAATCTTTCATCGCCCGCCGCAGGGTCTCCGCGCTTGCGGCGGAGAGGTCGCAGAGCGGCAGGCGTTTCTCGTCGGAATCAATCAGGCCCACCCATTTCATCGCCGTCTTGATGGGGATGGGATTGGTCTCGATGAACATGGCGCGGCAGAGGGTGAA
>CAYGWP010000289.1:0-18819 GCA_964353455.1 uncultured Anaerolineales bacterium
GCAGCGTTCCCAGCATGCGGCAGAATCGCACCAGCGCAAGATGGGCGAGCACGGTGCCCAGGGACGGCGCGCGCAGCAGGGCCCGCTCCAGGAACCGCCGCCCGGCCTCAGTCTTGAGCGCCCGCCGGGTCACCACCACTATCAAGACAGCCGCAAGCAGCACCACCAGGCCGTACTTGGTTACGACGTTGCTGACCGCGACGATGGCCCGGGTCAGCACCGGCAGGGTAGCGCCGAATTCCGCAAAAATACCGGAGAAACGTGGAATAAACCAGATGAGCAGAATCGTCAATACGACTGTCGCCAGCACCACCAGGACGGCCGGATAGATGAGCGCCCCCCTGACTTTCGACTTCAGGTCCCTCTCGCGCGACCTGAAATCGGCGATCTGCCCGAGGACCACGTCGAGGAACCCGCCGGTCTCGCCCGCGCGAACCATGGCCACGTGCACCGCCGGGAACGACTGCGGAAACCTGGCCATCGCATCCGCCAACGACGTGCCGCCGACGACGTCATCGTGGATGGCGGCCCATTGCTTCTTGGCGGCCGGGCGCGAGGCCTCGCGGCTGAGAATCTGGAGCGCCCGGCTCAGCGCCACGCCCGCCGCAAGCAGGCTCGCAAGTTCACGGCTGAATGCCTCAACGTCTGTCTGCGACACGCGGCCGGACCCCACCAGCCGCGGCGGCCGTCTCTCGGCGGCCGCAGGCTCCGCTTCGACGGACGCCGGCGTCAGCCCCTGCCGGATGACCGCGTCGAGGGCGGCCGCCCGGTTCGGCGCGGGCACCGTCCCCGACGTCCGCTGTCCCTTGGAATCCAGGGCTGTGTATGTGAAGACAGGCATCAGTCGGCCGCCTCATTGGGTTTGCCGTAGGGTCCGCGGCCCGCCCTTAGTCCTGGCGGGCCGGGCGCGTCCTCTGTGCCATTGCCGTTGCCGCCCAGGCGCTCGTCCTTTGTGACCCTGAGGACCTCCTCGACGGTGGTGCGTGCGCTGCGCACGAGTCGCCAGCCGTCCTCTCGGAGGCTCAACATGCCCTGTGCTGCGGCGGCCTTGCGGATTTGGCCGGCCGAGGCCCGCTCCAAGATCATCGCCCGGATTTCGGGCGTCACCAGCATGCTCTCGAAGATGCCCGTCCGGCCGTGGTATCCGGTGTCCTGGCACTCGCGGCATCCGCGCCCCCAGTGGAGGACCGGCGGGGTTTGGTCGCCGAACTGCGCCCTGAGGGCCGCCGCATCCTCCGCGGGGAGCGTCTCCGTGCACTTCCTGCATATCAGGCGCACCAGCCGCTGGGCCAGCACCGCCTCCAGCGACGAGGCCACAAGGTACGGCTCGATCCCCATATCCACGAGGCGCGTCAGTGCGCCGGGGGCATCGTTCGTGTGGAGGGTCGAGAAGACGAGGTGTCCGGTGAGCGATGCCTGGACGGCGATCTCGGCGGTCTCGCGGTCGCGGATCTCGCCCACCAGGATCACGTCCGGGTCGTGACGCAGGATCGACCGCAGGCCCCGCGCGAACGTCAGGCCCGCCTTCCCGGAGACCTGAATCTGGTTGATCCCGCGGAGGTGGTACTCGATCGGGTCCTCGATGGTCACGATCTTCCGCGACACGTCGTTTATGCGCGACAGCGCCGCGTACAGCGTGGTTGTCTTGCCGCTGCCGGTGGGCCCGGTCACGAGAATGATGCCGTGTGGAAGGGCGAGGAGTCGCTCGAAGATGTCGCGGTCGCGGTCGGCCATGCCCAGGTGCTCAAGGCCCAGGAGCATCGCGCCTCGGTCCAGCAGGCGCAGCACGACGGCCTCGCCGTAAAGCATGGGTATGACCGAGACGCGGACATCAACCTCTCTTGCGGCGACCTTGAGGCGTATGCGCCCGTCCTGCGGGAGGCGTTTCTCGGCTATGTCGAGGCGGCTGAGGATCTTCAGGCGCGAGACGATCGCCGGGTGGAACTGCCGCACCTCGGGCGGAATGTTCGCTTCCTGGAGCACGCCGTCAACGCGGTATCGGACCCGCAGGGCGTCCTCGTACGGCTCGAAGTGGACGTCGGTGGCACGCCGGTCGATGGCCTCGGCAAGCACCTGGTTGACGAACTTGATGATGGAAGCGTCTTCGGCGGCGGCGGAGAGGTCCATGTCCTCATCCGTCTCGTGATCGACCACCTGGATGCCTTCATCCTCGGCCTCGGAGACGAGCGACTGTAGGGTGTCGGCCCCGACGCCCAGCAGGCCCTTGATGCAGCGCGTGATCTCGGCCGATGGGGCCAGGGCGATCCGGAACTCCAGCCCCGAGGCCAGCCGCAACTCGTCCAGGCCGCTCGTGTCGAACAACCGGTTCGACGCGACCGTGACGATCCCGTTCTCCCGCCCGAGGGGCAGCAGACCGTGCTCCAGCAGTATGCGGGCCGGGAACTGCGCAAGGAACTCCTTCTTGGGCGGGTTCTGTTCCAGGTCAACGTGCGGGACGTGGAACTCCTCCGCCAGGTAGCGCAGCAACTGGTCTTCCGGCAGACCGCCTGCGGCCAGAAGGGCCTCGTCCAGCGGTTTGCCCTCGGCCACCAGCGCTTCGACCCGCCGCGAGGACTGCTCGTCCAGCAGCCCCTTCTGGCGCATTCGTGCAAGGATATCGAGCATCGTGGTCTATCTTCCCAAACTATTCCAGAATCCCCATCGACACCAGTTGCGCCTCCTGGCGCACGGTGACGACCTCGCGGAGTTCCTTCTGAGCGGCCTCGTGTTCGACCCTGGCCTTTGCGCGTGCCTCGCGCAGGGCACTCAGCGAGGCCTTGATCTCTTCCGGCTTGGCGTCCTTGTTATCGAGGACCTTCTGAAGCGCCTCGACCTTCTTCTCGACCTCGCTCTGGGGCCGGTCGTCCGGCCTGTTGGCATCGCGCTTGTCGCCCTCGCGCTTGTCGCCGCCCGGTCCGCCGCCCGGTCCGCCGCGGCGGCCGTTGCTGAACATCATTCCCATGCCGCCGCCGCGCGTCTGGCGAGAGAGGGTCTGGACCTTCTCAATGCGCGGCTGGAGGACCTTCCACTCCTCATCGGTGGCTCCGAGGGCCTGTTTCATCCGGTCGGCCATCTGCTGGCGGAACTGCTCTATCCGCTGCTGCCACTGGCCTTGGTCGCGTCCGCCGGCCTGACCAACCGACGCACCCGGGGCCGGGTTCGCCTCTTGGGCAATTGCCTGCTGGAAGAAAGCCCCTCCCGCAATCACGAGAACCACAAGTAACACGGCGCTGCGCTTTAGCATGTTCGACCTCCTTGACTGGCGACCCCCGGGTTTCCCATTCCTGAACGCGACTCCCCACGCTGGGGAGCGCGGATCATTCCGGTGGCGGTCCGGGCGGCGCATCGGGCGGCGCCTCGGGCGGCGGACCGGGGGGCCGGCCCCAGTGTCCGCCGCGAGGCGGCCCGAAGCCTCGCTCCGGCTGCTTCTTCATCAAGTCCTCGTACCTGGCGGCCTGTTCGGGCGTAAGGATCTGCATGGTGCGTTTGACGGCCTCATCGAAGGCCTGTTTCCGCTGGTCCGAGAGTTCGCCTTCCTTGCGGAGGTAATCCTGGTAGATGACGTCGTAGCGTGTCTTCTGCTCGTCCGAGAGGAGGGCGATGACGGCCTGATCGCGTTCCTGCCTGAGTGCCTTGCCCTGCTCGCCGCGCTGCTTCATCGTTGCGCCCATGACCTCGGACCAGATGGCGTGCATCTGGTCCCGCTGCTCGGGGGTGAGATTCAGTTCGGCCGTAAGCCATGACGGCCCCCCCCGCGGATGGTCCGGCCGCGACACCGACCAGCCCACGAAAGAGCCGGCCGCGAACGTCACCAGGAAACACACCACCAGGATGATCTTAGTTTTGGTCATGTCTCGTTTTCTCGGAAAGGTCCTGGACGATCCACTGGGTCAACTGTTCCTCGGGCGCGGTCACCGTGGTCTCGTGACGGGCAATTGCCACCGTCTCCCAGATGGGAATCTGGCCGCTTGTCACGCCGGACGATCGTGCGTGCAGCAGCCACAGACAGCAGGCCACCAGGATCGAGGCGGCGACCGCCCCGAAAACCTCCGCAATGTGCGCTAGTTCGATCATCGGCATGGCGTCAACCGCCTTGTGAAACCTCTTCATGGCCGCAGGCGGCATCGCTGGTTCGTCGGCGGCGGCAAGCATATGCGAAAGCGCCCGCAACCGATTCAACTCCGCACGGCACGCCGGGCACCGCGCGAGGTGCTCCTCCATGCCCGCCCGCGCGGCGTCCGAGAGTTCGCCGTCTCCGTAGGCGCCCAGGCGCTCCGCTTCTCTGCACTCGTCCAAGAGTCCGCTCCTTCAGGCAAGATACTCCTTGAGACGTTCCTGCAACTGGCGGCGGGCCCGCCACAGGCGGGACTCAACCGTCCCGCGCGGAGCCCCCAGCGCCTGCGCCATCTCGTCGTAAGACATGCCGTGCAATTCACGCAGGACGATCACCTCGCGGTGGTCCCGCGAGAGACCCTGGATGGCCGCCGTAACGTCGATGCGTGCATCCGCCGCCGTCGCCGCGGAAGGGAACTGCCGCGAGCCCTCCACGGCCGTCGCGGCCTGTGCCGATGCGGCCATCCGTTTCCTCTCGTGTCGGCGGCGCAAGGCCGCCTGCCGGATGAGTATGGCGGCCAGCCAGGTCCTCACCGACGCGCGGCCCTCGAAGGCCCGCAGCCCGCGATACGCGCCCAAGAGCGTCTCCTGCACCACGTCCTCGGCGTCCGCCGCGTTCCCGACCAGCGGAACCGCCATGCTGTAGAGAAACCCGGCATGCCGGTCCAGGAGTTCGTGAAAGGCCGAGGGGTCTCCGGCCCGAGCCCTCTCGACCAACTCCCGGTCCGTTGTCTCCAAATGGCGGCTCTCCGTTGCCACGCCGTTTCTCGTTCCACGCATGATTAGTTGCTGAGTGTACCGGGAATCTTCCTTAGTGCAGGCATTTTCTTTCTGACGCAGCGGAGAAGGCGGGTGAAGAGTTTACCGTCGGCCGGGAAAATGGTATGGTTGCATTTTCAGGCGCGTGCTCGTAAGGCCGTCAAGCGGTCGCCACGGCGCCCAGCCAGGGAAGAGAGAGGCCGGTGGCAGGGAGGCGGAGCACATTCTGGGTTGTGTCGGCGCTTGTGATCCTGGGGACGGCCTGCGTGGCCCTGCGTTTGCATTTCCGCCGCGACGTCGAGATGACCCAGGGCGACACCATCTGGAGAATCATGTACAGCGTCGGCTTCCGCGCCGCAAGGCCGGGCGCCAGGGTGCGTGTGGCGTTTCCGGCCGACACCCGGCACAGCCGCGTCTTTCGCCAGGAGTTCTTCTACTCGGGCCTGACGGCCGACCGTTCCCGCGCGCCGCAAGGCGAGAGCCGCGAGGTGGTCCTCGTGGCGGAGCGCGCGGGGGCGTACCACCTGGGGGCGCAGTTCGACGTCCAGGTCAGTCCGCACGCCAACTTGCGGGTCGCCGCGGCGACCGGCCAATTGACCGCCGATGCCAGGGCCGAGGCGCTGCGGAGCACCAAGACGATCCAGGCCGACGACAAGGCCGTGCTGGACCTTCTTCAGCAAGTGCGCCAAGCCGCCGCGGACGGCGACCTCGTGGGCCGGCTGTACAAGTACTGCGCCGAGGAGATCTCGCCCGGCCAGGACGATGCCCCCTCCGATGCCGCAGGTGCGATCGAACGGAAGACTGCGGCGCCCGGCGGACGCGCCCGCGCGCTTGTGGCCCTCTGCCGCGCGGCCAAGGCGCCGGCCAGGATCGTGTGCGGGTTCGAGATGCGGGAGGGCGCCGACGCGCGGCCCCGCCTCTGGGCCGAAGTCTTCGACGGGACCCAATGGGTGCCGTACGACCCCGACGGCGGCTTCGCCCGGGAACTGCCCGCCCAGTTCGTTCCGGTGCGCCGCGGCACGGAGGACATTGTCCGCGGGACCGGCGTGGTGGACGTTGAGGAGACGTTCTCGGTCATCCCGATCCCGCCGCCGCCGGGCGTCGTTCCGCCGGGAAGGCATCACTTACTTGAGATTCTTGACCTGACGCGGCTGCCGCTCGAGATGCACCAGGCCCTGGCCATCATCCTCCTCATGCCGCTGGGGGCGCTCGTGACGGCCGTATTCCGGACGATCATCGGCATCCGGACTTTCGGCACGTTCACGCCCACGCTGCTTGCGCTGAGTTTCGTCTATGCCGACTGGCGGACCGGCCTCGTGGTGTTCGCCGGGGTGATGCTCCTGGGCCTTACGAGCCGCAGGATGCTCGACTGGCTCAAACTCCTCCTCGTGCCGCGCCTGAGCGTCATACTGACGCTGGTGGTCCTGTGCATCATCTTCAGCGTGTCGGTCCTCGACTATTACCACCTGACGCCCAGCGTTCAGGCCGTTCTGCTGCCGATGGTCATCCTGACGATGACGATCGAGCGGTTCCACGTCACGAGCGAGGAAGACAGTTTCCGCTTTGCCCTCCAGTTGATGGCCGGGACGGTGGTCGTGGGCTTCTGCTGTTACCTGGTGCTGCGATGGGAGGCGGTGGGGCGGGTGCTCCTGGCGCATCCCGAGGTGCACCTTTTCACGGTTGCAGCGCTCGTGCTGCTGGGCCGCTACGCGGGGTACCGGCTGTCGGAACTCCTTCGGTTCCGCGACCTTTCTTCGCCGCGGCGACCATAGTGCCCACCTTTGCGCGGCCCGTACGGGCCGCGTGAAGCCGTGTTGCCGCATCAGATGTAGGGTGGTCGCCGCGGCGACCACGCGGACGATAGCCGCGACACTGCCGCGTGGGTCCAGAGGACCCACCCTACGCGGCAGAGCGGTGCTTGAGCAAGAGGAAGCGTATCATGGCTCGACCGACATGGCGATTCTGGGCGTGGCCGTGGGAACTCCGGCGCAAAGGCGTTCTGGGGATCAACCGCCGCAACGCCGACCACGTCCTGCCCCTGAATCCGCGGCGCCTGTACCCGCGGGTCGATGACAAGTTGCTCACCAAGCGGATCTGCGAGGCCCGCGGCATCCCGGTTCCCGCCACGTATGCGGCCATCGAGCGCCACGGCGACATCCGCGCTTTTCCCCGGTTGACGGGCGGCCGGCAGGAGTTCGTGATCAAGCCTGCGGCCGGAAGCGAGGGGCGCGGCATAATAGTTGTGGCCTCGCATGACGGCCGCGTATTCACCACATCCAGCGGCGCGACGCACACCATTGCCGACCTTCGGTACCACCTCTCCACGATCCTCTCGGGCCTGTACTCGCTGGGCGGCCAGCCCGACCGGGCGATCATCGAGCAGCGGATCGTCCGCCATCCGGTCTTCGAGAACGTGGCCGTCGGCGGGACGCCCGATATCCGCATCATCCTGTACCGCTCGGCGCCGGTGATGGCGATGGTCCGCCTTCCGACGAGCGAGTCCGCGGGCCGGGCAAACCTGCACCAGGGCGCGGTTGCGGCGGCCGTCAACCTTGCCACAGGCCTGACCTACGGCGGGGTGTGCCGCTCGCGCGCCGCCAGCACGCATCCCGACACCGGCGCTTCTATCGAGGGGCTGGCTATACCCGGCTGGTCGGCGCTGCTGGACGCGGCGATGAGACTGGCCGAGGGCCTCGAACTCGGGTACGTCGGAATCGACTTCGTTCTCGACGCCAGGGGCGGCCCCGTGGTGCTTGAGGCGAACGCGCGGCCGGGCTTGGCGATCCAGGTGGCGCACCGGGCGGGCCTTCGCCCGCGTCTGGCCTTCATCGACGCGCAGCCGCCGGAGATGCTCCGCCCCGACCGCCGCATGGACCTCCTCGCGCGCCTGGCGGAGATGTGTTGAGGGCTATCGCAGCCCCGGCGTGAGCATCCACTGGCGGATAGCGGCCGCATCGATCCCCTTCTGCATCAGTTTCTGGATGTCGAAGCCCTGGAGTTCGCGGCTGAAGATGAGCGGCAACGGACGCGGGCCGCCGTACTCGCGCGTGAACGAGAGGTGCGGCGTCTCGGCGGCGTAGGTATAGACCGGAAGGCGAATGATGTTAAAGTACCACCACTCGGAGTCCTTGCGTCCCGCCTGGTACGAGCGCCACGAGCGGCTCTCGGGATCGTAGTAGCCGGGCCAGGTGTGAGGAATCTTGTCGGAGCGGGACGGATCTACGCTGAATTCGACCGGGGCCATTCCGACCGCGCGCATCATGTCCGCCACGAGGAATGCGTGGTGCTGGCAGACGCCCAGCGTGCGGCCGCGCTTGCGGATCTGGGCCAGCAACGTCTCGGAATGCGACAGGCGGAACTCCGAGACAGGTCTGCCGTGGAACTGGCCGACTACTTCGGCTTCCTGCTGGCGCTGTTTGGCGACGGCGAGCCATTTCCGGAGTTGCTGCTCTTCCGCCGGGTCGTCGGTGCTCTCGATGCGTGCCTCCACCATTGCGGGGGAGCGGCTGTAGTCCTGTTTTTCGAGGACCCAGCGGTCGATCTTGCGCGCCGTTTCCCCCGCCCTCCGTAATGGCGGGTCCGCCAGGCCCTCCTTGACGGCCACCGCCCGGAGTTTCCGCAAAGTATCGACACTGGTAGATGACCAGTAGTAGTTCTCGCGGTCGTTCGCGGACCGCGCGGCGTCGCGGCCGGACTCGAAGAACCGGAGGCTGCGGGGAGTGCGGAAGGCCCAGGCCAGTTGCGCCTCCAGCGGGTAGTCCTTCAGGCGATACCGTGCCCCGATTTCCGATTGCCACTTCTCTATCTCCCGCGCCAGGGCGAGGAAGGCGGCGTTGTCGGCCCTGAGTTGCCGCCGCACGTCGTCATTGCCGCACTGGTACATCAGGGCCGACATCATGGCGATGGCGGCGGCCGTGCGGTCCGACTCCTCGACCTCGGCATCGGCGCAGAGCATCAGGAACGTGCGGACGTACGGGCCGCCCGCCGCCACTGATGGCGGGGCGGTCTCGTTGAACACCGGCACAAACCGGCTCGTGACCCACCCGGCGCCCTGGCCGGTCTTCTGCTTCGCGGAGACGACCAGGGTCCACATCGGCTTGGCCCTGTCGGTCGGCCTTCGGCTCTGAGGCTCAGGCTGGAAGAGGGCGAAATCGCGGATGTCGATGGCAAACTCCGCCGCCTTGCCTGCGGCTGCAACCAGCCCGCCGAGCGGCTTCGCCCCGGCGTCCGCCTTGTCGGCTGGGGTCCACGTGCCGGTCCACCGCCCGCTACGGCGCAAGATCGATAGCCGCGCATCCCAGGCCGGGCCGTCCATACAGTCGATCGTCACGCGGAGCGCGTTGTCGCGGTCGTCGAAGTATGCGGCGGGCAGGCCGACCATGATATAGAGGCGGTCGTCGCGGACGACCGCGGCGACCCCGGCCGGCGGCGTCTCCTCCTTGCGGTCTTGCGAAACCGCGTGCAGCCGCAGGTAGTCCGGCGACGGCACGGCGCCCGACCACTCGGCCGGGTCGCCATCAACCGTTATCGCGCCGACGGGCGCCTTGGTGCGGCCGCCCAAGTCGCCGATGATCCGCACAGCCTCCCGGCACTCCGGGTCCTTGCCCTGGACGAACCGGGCGAGTTGCGCGAGGGCCCGCGGCCACTTCTCCGGGCCGATCTCGGTCTTGAGGTCCGCATCGGCCCGGATTGCCTCCGCAATCGTCGGGGCGATGCGGGCGATGGCGGCCAGCGACTCGTCCGGCGTCTCGGCGCAGACCGTCGCGGGAAAGAGAAACACAATGAGCAATAGCAGAGGGGCCTGGGCAAATCCACGGGTGGCACGGCCACGCTGTTGCGTGGCCGTGGCCTCCCCCGTGTGGGCATCCACGGCCACGCAACGGCACGGCGTGGCCGTGCCACCCCGCGGGGCAACCTTCTTTGGCCGGAGATTTGTCGATTGGCAAGCGGGCATCGGGGCATTATACTCCGGCGGCTTGGCTTGTGACAGGGAACAATGGACCCGGCATCTCTGGGGAGAACCATGGACCCACAGGCTTTCCTTGCGGAATCGCCGTCGGGCGGGGCGCTGGGCCTCGTCGATTGGCTGGTGATCGCGGGCTACTTCCTCCTCCTCCTGGCCATCACGTGGTGGGTGGTCCTGAGGAACAAGGACACGGCCGCCGACTACTTCCTGGCCGGGCGGAACCTGGGCTGGTTCATCATCGGGGCATCCATCTTCGCCTCGAACATCGGGTCGGAGCACCTGGTGGGCCTGGCCGGCTCCGGCTGCACCGACGGCGTTGCGATGGCCCACTACGAACTCCACGCCTGGTGCGTGCTGGTGCTGGGCTGGGTGATGGTTCCATTCTACATGCGTTCAATGGTTTATACGATGCCGGAGTTCCTCGAGAGGCGGTTCTCGCCGACCGCGCGGTGGGTTCTTTCGATCATCTCCCTTGTGGCGTACGTGCTGACGAAGATGGCAGTGGGCATCTTCGCCGGCGGCGTCGTGTTCGGCACGCTGCTGCCGGAACTCCACTGGGACCTGGGGTTCGTCACGCTCGACAGTTTCTGGATCGGGTCGCTGGCGGTCGTGCTCCTGACGGGCCTCTACACGGTCCTGGGCGGGATGCGGGCCGTCGCGTACACCGATGCGGCCCAGACGATCATCCTGATCTTCGGCTCCGCGCTGGTCACGGTCTTCGGCCTCATCGAGATCGGCGGCTGGACCGCCTTGCGCGAGGCCCTGCCGTCCGACATGTTCAACCTCTGGAAACCGCTCATCCCCGCCGGCATGGAGGGCACCTGGTCGCCCGTCAAGGAACCCGGCCGCATCGCCTGGTACTTCAGCGACTATTACCCGTGGCTCGGAATGCTCTTCTGCGCACCGATCATCGGCCTGTGGTACTGGTGCACCGACCAGTACATCGTGCAGCGTGCCCTGGGCGCCCCGAACGAGCGGCAGGCGCGGCGCGGCACGATATGCGCGGGGTTCATGAAACTCCTGCCGGTCTTCATCTTCATTATTCCGGGCATGATCTGCTACGCCCTGGCTAGGGGCGGCACGGTGCCCGAACTGGCGGGGCTGGTTGATGCCCAGGGCCGTCCCGTCCGCGAGGCATGCCAGGCGGCATTCCCGCTGATGGTTGCCAACGTCCTGCCGGCCGGCGTCCGCGGCATCGTGGTGGCGGGCCTGCTGGCCGCGCTCATGAGCAGCCTTGCCGGCACGTTCAACGCCAGTAGCACGCTCTTCACGATGGACCTGTACCAGAAGTTCAGGCCGAAGGCCTCGCAGCATCAACTGGTCTGGGTCGGCCGCGTCGCCACGACCATCATGGTCTTCATCGGCATCGCCTGGATACCCGTCATTCGCGGGGCACAGGGGTTGTACCATTACCTTCAGGCGGTGCAGGGGTACCTTGCGCCGCCGATCTTCGTGGTGTTCTTCTTCGGCGTGTTCTGGAAGCGGTTGAACGCGAAGGGTTGCCTTGCCGCCCTCATCGTCGGATTCATTCTGGGCGTGTTCCGCCTGGCGGTGGATACGCCCGTCACGCTGGGCCTGGCGGGTTTCGAGAAGGGATACCCGGCAGGGTCGCTCCTCTGGATCGTCAACAACACCTACTTCCAGTACTTCAGCCTGCTGATATTCCTCATTAGCGCCATCGTGATGGTCGTGGTGAGCCACATGACGGCCCCTCCGGCCGAGGAGCGGATCAGGGGCCTCACCTTCGCCACCACATCCGCCGAGGACCGCGCCAAGTCGCGGGCCAGTTGGACCCGGTGGGACGTGATTGCATCGTGCGGGGTGCTGGTCCTTATTCTCATGGCGTACTTGTACTTCAGCGGATAAGCAGAAGCGGGAGACCGAAGATGCCGATGCAGCGGCGCGAGTTCCTGAGGCTGGCCGGCCTGGGCGCGGCGGCGGGGGCGATGCCGCTCTGGACACGCGGGGCGGCGGGCGAAACGGCTTCACCGCGAAAGCCCAACTTCCTCGTCATCGTGGCCGACGACATGGGCTTCTCGGATGCCGGATGCTACGGCAGCGAGATCGCCACGCCGAACCTCGACCGCCTCGCCTCCGGCGGCATCAGGTTCACGCAGGGCTACTCAACCGCCCGGTGCTGGCCGTCGCGGGCCTGCATCCTGACCGGCTACTATGCCCAGCAGGTCCGCCGCGACGCGATGCCGGGCCTGGCCGGCGGCACGGGCGGCAAACGCCCGGCCTGGGCTCGCCTCCTGCCCGACATGCTCAAGGCCCACGGCTACAGGTCGTATCATTCCGGCAAGTGGCACGTCGATGGGACGCCCATACAGGGCGGCTTCGACTGCGCGTTTGAGTACAGCGATTCGGACCATCACTTCCTGACCGCCAAGAAACTGGCGGCGATCGACCCGCCGCTCGGGCCCGACAAGTCCGAAGAGGGCTACTACGCCAGCACCGCCATCGCCGACAACGCCATCCGATACCTGAGAGAGCACGCCAAGGAGCATCCGGACAGGCCGTTCTTCCAGTACCTGGCGTTCACCGAGCCGCACTTCCCCATCCAGGCGCTTCAGGAGGACATCAACCGCCACCGCGACCGCTACATGTGCGGCTGGGACGTCATCCGCCGCGAGCGCTGGAAGCGGATGACCGACCTGGGCCTCATCAACTGTGCGCTGTCAAAGCCCGAGCCGGACAGCCTGCCCTCATGGAACCTGAAGCCGGATGAGATGGAGAAGCGGATCGGGCCGGGCGAAGTGCCCCGCGCGATCCCGTGGGACCAGTTGACGGATGAGCAGAAGCGGTTCCAGGCGACCAAGATGGCGATACACGCCGCCATGATCGACCGCATCGACCGCGAAATCGGCCGCGTCCTGGACCAGGTCAAGTCGATGAACGCCCTCGACGATACGGTGGTCATCTTCGTGAGCGACAACGGTGCCAGCGCCGAGCAGATGATCCGCGGCGACGGGCACGACCCGTCCGCGCCGCCGGGGTCCGCGAAGTCGTACCTGTGCCTGGGGCCGGGCTGGTCCACGGCCTGCAACACGCCGCTGAGGCTCCACAAGGTGTGGGTGCACGAGGGGGGCATCTCGTCGCCGATGGTCGTCCATTGGCCGGCGGGCATCCGGGCGCGGGGCGAACTCAGGCGCGACATGTGCCACTTTATCGACCTTGCGCCGACGCTCGTGGAACTTGCCGGCGGGCGATGGCCCGAAAAGTGGGGCGATGTGCCCGTTCCGCCGCCGCCGGGACTCAGTCTCGTACCGGACTTTGCGCGCGACGGCGCCGTCAGGCACGACTTTCTGTGGTGGTGCCACTCGGGCAACCGTGCCGTCCGCGTGGGCGACTCCAAACTCGTCGCCGACGGCGCGGCCGGACCGTGGGAACTTTACGACATGCGGACCGACCGATGCGAGTCCTCTAACCTCGCCGACAGCCTGCCCGACAAGGTTCGTGAGTTGACGGCGAAGTGGGACCGCGCGGCCGAGGAATTCCGCCTCCTCGCCACGGCTGAGGGGGCGAAACCTGCGGCCGGCAAGTGACGCCTGCCGCACGCCTCGCGGCGGCCTTCAGCCGCGGACGCAACGAACGTAGTTGAGTATCCTGACCACGTCGCCCTGCGGCCCGCGGCCGTACGGGAAGGCCGCCGGGTCGCCCGTCTTCGGGTCGCTGCGCTGGGCCCCCGCGCCGTGGACATCCAGCAGGCGAGGCGTGCCGACGCCGGGTGGGAACTGCATCCAGCCCGTTGCGCGGCCGAACGCGACATAGACTGCGGCGGCGCCCTGCCGGTCGGGCGGGCCGTCCAGGTGGGTCGTGCTCGACCAGAAGAAGGGGTATTCGCCGTCCGGCAGGCGCGTGGTCTGGAAGATCGGGTCGATGGCGGGGGAATTGGTGGCGGCGGGCGCCCGCGTGTAATCCACGATGCTCTGAAGTTCCTTGGCGTTGGGCAGCCGCCAATCGCCATGGCCCAGGTAGTTCTCGGCGTTGCGCGCCTGGACGTAGGCGAGGGCGGCCTCCCAGTTCAAGCCCCTGGCGCTGTCGGCCCTTGACCACATGAGGCCCGTGGCGCGGTCGGTGACGGTGCCGTCGGCGCCTGCGTGGAAGTCGTTCCTGCCGTAGTTCGGGTTGCCGCGGACGTAGCGGACGAAGAGCGTTTTGAGGGTGCTGGTCGCCGCGGCGACCCTGATTTTCGGATATCCCTTGATGCGTCCGTCGGCGAAGTTGACGCCGAACGCCGTGGGGTTGCCGTTCATGGTCGTGGAGACGTAGGTCGTGGCGGACCAGTCCTGGCAATCAATGGGGCGTTCGCCTTGCGACTCGTCTCCGTACGCGAAGCCGAAGTACTTCGCATCTATATATGGCGTGGAATTGGCCGCCGTGAAGTGAAAGCCCCCCGTGAAGTTGATGAGCGAGTAGAGTTCCTTGATGGTCGGCATCCGCCAGTCGCTGTGGCCGCCCACGCGGCATGTGGCCGCGCCCGCGACGGCGGCGTCCCACGTGACCTTCGTGCCGCGCGCCTGCACCCACTCCAGGCCCGTGTTCAGGTCCGTTATAGTGCCGTCCCCGTTATTCCGGTATGCCGGCGCGGGACCGGGGTGCTGGGAGTCCTGGCCGTGGAACGGCCGGCCGCGGGCGGGCGGGGCGATCTCCTGCCAGTTGTCATAGCACCTGGTCTGTCCGGTTCCGACGATGGGGTAACTCAGGGGGGGCTCTGCGGCGCGCAAACTCGCCGCGCCGGACCCGACGGCGAAAAACATCACGCCGGCGGCCAGGACGTTGATGGGGCGCATCATGCGGTTCCCTTTCTTCTTGCCGAATGGACGGCCACTTCTATACATTCTGTGTGCGGTATGACGCAAGCGGTAACCGAAAAAGAAAGTACTGCGTCACTTACGGGGGTGGCATGGTCACGCAACGGCGCGTGGCCGTGCCACCCTCCGAGACTGACGCAATACCCTTTGGCCCCTTTTCTTTTTGACCCGCCTGCGATCGGCCGGTATGGTGTCGCGTGTGCGAAGTGGTCGCCGCGGCGACCCGCAGGCGGGACGAACTGCATCTCTCCGGGAGGAGCGAAAGCAAGTGAGAGCCATCCACATCGCGGAACCGAGGAGAATCGCCTTCCTTGATGCCCCGAAGCCCGAGCCGCTGCCCGGCGAGGTCCTGGTCCAGTGCCACTACGTGGCCCTGTGCGGGAGCAACATGGGGCAGTACACGGGCGAGGGCGTGTGGGGCAAGATCGACTTTCCCAATCCGGTCGGCTGGGCGGGTCACGAAAATATCGGCACTATCGTCGAATCTCGATGCGATGCGTGGAAGCCCGGCACGCTGGTCCTCGCGCAGCCCGAGGGGTACTACGGCTTCGCCGAGTTCATCCGGGCCAGGCCGCCGGGCGTTGCCGCGCTGCCGCCTGATGCGCCGGATGTTCCATCGCTTATCGTGGCGCAGCCGATATCGACTGTGCTGCGCGCGCTGTCGCAGACCGGCAACGTCATCAACCAGCGCTGTGCGGTCATCGGCCAGGGTCCGATGGGGTTGATCTGGACCCACCTCCTGGGACGTATGGGCGCCCGGCAGGTGATCGCGGTGGACAAGTTGGCGTGGCGCCTGCGGTGGGCCAGGCGTTTCGGTGCGAGCGAGGTCGTTGACGCGTCCAATGAGAACGTCATCGAGCGGGTGCGCGAACTGACCGGCGGCGAGAAGGTCGATTTCTGCGTCGATGCCGCCGGCAAGCCGGACTCGATGGCAACGGCCGCCTATCTGCCGAAGCGCGCCGGGCGGCTCTTCGTCTTCGGCATGCCCGACTACAACGATCAGCGGTTCCCGTGGTACGACACGTTCCGGAACGAGACGACGATTGTCACGTCGGTCGGGCCGGAGTGCGCGGCGTTCTTTCAGACCGCCGTCGATATGGTCGTTGACGGGCGCGTGGACCTCGGGGCGATGGTCACGCCGCGAATGCCCTGGGAGAAGGCCCCCGAAGCCTTCGAGATGTACGCCACGTGCGCCGAGGGTTCCCTGAAACTCACGCTCGTGTTGTGACCGGGAAACGGCGGTGCGGATGATCGAGTACACCGTGTCCGACGGCGTGTGCGTGCTCCGCCTCAATGCGCCGCCGCTGAATGCAATCACCTTCCTGCTGCTCGAAGAACTCCGGGCCGCAATCGGCCGGGCGAACCTGGACCCGGAGGTCCGCGCGATCATCCTGACGGGAAGCCCGGAGCACTTCAGCGCGGGCGCCGACGTGGGCCTGTTCCGCGACATCGTCCGGGCCGAAGAGGCGGTCCGAACGTCGCGCATCTTTCAGGAAGCGTTCCAGGCCGTGGAGGATTCCGCCAGGCCCGTGGCGGCCGCCGTTGCGGGCAGGGTGATGGGAAGCGCGCTGGAACTTGCCATGGCCTGCCATTTTCGCGTCTGTGCCGGGACGACCCGCTTCAGCATGCCGGAGGTCACCCTCGGCATCAATCCCGGGGCCGGCGGCACGCAGCGGTTGCCGAGGCTGATCGGCGCGGAAGAGGCCCTGACGATGCTGCTCACCGGAGAGGCCATTGACGCCCGGCGCGGCCGCGCGCTCGGCCTTGTTGATGATGTCTGCGAGGGCGGCGACTTCTTGGGCAGCGCCCGGACCGTGCTCCGGTCCGGCACGGGACCGCGCAAGACGAGCGGGCGGACCGACAAGGTGAGCGCCGCCGACAACGAGGCCGCGTTCCGCAAGGCGCGCGAGCGGCTGGCAGGCGTGCGGCCCGAGATCATCGCGCCGCGGATAATCCTCGACGCGGTCCGGACCGGCCTGGAGGAATCTATAGGGGCGGGCCTGCGCAAAGAGCAGGAGGGCTTTGCGGAGTGCATGGGCACGCCCGCGACGCGCAACAAGATATATCTCTTCTTTGCGGCCCGCGAGACGAGCAGGATTCCAGGACACTCGGCGGAGGCGGCCGCCGACATAACGCAGGCCGCCGTCATCGGCATGGGTTCGATGGGAACCGGCATCGCCCAGGCCCTCATCACGAGCGGCATACGCGTCGCGGTCTTCGACCGGGACGGGTCGGCCCTTCAGAAGGGGACGGAGCGGATACGGAGCAGCGTCCGGAAGCGCGCCGAGGCCCGCCCCCCGCTTGGCGGGGCACCGGGTGCGGCGGAAGTCATGCTTGGTCTTCTATCGACAACGGCCGACTGGCGGAAGATCGCCGGAGCACAGATCGTCATTGAAGCGGTGTTCGAGGATATTCCCGTGAAGCGCGCCGTCATCAGGGAGATTGAAGGGGCGTGCGGCGACGGGGCGATTATCGCCTCGAACACCTCGACGATCTCGCTGGACGTGCTGGCCGAAGGGATGCGGCGGCCGGAACGCCTGATCGGCATGCACTTCTTCAATCCCGCGCATCGCATGCCGCTGGTGGAGATCATCCGGCGAGACGCGACGCCGCCGGACATCGTCGCGACGGCAGTGAGATTCGCCAAGGCCATCCGCAAGACGCCGGTCCTGGTAAGGAACCGCGAGGGGTTCCTGGTCAATCGCCTTTTCATTCCATACCTGAAGGAGGCTTTCCGGTTGCTGGAGGAGGGGGCGGACGCCCCGGAGATCGACAGCGCCATGGTGGAATTCGGGTTTCCGATGGGGCCTTTGGCGCTGATCGACATGGCCGGCCTGGACGTGCTGGTTCTCACGGACCGCGTGCTGGCCAAGGCGTTTCCCGCGCATGGGCCGCTGTCGAGAGTGGCCGTGCGCCTGGTGGAGCGCGGGCATCTGGGCCAGAAAACCGGGTCGGGCGTGTACGAGTACGAGAAGGGGGATCGCACCCCCCGCCGCAGCGAGGCATCCGCGCAAGTCATCGCCGAGGTGCAGCAGGCGGAAGGCCCCGCCAAGCGGAGGGCGGGCCGCGTGGGAAGGGACGAGATCACGCGGCGGCTTGTGTTGCGGATGGTCAACGAGGCCTTCCACGTGATGGAAGAGGGCATTGCCGAGCGCGAATCGGACTTGGATGTCGCGACGGTGCTGGGGATTGGGTTTCCTGATTTCCGCGGCGGCGTGTTAAGATACGCGCGCGGCATCGGGCCGGGCAACGTCCTGGCCGACCTTGAAGCGATGGCGGCGGAACACGGGGCGCGGTTTGCACCGTGCCGCCTTCTGCGAGAAATGGAAGGAGTTCGATAATGCCGGCGCCCACGGAGCGAAAAGACTTTGCGGCCACCGCCAGGATGAAGGAGGTGATGGGCAAGTACTTCATGGAACTCATGCGGGGGCGAGAGGAGGGAAAGAAAACCGCCTGGTGCACGAGCGTCGGCCCGGCCGAACTCCTCCGCGCAATGGGGTTCAATGTGTACTTTCCCGAGAACCACGGTGCCATGCTCGGCGCGACGCGCATGGCCACGGACCTCATCCCGCTGGCAAACGCCCGGGGGTTCTCGCCCGACATCTGCTCATATCTCACGAGCGACATCGGGTCGTACCTCAAGGGCGAGAGCCCGTTCCAGAAGATGAAGATGCCGGGGCCGCCCAGGGCGGACGTCCTCGTCTATAACACCAATCAGTGCCGCGACGTCAAGGACTGGTTCCAGTTCTACGCGCGCGAGTGGAACGTTCCGTGCCTCGGAATCCACACGCCGCGCGCCATCGGCGAACTGAACGATTCCATCATCGAGGACGTGGCGCGGCAGACGGAGGCCCTGGTCGAGCCGCTCGCAGGGGTCGCCGGCGCGAAACTGGACCCCGCCCGCCTCAGAGAGACCGTCGATCTCTCCAGGCGGTGCACGATGCTGTGGAAGGCGGTGCTCGACACGGCGGCCGGCGTGCCCGCGCCGATCACCTTCTTCGACGGTACTATCCAGATGGGGCCGGCCGTCGTCTTGCGCGGCCACCCGGACGCCGTCGGCTACTACGAGGTGCTGCTGGCCGAACTCCAGGGGCGCGTCGCCGCCAAGGCGGCGGCGGTCGAGGGCGAGCGATTCCGGATCTACTGGGAGGGGATGCCCGTCTGGGG
>CAYGWP010000290.1:0-2188 GCA_964353455.1 uncultured Anaerolineales bacterium
GGCCGTAGCCCTACGGCGGGCGAAGGCCCGCCTGCGGGCCGTAGCCCTACGGCGGGCGAAGGCCCGCCTGCGGGCCGTAGCCTACGGCGGGCGAAGGCCCGCCTGCGGGCCGTAGCCCTACGGCGGGCGAAGGCCCGACCCGCCGCGCACATCCGCTCATCGCGTTGAAGTGTTAAGCAAGCGGGGCGCGCCGCCTTAAGCGTTGCGCCCCGTTCTCCGTCCGCGTCATATCTGTCGCCGCTTCCGCTCTTACTTCCTCCGGCGCCGCCCAAGCATCACCGCGCAGCCGAAGGCCAGCAGTGCCACCGTCGCCGGCTCGGGCACGATCAAGTCCTGAATCGGCTTTCCGTCAGGGGTCGTGAGGTTCAGCACGCGGACATTGCCGATATCAGTCCAAGTGGAGGCCAGGGCCATCTGGTAGTAGGCCTCCGCCGCGGGCGTCCAGATGATTGTGGCCCACTCGGCGGGCGCCTGTGTGTCCTCGTCTTCCAGTTTCCAGATCGCGTACTGGAAGTCCGTCGCCTTCGCACCGGTGTCGAGGACGATGGCGCCGGTCTGAAACTGGTGGTACAGCCAGGCCGTCTTGAGGCCGAGGGGGTCCGACACAGGCGCGCTGCCCTTGATGGCGACGGTATTGACCACGGCATTGTACGTGACGCCGACGGTCATGCCTTCTGTCATCTCCGCGCAGAAGGCGCCAATCGGAACGCCGTCCAGCCATCCAGGGATGCCCGTCGGCGTCACGTAAAATTCGCCGTCCCGGTATCCACCCCGAGATTCGTACGGGCCCTGGGTGACCAGTACCGTGCCCTCGTCGGCGCTGGAACTCAGGGCAAGTCCGGCGACCAACACCCCGCCCAGCACAACTAAGCCTGCAAATGCCTTCATGTGTGAGACTCCTTGAACCCTTGCGCCTTCGGCTTCAGCCGCAGCGTTCGCTGACCCCTCTCTTTCGCCACATCACGGTTCCTCGCGCCCACGCCTCAACGCACTGCCACAACCTGCTGTTCCTGCCGCCGCCGTTGCACGTCACGGCAGCCCGTTTCGCCAGAGAGTCATCCGGCGGCCGGACGGACGCCCGCGTCCGTAGCCTTGCACGGTTGCCGCGGCAGGGAACCGTCACCATTCGGTGTGTTGACGCGTTCGCTGCTGCCGATGCGGCGCTGCCCCCGGCGCGGGGGCGGCGTCCGACCGCCGGTCATCCTTAAGTTGCCAAACCAACACCCGCGCAAAAAGAAAAGGCGGTCCGGCAGGGTTGACCCTCCGGATCGCCTTCCAACAGCACAGCGTATGAAGTTGATTGTCCGCGGCCCCGCGTTAGCAGGCCACCGGTCGAGCCGCAAAGCATCCCCGCAAAGCGGCCCTTTACTCTGGTTCCTCAAGCCCTAAAAAAAGACGGGGTAACGGTCCGGTCCCTCGGAGCAGTTTCCCCGCTATCCCGCAACAGTCGAAGTATACCACGAGATTCCCGAAAAGTCAAATCCTGCGAGGCGTTTTTTTTATCTGACGGCCGAAGTCCTTATGCCAATGGCTGGCAAATTCGGGTCCAAGTAACAAGCAAATCGACAGGCCCCACATGGCCCTCTGATCCATCTGTGCTCGGCTGTCCCGCCGCCCGCAGGCCACAGGCGCCGACCATCGCCGGGTGGGCTCAGGTGTTCTGGCGCGTCCAGGGGGCCATCTGTAGTCCGTATGCCGGCATCTCGGCCACCTGTCGGGGGCTCTCTGCTGCGGGGGCGTGGGCTTGTTCCCCACCTTGTGCCTGTGATAGAGTACGCCTCCCGGAAAGGGGGGCCGGACGGCGGTCGCGGACGGGCGTGGCAAACGCGATGATGTGGCCAACCGGGTGTGGTGCAAGGGCCAGGACATGGGCAACCGGATGTGGCGCAAGGCGGGCATGAGATCGGCTGCGGCCGCCGTTGTGCTGTCGGCTGCGTTGGCTGCGGCCGCGGAATCGCCATCGGTCAAGCCGCCGGCGGGATCCAACGAGGACGTCCGGCTGGCCGCGGAGGCCAAGGCCTTGGCCGAGGCGGCCCAGAAGCGATACGGGGCCGGCTATGTTACGCAGGTCGACAATCAGAGGCACATCGTCTATGTCTCGACGCTCGACACCTACACGATGGGTCGCGTGACCGCCTTACTTGGCGCCTGCATGGACCAGCAGCGCCGGTTCCTGTTTCGCCAGCCG